>NZ_DEIR01000017.1:0-54391 GCF_002352555.1 Psychrobacter sp. UBA2769 | reverse complement strand
GACCACGGATAATTTAAAAAACAGTTTTCCGATGGGTTTCGCCAGTAACGCAGGAATCAATAGTCTACTTGGCATGATGAATTTTTATCAGCTACCCAACAGTTATCTGACCAATTATGTCAGTCGTATCGAACAGGTCAAACTGTCAGAGGTTAACCAAACCCTGCGCGACACCTTAAAACCTGACGACTTTTTAATCGTTACCGTTGGTGAGGTGAACCCTTGGGATGAGAAGACGTCTAAGAAAAAATAATAAGCCTGATAGCATGTTTTTTATAGGCGTTTAAGAATATCGATTGAGCATTGATATACCTTTATTGATAATCAATTATCTATAAAAAATAAACTCGATAAAGAAGCTCAGCCAGTAAATATTACTGGCTGAGCTTCTTTAATTCACGATATAGTTTTTAAAAATATACTATTTAATAGCGGCAAGCAGAGCTACTACTGGCATGATTAAAGCCCCATTTACGATAACCATCAGTATCTAAATGAATCGCACCAGTAGAGTATAATCCTAGGCCAAAGTTGTGCGATTGGCCCTGATATTGCCAAAACTCACATAAGCTGTCTTGCATACGACTCAGCTGCCATGGGCTACTTTCATATTCTGGCACCCAAATATCCATCGCGCCTGCGGTCATGTGCTTACTGGCGTTTGCCCCGCCTGCACAGCCATTTAACCCAGGACTGCGATAGACTGAACGTATCTCGGTATTGGCAGGCAAGATACCTTGGTTTTTGAGCTGACTATAAAGCTGCAAGGTCGGCACAATATTCACCCATAGCTCCTGCGGCGGTAGCTGATAAGGCTCATAGCCGCATTTATCCCAACTACGAGCAGTCGTTAGCAGCTGTGATAAGGGCGGGACGTTTTGTGCCCCCACTCGTGAGCTTAAATAGCGCTGATAATTGGCCACTTGTCCGGCGCGGTAGCTATTACTATTTAGCCAAGTATTAAAGTCCATACTGGTAAAATCGTTATAATTACTATTTCCGAAGTTATTATTACCAGTGTTATAAGTGGTGTTATAACGTGGCGTAACTTTATTGGTAATGACGCGTTTGCTCTCTTCTATCGACAAACCACTATCAAAATTAAATTCGCGCTGTTTTTGCTGAATGAGCCCTTGCATACTATCGCCGCCTAAGCTATTTGACCCACTCCTGCCCTCGCTTAATATTGTCGCGCCGCCACTATAACTATTGCTTTGACTGCCATAATTTCTAGCAGGCGTGATATAGGCGTTAGAAGTGCTATCAGTAGCGCTACTGCCATGGCGGATTTGGATACGGCGCTCACTATTATCACTTATAATAGCGGCAGAAGCCGAGACACTGCTGGCACAAATACATAGGGCAATAACAGGCTTATATATTTGCCTATAAACAGATTTTTTTGTCTTTATCATTATTAGAAACTACCGCTAAAAACGTTTTATCGATACTATCAAATTTTAAGCAAGCAGGCTAAACTATCGCAGCGAATCAGCGGTCACCTATTCGTTATTAACACTTATCCTTATAATGTTCATATTGACGTTACTTTATTACCAGTAAGTTACGTTATTCGCTATTATCTGGTTAAATGAACGCCTTATAATCGCCGCTTGCTTAGTGATTAGTTGCTTAATTGCTTAATTGATGAGCTATTATCCGTCAAACCTGACTTTTCTTTCACACCAACTGCCAGTCACATTTTGCCTATGTCTTCTAACCCGCAATACCGTTTTTCACGTCAGAGCCATCATCTAGGTCAAGGTCATGCGCCGACACTATGGCAACGTACTCATATTGACCCGTGGCTAACCTTACTGCTATTAACGGTTTGCTGTATTGGTTTGACAATTTTATACAGCGCATCCGGCCAAGATAGCGACATGGTCATACGCCAAATGGTCAGCTATGGCGTTGCCTTTACGGTGATGTTTATCATGGCGCAGATACCGCCTAGCCTCTATCGCACCTTTACCCCCATATTTTATGTGTTAGGGCTGATATTATTGGTACTGGTTGATATCATTGGCGAGGTGCGCATGGGTGCGCAGCGCTGGATTAACTTACCGGGATTTGGCAGTGTGCAGCCTTCAGAGTTTATGAAACTTGGCATGCCGATGATGTGTGCGTGGTTTTTATCCAAACGTGACTTGCCGCCCTCACTATCCAGCATTGCCATCACTTTGGCGTTAATCGTAGTGCCGGTATTGTTAATCGCTAAAGAACCTGACCTTGGTACTTCATTATTGGTCGCGGCCAGTGGCATTTTTGTGTTGTTTTTGGCAGGGCTTTCGTGGCGATTGATTGCGAGTGCAGCGGCTTTGGCGGTGCCTTTGGTCGCCTTCGCTTGGAACTTTTTATTACATGATTACCAACGTACGCGCGTCCTAACCTTATTTAATCCTGAGGCTGATGTACAAGGAGCTGGCTGGAATATCATTCAATCCAAGACCGCTATTGGTGCAGGCGGCCTCACTGGCAAAGGCTATCTAGAAGGCACCCAGTCTCATCTACATTTTTTACCAGAAGGTCATACTGACTTTATCATTGCCGCCTTTTCTGAAGAATTTGGCCTGCTTGGCGTGATATTACTCATGTCTATTTATGCCTGTGTGCTGACTCGTGCCTTATATATTGCGTTCAGCCATCCTGATACCTATAGTCGATTATTGGCAGGCGCGATTGCTATGTCCTTTTTTGTCTATGTCTTCGTCAATGTCGGTATGGTCGGCGGCATTTTGCCGGTTGTCGGTGTGCCTTTGCCTTTTATTAGTTATGGCGGTACAGCTATCGTTACCTTGATGGCGGGTTTCGGCTTATTGATGTCAATCCATACCCATAAATCTGACTAATGCTTTTTTAAGCAGCTTGCAAATAAAGCAACTTACAAAGTGAATTATGTATAGCAATTTTTATGCTTAATGGCCGTTTTAGCCTTGGTTGAAATAACGATAAAAACACGCTATTAAGCATCCAACTTAGTCATTTAAAAAGTCATTAGGCAGCAAATCGGTGGGCAAATTTAGGAAGAATTTGCCATCAGCATTCATTCAGCCTTTATTCGATATCAACACAGAATTTGCAAAATTAGGCGGACACTTGTTGTTTTAACCTAATTTTATTTGTAATCAATTCTACATAGATTGTCATAAAAACCCTAACATCACGCACTTATTAATAATCATAAGTCACTGTTATTCTTATAAATAATACCAAAAACCTACCAACTACACCCCTATAAGAACCCACTATTAGTCCACTCATACTGAGAGGTTTTATTCCTTGTTTTTTACAAAAAATTGCGTTAACCTCGTTTTATGGTAGATATGATACATAACCCGTACATAGATACTAACAAACTTATCATTCAATTATATTGTCGTTGTAGCTCCTCCGTATAGTTAGCAACTTGTAGATTTCAGACTTTCAAAGTTACTACTTAATTAACGGTTTAATAACAAAGTAATACGTAATACACTTTAAACTCTTTATTAATTTAGCATTGTGTGAAAGTTTGGTTATCGAATAGCAGTATCCCATTTTAGTGGTTGATGCGTTATTTAATTCATATTGTTAACTATCATTTGAGCGTGTCATAAGTTAAGTTTGGTGATTTGTCCCTAAATCATAAACGCCTACTCACTTATGATGATGAAATAAAAATTACCATATATTAAAATTTATTGAAGCCGGGCGGTAACGTCAGTCATTATGAGAAAGGTGATTGATCTCGGTTTTAGGGTTTGCGGCAGGGTTAGATTGGTCTAACCCTGCCTCGCTCCATCTAAGAGGTTTTTAGTGTTAAGTTTTGATGTATAAGTTATAGAGGTACTTATGAATAAGCGTTTATCTGGTTTACTTACAATGTCAGCGGTTTTATTTGCTGGCTCTGCAGTCGCTTCTAATGCAAATGCGGTAGAATCAAAAACCTCCCTTGCAATGATCTCGCAAGATAACGCCTCCCATATTGACCGTGTACTCGGTGAACTTAGTCGTCAGCACGACGGCGCATCAAGCTTAGTTAAGTCTGCCCGCCAACCTACTTCATTGGCACTGAGCAGCTCACTGTTGGCCAGTGACACCGCACAAGTATCTAAAGACGAAGATGTACTAGAGCGCCTAACAGCAGTCGCCTCTAACTCTGTGAGCAAATTCAAGCAAACCGGCTTAGCCTCTTGGTATGGTCGTCAGTTTCATGGTCGCAAAACCGCTAGCGGTGAGACTTTTGATATGAATGGCCTAACCGCTGCGCACCGTTCGCTACCACTGAACTGCTACGTTAAAGTGACCAATAAAAACAATGGTAAAAGCGTTGTGGTAAAAGTCAATGATCGTGGTCCATTCCATGGTAACCGTGTGTTAGATTTGTCTTATGGTGCGGCCAAGCAACTTGGTATTACTGGTAAAGGTGTGGGTAACGTGGCTATTGAACGTGTTTCAGGCCCATCCTCTTAAACCATTAACGTCTTAGAACAATAGCGTTTTAAGCCCTTAACGGTTTCGTATTATAGAAAAACCATACTTTTAGCTTCAAATAAAAAGCGCCTAACTCATTCAAAGTTAGGCGCTTTTTTGTTGTGTAAATTTTAATTATGAATATAAAAGGGTTTGCTATTAAAACCTTATAGCTCAAACGCCCTTTCAATCGCATCATCTAAGCGTTCTACTGCAATCACATTAATACCTTTGAACTGCGGCGCATCTTTAGCAGGCGCATTGGCTTTAGGAATAATCGCATGTTTAAAGCCGTGCTTCATTGCTTCTTTTAAGCGTTCTTGACCATTAGGTACAGGGCGAATTTCACCTGATAAGCCGACTTCACCAAAAACAGCCAGTGATGACGGCAAAGGCTTTTCTTTGATACTAGAGGCACAAGCTAAGAGCACTGCCAAATCAGACCCTGTTTCTATCACTTTCACACCGCCGACGACGTTGACATAGACGTCTTGTCCGCTAGTATGGATACCGCCATGGCGATGCATGACCGCTAGCAACATCGATAGTCGTTGAAAATCTAGTCCTAATGCCATGCGTCTAGGTGAACCTTGTGAATCATCAACCAAGGCTTGTACTTCCACTAGTAGCGGTCTGGTACCTTCACGACTCACCATGACTACAGAACCAGCCACAGGCTTGTCATAACGGCTTAAAAATATCGCTGACGGATTGGCGACTTCTTTTAGCCCCATATCGGTCATGCCAAAAATCCCTAACTCATTGACCGCGCCAAAACGGTTTTTCACCGCGCGTATCATACGAAAACGCGAGTCAGACTGACCTTCAAAATATAAAACCGTATCAACCATATGCTCAAGCACACGCGGACCTGCCAGCGTTCCTTCTTTGGTCACATGCCCCACTAAAAATAATGCCGTACCGGTTTGCTTGGCATAACGAGTCAAAATAGCCGCCGACTCTCGAATCTGACTGACGCCGCCCGGGGCCGAATTGATTGCATCGGTATAAATGGTCTGAATCGAGTCAATAATAGCAATCGCAGGCTGCTCTTGGGTTAATGCCGCGCAAATAGTCTCTACATTGGTTTCAGCAAGTACACGCAACCTATCAGCAGGCAAATCTAAACGCTTGGCACGCATAGCTACCTGCGCCAATGATTCCTCACCCGTCACATACAGAGCACTACCCGCCAATGAATCAGCCTTTGCCATATTAGTCGCGGTTT
Organism: Psychrobacter sp. UBA2769; assembly: GCF_002352555.1. Classification (NCBI taxonomy): domain Bacteria; kingdom Pseudomonadati; phylum Pseudomonadota; class Gammaproteobacteria; order Moraxellales; family Moraxellaceae; genus Psychrobacter; species Psychrobacter sp. UBA2769. The sequence goes on along the minus strand of NZ_DEIR01000017.1, from coordinate 48,708 downwards.
GCAGCAAAATCGTCGATTTACCGATACCTGGGTCACCACCTATCAAAACGACAGAACCGGCCACCAATCCGCCACCTAATACCCGATCAAACTCACTGATACCGGTTGGTAAACGCGTATCCAAACCTACGCTTACGGCATTGAGTGGCATGACCGCACTATGTGTGCCGGAATAGTTCCCGGTTGGTGCTCCACCCGATGAGCGAGGTGTTGCACGATTTGCTGCTGGTTTAGCAGTGCTTTTGTTATGATGAGGCATGCTGACATTTGGGGCTTCAACTAAGCTGTTCCATTCGCCGCAATCAGAGCACTGTCCCGACCATTTACCAAAATGTGCACCGCAGCCTTGGCAGACATAGCTACTTTTATTTTTTGCCATAACGTATGAACCTTATTCAGCTGGTCAATCGAAAGTAATAAATAAAGAATAATAGATAGAATTTATGAAGCTCTGTAAAAGCTTTAATATAAGAGTGTTAGAGATGATATATCAGCCTGTAGAATCAGGCGGTAATTTATAGAGGACTGTGCTTGCAAAGAATGTACTGACAAAGATTGCTCTTATAAAAAAGCAATCACCAAATATCCGTTGAAGGTCTGCCTAATAACGAAATATCTGGCTAAAAATACAGATGAGGTTTTAAAGAAAGTATATCGGCTAAGCCGTAAGATTATTTTATACCTGAAAATCTTTACCAAGATAAACTGACTTCACCAATTCATTTTCTAATACTTCGCTCGACGTCCCTTCAGCAATAATAGCGCCTTCTGAAACGATATAGGCTTTTTCGCAAATCGCTAAAGTATCACGTACATTATGGTCAGTAATTAAAACCCCAATACCACGATTTTTTAGGGTTAAAATAACGTCTTTAATATCCCCTACAGAGATAGGGTCGACACCGGCAAAGGGCTCATCCAATAGGATAAATTTAGGATCAGCAGCCAAAGCGCGCGCAATCTCACAGCGACGGCGCTCACCACCTGAGACACTCATGCCGAGTGACTTGCGCACATGTTCTAAATGGAACTCGCCGATGAGTTTTTCAAGCTCTTGGCGCTGCTCAGAGGCACTCAATTCTTTACGAGTTTGTAGAATAGCTAAGATATTGTCTTCAATCGATAATTTACGGAAAATAGACGCTTCTTGCGGCAAATAACCAATACCGGCGCGGGCGCGCTCATGCATGGCATATTTGGATAAATCCATTTTTCCTAAGGTCACACGGCCCTTATCCATGTTGACCAGTCCCACTACCATATAAAAGCTGGTGGTTTTTCCTGCACCATTTGGCCCTAGTAATCCGACGACTTGCCCTTGTTCAACAGAGAATGACACATCTTTCACCACCCAGCGTTTACCATAGCGCTTACCTAAATTTTGCATCGTTAAACGAGCGACAGGTTCAGAGCTATTAGCTGACGCTACAGAGTCATTATTAAGCTCATTGCTATTAACAACATTATTTTTAATATCACTCATAACTTACTCATCACTTACTTGTAAAGTTGCAACACTCAAGCGCTAATACAATTGGCTTAAACATGGACGGCTTATAGGTTTAAAGATTTTAATTCATTGAGCAATATTAGCCATCTAATCAATTGTCATTTAACATGTTAATCGGTTTAATTACTTAGCGTATGCTGCTTTGATTGGTGCTGTTATTAGGCGGGAAAACCAACTCTACGCGTTGATTGCCACCAGCGGTTGCTTCTACATCGCCCGCTTTTAAGCTATAACGAATGACATTACCGGCAAAGCTTGCGCCATTTTGTACCAGTTTTGCATTACCCGTAAGCGTAACGATACCTGTGACCGCGTTATAGTCGATTTTATTGGCCTGACCTTTTGCCAAGCCTTTTTCTTGTGTAACCACCTGCTGCATGGTGGCTGGACGACCGGTTGCGACGGCCGAATTGATACTGCGACCCTGTGATAAATTGACCGTAATATTATCAGCGGTCATCTTGAACGTCCCTTGCGTAATCACTACCGTACCCGAATAGCTGGTAATTCCTGTGCGTTCGCTATAAGTGGCTTTATCGGCCAATAATTTGATTTCTTGATTGGCATCTGATGGTAAGGCATGGCTATATAACGGCAAGGCTAACAGCATCACCATCGGCAGCGCACGTAATCCGTTTGATACTTGAATAGAGCGCGTCGATAGCAAGCGTAAAGTAGGCAAAAAAGTGGATTTCATAAAATTTACTCGTGTCATTATGGGTAGTAGAGCTTGCAAACTTCCTGCTAGGTGCTGCTGTTAATATGCATCTAATATCAGTATAGAGGCTAAAATAATTGGGTGATTAGGACAATATTAAAGCGGCAACTGATATTAATTTAAAGCTTAAGTCGCTATTAAAACAAGGCTTTGTCTTGGCGTTTCGCTGGCGTAAAGGCAACCGCAACCTTGCCAAATTCATAATCACCAGTTTCAAGATTGGCAGTCATGCTAGAGGCCTCAAAGCGATTCATACCTTGCTCGACTTTGACTGGCTCATCACTATAAACTTGACCTGACTTGGTATTGCCTTTTAATGTAGTACCCGTCACTTTAATAGGTTCAACATCAGAAGCACCAGCTTTACCTTCGCTGACCAAGGAGAAACCGCCTGATAAGCTCATTTCACCCGTCTGCTGACTGATAGCGGCACTGCCCGCTTCAATACGATAGCGCTGCTCATCTGAAGGCTCCCAATTCATCGTGATGCCTTTCATCTCATCCTTATTGGTCACAGGATTGTGGGTCAATGATTCAGCACTCAGCTCGTACTCAGTTTCACCTTTCTCATTGGTCTGCACCGCCTTGATATCGGTGGCTTCATAATCAACATCCGTCGCTTCGATACTGACCGGTGGTGTAATTTCTCCTTGCTGCTTAAAGAACCAGCCAGCAATCACAGCGAGAATCAACGCAAGAACGATTAAAACACGAGTATTCACGACAAGTTATCCTGAGTTTTGGCTTCATCAAGCGTATAAGACGCAATAAAGTCTTGATAGTGGCCATGACCCTTTAAAATCAGATCACATATTTCACGTACAGCGCCGGTGCCGCCTGCGCGCGTGGTCACCATATGGCTACGTTTTATGACTTCTGCATGCGCGTTTGGAACAGTTGCAGCAAAACCAACGGTTTGCATCGCTTTAATATCGGGTAAATCATCACCCATATACGCACAATCGGCAGCGGTGATATTGAGCGCAGGATCAAGCGTGGCTAATAGTTCGTTTAGAGCAATCAGCTTATCATCACGGCCTTGGACAATGTGATTGACACCCATCTCAGCAGCGCGCTTATCTACCATAGGGCTGCTACGACCGGTAATAATGGCGGTTAAAATACCATAACGTGCCAACGACTTAACGCCCACGCCATCTTGTACTGAAAAAGCCTTGGTTTCAATACCATTGGCATCATAAATAATTTGACCGTTTGACAAAATACCATCAACATCCATGACCAATAACTTCACTTGTCCGGCTTTTTTAATTAAGTCTTGCATCAGTGCTCTCTTATTAAAGGCTTTTTTAATATAGCAATTATTAATATAATACTTATTAATACAATAATCATTAATGCCATCATTGTTAATGCGGTACTTACTTCACACCGGCTTGTAATAAATCATGCACCGTAATGACGGCCTCCAAGCGCTCTGCCTCATCAATAATCAGCAGCTGGCTAATCCCATTTTCATTCATCACACTTAGCGCATCTGATGCGCGCATGCTTTTACTGACGCGACGTGGATTGCTTACCATCAAATCACGCATCGGAGTTTGCAAATCAATGCCTTTTTCTAAGCCGCGGCGCAAATCACCATCGGTAAATACACCGACCACTTTTTGTTCGTCATCAGTGACCACCGTCATACCCAAACGCCCAGCCGACATGGTAAATAAAGCGTCTTGTAGTGGCGCTTGTTGATTAATCAGCGGTAAGTTTTCTGAATTGGGATGCATCAAATCTTCAACGCGCGTCAGTAGCTGTCGTCCTAGCGCGCCAGCGGGATGCGATAATGCAAAATCTTCTGAAGTAAAGTTGCGGGCATGAACCAAAGCCACTGCCAACGCATCGCCTAATGCCAAAGTCGCCGTGGTACTGGAAGTCGGGGCAAGATTAAGCGGGCAAGCTTCCTGTGATTTACCAAGCGTCAGAACGATGTCCGCTGCACGTGGTAGCATGCCGCGTTTGTCTCGGCTGATACTAATCAGCGGAATATTCAAGCGCTTAACTACGGGCAGCAGCATTCTAATCTCGTCCGATTCACCCGAGTTTGAGATGGCAAGTAAGACGTCGCCCTGTACTAACATCCCTAAGTCACCATGCCCTGCTTCACCTGGGTGCATAAAAAATGCTGGCGTGCCCGTAGAAGCAAAGGTCGCTGCTATTTTGCGCCCAATGAGTCCTGATTTACCCATTCCCGTCACCACCACTCGCCCTTGACAGGCTAAGATAATATCGCAGGCTTGGGCAAATCTATCATCGATTTGTTCAGTTAACAATTCTAGTGCCGCCATCTCAGTATGAATCGCTTCGATAGCAGTACTAATAAATTGTTGATGGGTTAAATTGCGTTGGGGATTACTCATACAGCAGCTCGATATTTTTTAGTGACTTTACATTCAGCGACTTTCAATTTAGTAATTTTTAATTATATAACTTAAAATTTAATGACTTTAAATTCTTCAAATTGGAATATGCGGTGAATCAATAGAATATTTTACTATACTATGCTCTTAATTAATAATGCTCTCGATTAATAACATTCTAGATTAATAGTATCGCGCATGATGATATGCCATCATTTTAGCACTAACATTGGCATTGATAGATGCAATTATACGTCTATTTATACAAAAAAAACCCACTATAATATAGTAGGTCTCAATCAGATATAGAACATTTTAATAACATACTTTTTAATTAAGCATTACTTTAGATTTGAGCATTACTATAGATTTGAGCAATATGTTTCTAGCTCATTATTGCAAGCACAACCTCTTAAGTACGATATTTTAGGCATAAAACTTAAACACAGTACTTTCAAGGTAGATTTTAGTTATTACTGTCGTCAGTATCGTCATTTGGTTTATTTTCGAAGCCCGCATTATCTGACGGCGCCTCAAAACCACGGTCTTGACCAAAACCACCGCGCTCAAAACCGCGTTCTTGACTTTGACCAAAGCTGCCACGCTCAAAACCGCGCTCTTGACCTTGGCTAAAGCCGCCGCGATTAAAGCCACTACGATTGGCAAAACCGCGCTCTTCAAAACCACCCGTGCTCGCAAGGTTGCTACCGCGCTCAAAGCCACTACTCATACCACCACCTTGATAACCAACGGGTGCGGCACTTGGCGTGGCTGTACTGGTGCCAGTTGCTGTGCTACTTCTAGGATTGCGCGCTGGCACTACTGTTGAGATGGCATGTTTATAAACCATTTGGCTAACGGTATTTTTTAGCAATACCACATATTGGTCAAATGACTCGATTTGACCTTGTAGTTTAATACCATTTACCAAAAAAATAGAAACGGGAATGCGATCTTTGCGCAGCGAATTCAAGAACGGATCTTGTAAGGTTTGTCCTTTTGACATGAAATCTCTCCTAAATATTGTATAATTATTTTTAATGCCAATTATTTTAAGTGTCACTTTAATTATAATGGCTAAGGGCAGATACAATAATAAGTTTTATTTATAAAACGTATCTAAATAAGCGCTCATTGTTGTTAAGTGATTCCACTTTATCGTGAATACGTTATTATTGTAAATTATTAAGTAACCACTTGTTTCAAAAGCTATTTTATCAACAAACGTTAACTAATAGCCATTAAACAAGCGGTTATATAAATATAATTCCCACTGTGCTACTGGGTTTAAATTATAGCAGCTATATACATTATACTTTGAAACTAATTGTCATTATTTTTTACGTATTGCTAATTCCGCTATCGGTTTAATCCGTCAGCAATATAAGCAGGCGTCGATATAAATAGGCATCAATATAAATAATCTCGCACCTGTGCCATGGTATCAAACGTTTTTATCGTTATAGCATGGTCTATCTGCTTATCATCGTTAGACACATCACCAGATAAATCAGACAATTGAGTAAGTTTACGCAGCCAAGTGTATTGGCGCTTTGCTAGCTGTCTTGTCGCATATAATGCCTTATTTTGCATTTGCTGACAAGCAAGCACCTCGGTCCGGCTAGTGTGCTCGGGCGCTTGAATGGCTAGCTGAGCTGTGCGCTCGGATCTTATCTGCCCACTTATTGAAGCATCTAATTGACCAAAAGCATCATAAAACTGTGCTTTATCTAAATGTGCTTGCTCAAATACTGGGTGATTAGTATGCACAAGGTACTCCAATACTTGACGATAGCCAACACAGCGCATCGATGGCAAATTGGGCGTCAGTGGATACTGCTCAAGCAACCCTATCACTTCAGCGACCAATCCTTCATTCCACATGATATCCAAACGTTGCTCGATACGCTTGTGCAACCATGGGCGCTCAGGCATTACTGCCAACGCATGCCAATTTTGATTGGGATTATGAGCCAAGGCTTTTTTAGGCTTTTTTTGCCAATCACTGATGGGTATGTTGGTTTGTAGATAGACTTCAAGCGCTCGAGTAATACGTTGAGTATCGGTTGCATTGAGACGCTCATGGCTAATCGGATCTATCTTACCGAGATAGTCATACAGCGCACTAATACCTTCCTCTTGCCGCCACTGCTCCACGCGCGCACGAACGCTCTCATCACTATCGGGTACGGGAGATAGCCCATCAATGAGCGCCATGTAATACATCATGGTACCACCGACGAGCAAGGGGATTTTGCCATTCTCATGACAGCTATCAATCAAACGGGCAACATCATGCACAAACTCAGCGACACTATAGCTCTGCATCGGGTCAATGATATCGACCAAATGATGCGGATAGCGCGCCAGCTCAGCAGCCGTTGGTTTCGCCGTACCGATATTCATATCACGATATATCAGTGCTGAATCGACCGAAATCAGCTCATAACGTCCGGTATCATACAGCTCATAAGCCAGTGCCGTCTTGCCACTCGCGGTTGGTGCCATCAAACACACCACGCTATTATCCGTTAGCTTGGAATTGAGGCGATAAGATGAGCTATCAGACGAAATTTGCATAGAATTGCCTTTATTAATTATATGATTAGCGCTAAGTAAATTTGCGACTTGTCACTGCTAAAGTTTGCTTATTATATTTTTTATGTCGTTAGATACACATTTACTCAGGGGCAGATGACAGCATCAATGCAACCAATCGATGACTATCGATAGATTTGATCGCATGTTTAACAAGTACGCTTTCCATATCTGCTATGAAAATCATTAAGTCTTGCGGTGACATTTGCATGCTCACGGTAGCAAGTTGCTGATTAATGGCCGCTGCGCTGTTCAACATCTTTTCTTTTTTAAATGCCGTATCGCCAAATACACGTGACTCAAACAATAAACCAATCTTTGACTGCCAATCTGCTGCACTAATCAGTAAATATTGGCTTTGGTAATAAAACAATAACAGCGGCAGCGCTTTATCTTCGATGTATGTCGTACTAGCAGATTCAGTTAACGCCTTATTTAAATCGTCAATCACGTCCAGACAATAAGGCAAAGATGTCGAATTTATTGCTGCATCGTTAGAGATATTACGGGTGTTTTGAATGTTATTTTGATTAATATTTTCAGAGACAAATAATGTGTCTACGGTTTGAGAAGTAGGCGTATTTTCTGATAACTGATAGCGCTGTTTGGGTGCTTGGACTTGCTGGCTTTTGGTTGAATGAGTAGTCGATGATGTCTGTTCCATTTGAGCAGCGAAAGTATTATTTATAGACAGACTATTATTTAATACCTGACTATCATCATTAACGGAATTAATGGTCTTTTTGCTAATTACATTTTTAAGCTTTGTCCGAATCGCATGACTGAGATGCGCCATGATATTATTTAACGGACTGATTTTGATACGCTGTTTAGATGGGTGTACATTAATATTAAGCCACTCAGTTGGCAGATCAAAATAAAGCGCATAGCCAATACCTGCTAACTGAGCGGTTTGGGCAAGTTGACGTAGCTGATTGCTAATCAATGCTTCTTTAACCAGTCGTCCATTTACATAGATTAACTTTGGTAAAGTATCTTGCGTATTAATGATAGGCCATAACCAGCCATTAATGCTGGCTTGAGCGCCAAAGCTACTATCAACGTAGTCTTTAGGCGACTGTATTAAATTGCTCAGATCTAATGCTATTTCTAAGGCCTTATCCGTTAATGGCAACCCAGTCGCTTGCTCAAGACGTGATAAAGGCAGACGATTAGCGTTATTGTTGCTGTTGTCATTGACAGACATTGCTCTTGAAGAAAGAGACAGCCGCTTTTTATTATCATGAAACAGCGTCAGCGCCACATCTGCGCGCGCTAAAGCCACTTCTCGCACTATCGTTTCGATATGACCAAACTCGGTGGCAATAGATTTTAAGTTGCCGCGACGGGCTGGTACGTTAAAGTATAAATCTTTAACGGTAATGGTCGTACCACGATGATGCACAACTGGCAGCAACTTTGGCATATCGTCCAATACACCCGCGACTTGCAACTGGCGACCAACACCACTGTCATCATGACTACTGGCTAAGGTCAAACGAGAAACCGCCGCCGTTGCTGCCAATGCTTCGCCGCGAAAGCCTAAGGTCGTAATACCATGCAAATTAGCAACATCCGCGACTTTACTGGTTGCATGACGGGTAATGGCCATAACCATATCATCAGGATGGATACCCGTGCCATTATCGACCACTTCAATCATACCCATGCCGCCTTGGGTAATATGAATCGCAATCTTACTCGCACCAGCGTCAATCGCATTTTCAAGCAATTCTTTAACCACGGCTGCTGGGCGCGTTACTACCTCGCCCGCTGCCAATTGATTAATCAGCAGCGGCGATAGCTTTTTGATGCGAGTATGAGAATGGTTGTCTGGCATTTGTGGCATTAAGAGGTATCGTTATTTTGCGTGGTGATAAATGATGCTGTCGGCTATTGGTGATTTACATTGGCTACAGATATGAGATGCAAACTAAATCTTAAGAGAGGATAAATCCAAGCCTTGCGCTTGACCTGACTTTGATAATCGCAGCTCAACTTGACGGGCTTCTTTTTTATTATTGTCTACGCTGTCACTTTGAACCATATCAATAAATAAAGTCGGCGGCGGTAAATAGCTGTCCGCACGGCTGGCCCATTCGATAATAACCAACGCATTTGGCTCATCTAAATACTCATCGAAACCGATAAAAGATAGCTCTTCTGGATCTTGCAAACGATATAAGTCAGCATGATAAACTGGCTTAATTGACCCATCATTTTGCTCGATACTATAAGGCTCAACTAAGGTATAAGTCGGGCTTTTAACGGCACCCGTATGTCCGAGCGCTTGCAACCAATAACGAGTCAGCGTGGTCTTACCTGCACCCAGATCTCCCGCCAGCCAAACGCTACCGGATAGTGGTAAAGTTGCCAATTGCGCTGCCAAACTCTGGGTATCGGCTTCAGAGTACAGTGTCAACGTTTTAACGTTTTTGTCTTCTTTTATACTATTAGACATCAGAGTTACCTGCCTGTACTTGCATAGTCACGGATGGATTGACAAAGCTTTCACCGCGAATCAGCTTGGCATATAACTCAGGGTCATGCCATTCACTGCTGACTTGATCGCTAAACTCAAACGCTTCTAAATTAAGCTTGCCCATTTGCTCATTGGCCACATCATCAGCAAAACACTGCGCATAACCGGTTGCAGTTTCGTGTGCAATCACCGAGTAAACGCTGACATCAGATTCACCGTTTCGCATTTGGGTTTGTTTTAGAATCTCTTGCGCCCAAAAGAATATCACGCGTGAGAACTGCTCTGCTGATGGCGATACCGGCAAGCTTATCCAGCGTGCACTGAATTTTTTGCAGGCGGCGATATACTCAGGGTCGTCTTTGTTCCAAAAGCAGATCGCATGATCAAAGCTGTCGATAATATCTTTTATAGACGATTTTAATAAACCGAAATCATAGACCATCTGCCCATGGTCTAAGCGCTTAGCCTCAAGAATCAATTCGATTTGATAGCTATGACCATGGATAGAATGCTTGCAGCGCTCTGAGCTACAATTACGCACAATATGCGCATTTTCAAATTTGAACAGTTTACGGATACGCATAATAATCAACCAAAACAGTAAGCATCGTTGTGCTAAATATGAGTATTACAAAAGCTTGCCGCGACGACTCATCGGCTTGTGGCTCATTATAGCAAATCACGATGACTCCGTAAGTAAGCACTTATTAATAGCCATATTGACTAAATGAATCCATAACCCTAAACACCCCTTTATCAAATCTATTTATCAAAAATAATTTGAGGAGCAGGATTAAAAAGAGATGTCTAAATCCAATCGTAGGTGAATTGTGCTCATGCTATCTATTGCGACACCTTAAGCCTATACTCATTGCAGTACGCAAAATTTGCATCATCAGCATTTAACCTAACCTTTAAGCTTGTTTACACTGGTTTTAAAGGGATTACGGCTTATCTCAAGAGGAAAATACCATGAGTAAAGGTCAAGACAGTAAAAAGAACGTAAAAAAGAAACCGCTATTAACGGCAAAAGAGAAAAAAGCCGCTAAGCAATCTAAAAAAGATGACAACGGCAGTATCTTAGGTAAACATTAATATTTAGTGCATCAGTATGCTAACTGAAGCTATATTAATCTAAACCATACTAATTAAAGCTATGCCAATTGAACCTCACGGTTTGATTGGCATTTTTTATGCTAGGTACTGTTTTTATAGTAGCTACTGTTTTTATGCTAGGAACTGTTTCATACTAACTACTGTTTTTATGCTAAGTACTGCGCGGCGCAAACATAATAATTGCCATGCCTAGCAGCGCTACGACAGAACCCAATATATCCCACGTGGTCGGCCTGATGCCGTTCACTGTCCACAGCCAGATAATTGCCATCGAAATATAAACTCCGCCGTAAGCGGCATAAACTCGACCAGCTGCGGTTGGATGCAAAGACAATAGCCAAACAAAAGCAACTAAACTTAGCGCACCCGGAACAAGCAGCCAAATCGACTTACCTTCTCGTAGCCATAAATAAGGCAGATAGCAGCCTGCTATCTCTGCCAATGCGGTCAGCGCAAACAATCCAACGGTTTTTAACTCAGTCAAAACCATCTACTCCTAAACGGGGATAAATCCTGTCATATACTGTACGGCATTGCCAGAAATCATTACTCTGTCACCTGCGACGACACAGTCTAAAATACCGCCTCGTTTTGATGCTTGATAAGCAATCAATTCATTTTTACCCAAACGCTCCGCCCATAATGGTGCTAAAGCAGTATGAGCCGAGCCTGTCACTGGGTCTTCATCGCCACCATTAGCAGGCCAAAAATAACGTGAGATAAAATCGTAGCTCGCGTATGTAGCAGAATTAGCCTGACAGGTGACCACTACATCTAATGGCGCAAGCTGTTTTAGTCGCTCGTTATCGCGCTCTACGTTTAGGACATCTGCTTCGGCATTATAAATCACAAAATATGCTTGGGTATTTTTATAAACTTCGACTGGTGCAATAGACAATCCTGCCAGCAAACTCTCGGGAATATCTTTGACCTTTTCGGGCTTAGTATTGGGAAAGTCCATTTGTATTTTGCCATCGTCTGTTTGCACGATAGTTAAAACACCAACGGCTTTGGCTGAAAACTTAATGGTTTCTACATCAGGATGTTTGTTAAATAACACAAAGGCTGACGCCAAGGTTGCATGACCGCAAAAAGCAATCTCAGACAATGGTGAAAACCAGCGGATATGATAAATACCGTCATCTTCAAGAACAATAAAAGCTGTCTCCGATAAACTATTCTCAAAGGCAATCGATTGCATCAAATCATCATTTAACCAATCATCTGTAATGATAATCGCCGCTGGATTTCCTTTAAAAACGGTATCCGTAAAAGCGTCGACGACATTGATTTCTAGTTGCATCTTATATTCTCGCTGTTATTTTTTTATAACTTTATGGTTTTATAGCTTTATGAGGTTACCGCCAATATCAATCAACAATAAATAGCTTAGCGCCTGTCTTCGTTGATGAACGATGTGCAATCGTATTGTCCGCTACTTGATAAGTCATACCGGCTGTTAAGGTAAAAGTACGCCCATCCTTTAACTCAGTGTTTAGCTCGCCCTCAATACAAAATAAAATATGCCCTTTATCGCACCAGTGATCGGCAAGGTAGCCGGCAGAATACTCAACCATATGCACATTAATAGTATCAAATTCACGAGTCTTCCAATATCCTGTACCCGTTTCGCCTTTGATTTCTACCGCTTCTACTGTCGTCCAGTCGGTAGTAGCAAAAGGTATGTTTTTCATTTCCATGACGTCATCTTCCTGATTTAATCGATCATTTATGCATAATAATTCTCTTTACTTACTATACCTCAAATCCAGCGCCGCACTTTATTCAGATATGCTTGATAAGTTTTACCAAATTTTCGTGCCATCATTTGCTCTTCTGGCTGTATCTGAAAGCGTGTCATATAAAGTATAAAAACGGGTAATAACACAAACGCTAGAAAGTGCGACAGATAGAATGCCCAGCCTAATAAGATAAGCACCAAGCCTAAATACATCGGATTGCGACTATATCGATATATGCCACTGGTCACTAAACTAGATACTTTCTCAAGCGCCTGCGGATTGGGTGTGGTCTGCGCCTTTCTAAATTGCGTCACACCCATGACACCTAAGCTCATTCCGATCACACCCAAACCCACTGTCAGTGCCAGTGCAGTTGAGCCGTTGAGTGAGAACGTCAAAGCAGGAACCATTTTAGAGACGCCATACATGGCAGCTGCCGTAATAATGACTTGTGCTACTGGTGGTACTTTAAGCGCTAGAGCGTTCATGGTTGCACCTTATATATGACTAAACAACGATTTTAAACAACGAACCTAAACCATTCATTATCTATTATAACTGCTAACTATTTGTGTGTTTATTTTTCTACCTGTGCCTGTATCTAGCAACTGCACATTTCACACCGCTATCATTGGTATTTTCCATATTATAAAACTTTATTCATACTAGAATTGGCGCCTATATTACTTCTAGAAGGTTATAATTGTCCTCTGTTTAATTTTTAGTCTTTATTACAGTAAAGGATTTGTCCCTCAGACTGTCATTAAATTTAATGAGGAAGTTAGCATCATGATGCGTATCGGATTGTTTTTATTAACCAACTTAGCGGTGATTGTGGTATTTAGCATCGTGTTTGGTATTTTATCTCGATTTTTTGGGATTGGTGGCGTACATGGCACAGGCGGGCTAAATTACACCAGCCTTGCCATTATGTGCGGTATATACGGCATGGTTGGCTCGATGGTTTCGCTATTTATCTCAAAATGGATGGCCAAAAGATCAACGGGGACGGTGGTTATTGAAACGCCAAGCAACGCCACGGAACAATGGCTGGTAGATACCGTTGCTAAACAAGCACGAGCGGTAAATATTGGCATGCCAGAAGTGGGAATTTTTAATAATTCCCAGCCGAACGCATTTGCAACCGGTTGGAATAAAAATAAAGCGCTGGTCGCGGTTTCATCTGGTCTGTTGCAAAATATGAATCAAGATGAAGTAGAAGCGGTATTGGCGCATGAGATCGGTCACGTGGCCAATGGTGATATGGTAACGCTTGCGCTTATCCAAGGCGTGGTAAACGCCTTTGTGATGTTCTTTGCGCGTATTATCGGCAGCTTCATCGACCGTACTGTCTTTAAAAATACCAGTGATAGCCCCGGCATTGGCTACTTTGTGACGAGTATTGTGATGGATATTTTGCTTGGATTTTTGGCGTCTGCCATCGTTATGTGGTTCTCACGTCTGCGTGAATTCCGTGCTGATGAGATGGGTGCTAAGCTTGCTAGCAAAGACAAGATGATTAGTGCGCTTGATGCCTTGCGTCCTTCTGCACAACGTCCAGACCAAATGCCAGAGAGCATGAAGGCATTTGCAATCTCGTCTGGGCAGTCTACAGGCTTTAGTATCGCTAACCTTTTCCGCTCACATCCAACGCTGGATGATCGTATTGCGGCGTTGAGGAAGTATAATCCTAGTGAGGGGTGATGGAAAACTCTTGAAATGCTACAGGCGTAATTTTTAGATTGTATTAATATCTATAAATTATGCCTTAGCTTTATGCAGTAAGAGATTTGGTTACGAAAATATAAATCCTATTGTCATACGGACTTTTTATCTGATGCCTGAAATATAACTATTGAACTTAGTTCTTCCACTCACGCGTTCCACTAATATTCGACATTACATCATTAAAATTAAAATTGGAATCTATATTGGGTGAGCGTTCACCTGATTTTTGATCATAAATATAACTAACACAGTCGCAGTCATCATCTATTTCACCACAGTTTTTACATTCAGAGCTACAGAAATCAATCATTCTATCAATAGCATCATGAGACTCATACTCATAAATGAAATCGCCATAACCAAAACCACCGTGTATCCTACCATTGATAAAATCATCTACATCATTGTGATTTTCTATGTCACAATCAAAAATTTTTGCAATAGGTCTCATTACTACCCGGCAATAATCAAAACTATATAGTTGAGACTTAAAAAATACTTTCCCTTCATTATTAGATAAGTTATGAAAGCTTAAATCACCATATATTTCTATTAAATCAGCATATCTATTTTGGTCTAATTCAACATGCTTAAATGAGTTATTAACAGCATCTAGCAGTTTAAACTTGTTATTTATGTTAGAACATCCATCTACGTGATATCTTTTATCAAACTGAGATATCAAATCTTTTCTAAATATGGGATTAGAATTATCAGATGAAGCGGAAACTTTTTTAACAATGAAATGTATATAGTCTATCGCATGAGATAATATAGCGTTAAAAGAAAAAGCGTGATGAAGTAAGACTTCATTTTTATTTAGTAGGATAAAAAACTCTTTAGACGCTGGAATTAACACATCATTTATATATGAGAGGAGATAGATAGCATCACTTTCTTCTGATTTTTCAGTATAAAATTCCATTTTTTTCCTTAATTGTCAGTTGCAGTAGGTTGCGTCCAACCTAACTATAATATAAGTATCGGTATAAATGAGTACGCTTATTTATCAGATGATACAAATTTCCGCTTATTCAAATGCATTTCAACCACGATAAATCCTAGCAAGAACGCGATGTCACCGCTAGCCCTGACTGTAGCGGCTATCCTGCCATAACTGCTAGGTTGCAAAGGCTCGGTGGGTCAGGGTGTCGCGATAGCAGCAACCTGTCCCGCCAGTAGCCGCTGCCCTAGCAGAAATGGCAGATAATAGCGGATGGCAGGATTGGCTCCCCGATTATCTGTATGGTTTAATCACGACCAGCGGCTTAACTCTTACCGATTGTCCCCACTGACGTCAACGCACTGTCCAGACCAGTATTATTGTCTCCTGGGGTGCTAATAAAGGTCAGGTAAGCTTCGTATTGCTCAAGGACATCATCGATAACTTGCTGCTTGGTCAGTCCCATCAAATCATAACCGCCAGTGCCAGTTTGGGTCGTCACCTCTAAACGGTAATAAACGTCACTGACCGGCGACATCTTGCCACTAAAAGTCGGTGACGGCGTCTCAACCATGGATACTTGATAATAAAAGTTATTCAGAGCATCGGTGGATACCTTTAGTAATGGCCCACCAATATCTATATCATCAGCTATATGAGGAGTATTATCGCGCTCGATATCGTAGCCTTGACGCTCAAACTCATTGGCGACATCGTTTAGCGCTGGGCGGACGATACGCTCAAGGAATTGGACGGTCTCACGCTTGGATGGATACGCAAGCATTTGTCCCAGTCGCTGCTTCCATGAACGCTCTGGTATATAGCCGCCACTTGGCGTGACAGAAGGACGGCGTAGCACGGTGCCCTCGCGCTCGGCTCGTTCTATTTTTAACGCTTTAGAAAAAGAGAACATCACTAGATAAACGATAATGGTCACAGGAAGCGCGAAGATAAGTGTGGCGTATTCCATGGTAATGACGCCGCCTGCGATCAACATAGAGATGGTCAACATCGCCGTCAATACCGCCCAAAAAATGCGTAGCCACTTCGGCCCATCTTCTGATGGATCAGGAATAGAGGTCGAGAAGTTCGACATGACCATCGCCCCTGAGTTGGCGCTGGTGATATAGAACAGCAGTCCTGAGAGTGTCGCTAAGGCCACCAAGATAGTCGCCCCTGGGAACAGCTCAAGCAGCGCGTACCAACCGCGCTCTGGGCTTTGAACGGCAAGCTCAGCGAAAGCGGTATTGCCTTGCAATACCTGATAAAGGGCTGAATTCCCAAAGAAAGAGACAATGATAAAGTCACATAATACCGGTACGGTAACCGCGGCGATAACGAACTCACGTAGCGTACGCCCACGCGAAATACGGGCTAAAAACACCCCAACGAACGGCCCCCATGCCAGCCAAAACGCCCAAAAGAACAGCGTCCAACTGCCCATCCAGTCGCTACTACCGGGTACATACGCAAAGGTTTTAAACATCCGAGCAGGTAAGGTCACAAAGAACTGACCAAGGTTTTCGACCAGAGCATTTAATAAAAACGCCGTCTCGCCAGCGATCAGGATAAACGCCATCATCGCCACCGCGCTCCAAAGATTGAGCTCGGAGATCCAGCGGATACCACGGTCAACACCTGAGGTAGTGGCAAGAATGGTCAAGATAACGGCACCAACCACGAGGGCAATCTGTAACGTTAAACCTTCCTCTAAACCAAATAACTTTGAAAAACCAACGTTTAGCAGTACCACACCGATACCCATCGTCGTCGCCACACCGAACACTGTACCCACTAACGCAATGATACTAATACCATGACCAATAGGGCCTTTTACGCGCTTACCAAGTAGTGGGTAAAGGGCCGCTCGAATGGATAATGGCATATCCCAGCGGTAGGCAAAATAACCCATCGCCATACCAAGTAGTGCGTAAACTGACCAGCCAGCGATACCATAATGAAACATCGTCCAAACGACGGCATCTTGCATGGCTGCAGCGCTCGCCCCATCACCAGAGGGCGGGGTTAAATACTGTACTACAGGACCGGTCACCGAGAAAAACAGCAAATCAATACCAACGCCGGCCGCAAATAACATCGCCGCCCACGTACCTAGCTTATACTGCGGCCGCGAATCGTCAGGCCCAAGACGGATGCTGCCTTCTTTGGATAATGCGACCCAAAGCACGAAGCCGATGACCATCACCATCGTAATCACGTAATACCAGCCAAGATTGGTCGCAATCCAATCTACCACTGCTTTCATCGTCGTGCTGGCGCTACTAGGCATAAAAATCGCCCATATGGAAAAGGCAACAATCACCAGCGATGAGATAATTAGCACGCTCCAATTAATATGGGCAACGCTGTTTTCTGATAACTCTTGCGCACCTTTTTGCAGATCATTACGCGATATAGGAACATCTTCATCGAAAGGCTTGGATTGACGTTTTGTACCGCCAAATTGGCTACGCTCGAACGGCGTGCGTGAATTTTTGACTTGTTGCTGTGCTTCGGTTAAGTGCTCGTCTTCCCTTTCGTTACTCATGTTTATCCCTGTATTTAACCTTTTGTCTGACATGCATTATTTTTAAACTGATTCAATTATAACGCTTAGCTCATCTTAGTGAATAAACAGATAATAACAGATGGCGAGATTGACTCTCTATCTTATGAAAAGGAAAATAGCACAGTTAATATCAGGATATTACCCCGCTATTTGACGAAGTTTGGCAAAATTTAGCCATTTTTAGGTCATTTAGATGTCTATCGATTGAATTGAGAACATACCCTAACTCTCACACTTTACTTTTTTAAACTCCCACGCCATTGAGCCAACCTTTTTTGCAACTAAAATATCATTGCCTGATAAAAACAAAACCCCTTCAATGCCTTTAAAATTATCGCCTGTACAAGTGTAATGGCTATAGGAATCTACTTTCAACGCAAAGGCTTGAATCAGTACATCGCTATATTTTGAGATATTGCCAACGGCGACGAGACTCATACCCATGATAAATACAAAAGCGATGCCTGTAAGCAGTTTTTTGCCCAAAGGCTGACGGTTAGTTGTTGCTGGTTTATCTGTTTTTTTGAAATAAAAATATAAGCCAATAGCTATCAGGTAACTGCTGAGTAATGCCATGATGGCGTATTTAAAGAAAATAATAGCTGTCAATACGCTAGTCGTAAGCGCTAAGTTACTGGGATCAACTAAGAATATGCGATTCACTTCTCCAATTGCCCAAAGATAAGCACGCGCACTGATTAAGGCGACCAGTAAATAAAGGACAACTTGACCCCAGATGCTAGACTTTAGGTAGAGATAAACGATATTTTTAATCGATACCATAATGAGCATGATAAATAAAACAGCAGCGATTGACAGGGTAAGACCATAAGACACATGAAACGGCAAATGTAGCGCAAAACTTAGTACTAAGGTACTACTAAGAATAACAAGTATGATGGCGAACTTAGCAAAAAGCCGTGTGGTTTGAATCAACCATTCTCTAACAGCATCGACAGTAATATTTGGCGTTTCTACAGGTTTTTGCTCATCAATATTCATGGATATGGCTGTCCTTTATATAGAGTACAATCAGAGCTAAGGTAATAGCTTGGGCGCGCAGCGGCGTTGGGGCAAAAATGAATAGCCGTTATTTTCTCAGCCCAATCTGGCTCAGTGAGATGCGGCAAACTGGAAAAACCAGCCCTAAAAAATCATCTAAAACCATCGAAGACTTCTGATAAATTGTTTAAAAGCGTCTACAAACCCAATCGCCGTATCATCGCAAGATACGATAATGATATTAGATGGCGCTTGCTAAAACCATTAGGTCAATCGGCTAAAAGTCTTTAAAAGTATGATTTTTAAGAAAATTACTGTCTAGCGCGACAATTTTCCTTATACCGTTTATAGCAATTATTTTTATGATAGAAGTAGCCACACAAAAAAGCATCCTATCAAGCCATGGCTCAATAGGATGCTTTTTATTTAACAGACAATAAAAGCTAACGCAAGAATTTAAATATCAAACTCAAGTGCTCTATCGCCTTCGCTATCTTTGATACGCGTTGGCAAACCAATCTTATTCAATAGATTGATAAACGGCTTGGCATCCAGCTCTTCGACGTTGACCATTTTGCCCGCATCCCACTCACCAGTTGCGACCAACATGGCAGCAGCGACGGGTGGTACGCCTGCGGTATAAGAGATACCTTGGCTACCGACTTCGTTATAGGCTTCTTTATGATCTGAGATATTGTAGATAAACACCTCGCTATCAACGCCATTGATTTTACCTTTAACCTTATCACCGATGCAGGTCTTGCCGGTATAATTTGGCGCCAGTGAGCTTGGGTCTGGTAGCACGGCTTTGACCACTTTTAACGGTATCACTTCTTGCCCTTCCGCAGTCATCACCGGCTGCTCAGACAATAAACCTAGATTTTGTAGCACGGTGAAAACATTAATATAATGCTCACCAAAGCCCATCCAAAAGCGGATGTTTGGCACATCTAAGTTAGCCGATAAAGAATGAATCTCGTCATGACCACTTAAATAGCTGTTTTGCACACCAACGACTGGCAAATCATCGGTACGCTTTACTTCAAACATCTTATTCGACTGCCACTTACTGTCCTGCCAAGAATAAACCGTACCAGTAAATTCACGGAAGTTAATCTCAGGATCGAAGTTGGTGGCGAAGTACTTACCGTGGCTGCCCGCATTGATATCAATAATGTCGATATCAGTCACAGAGCCTGCATCCATCATGTCATAGCCAAGGCGCGCATAGGCGTTGACCATGCCGGGATCAAATCCTGCACCCAAGATTGCCGTGACATTATTGTCCGCACAGCGCTGCTTACGCTGCCACTCATAGTTATCATACCATGGCGGCGTCTCGCAAATCTTGCGCGGATCTTCATGAATAGCGGTATCAATATACGCAGTACCCGTCTCGATACAAGCTTCTAAAACAGTCATATTCACAAATGCCGAACCGACATTGATAACGATTTGAATACCCGTTTCTTGAATAAGCTGTATCAGCGCTTGGCTATCCATGGCATCGACTTGATGCGTATGCAAGACAGCAGCTTGCTTAAAGCTACCTTTGTCTTTGACGCTTTGGGCGATGGCATCACATTTATCTCTAGTACGTGAGGCGATATGAATCTCGCCGAGCACATCATTATGCATCGCACATTTATGCGCGACCACTTGAGCAACGCCGCCTGCGCCGATGATAAGTACATCTTTTTTGTTGGACTTAGCTTGTTGGTTTGTGTTCAAAGAACAATCCTCCTTTGTGTCCCTGTCGATACCATTGATATTGGCTATGCAAAACAGAAACGAGTGAATGATATGCGTGAATTAAAAAGGAAGACCGAGGAAAACCCACGCACCCGTTAGACAAATCCGACTGCCTTTGCCAGTGGCAATTATAACAATTTTTACTTACTTTTCGGCAAAAATTACAACATAACTTAGAAAATTCAAGACCAATCCTCATTTCTAGATAGTTGTTTGGCAGCTATTATTTAATAATGCCAAGCATAACAGCGTTATGACAAACTCGCCTTATAATCTTGATAATCAAACTCGCGCTGAATATCAATACTGCCGTCCAGACGACGGATAACAATTGCCGGCATGTTAACGCCATTAAACCAGTTTTTCTTCACCATGGTATAGCCTGCCGCATTACCAAACGCAATCTTATCGCCTATCTGTAAATTGCTAGGTAACGCATATTCGCCAAAGATATCACCTGCTAAGCAAGAACGCCCGTAAATAATGGTGTTATCGACGGCATCGTCTACTTGGTCTTTGTTGACAGGTGCAATAGCCATGAACTCACCATTAATAGACGCTATAGGCGCCGACTCACGATAAATCAGCAAATCAAGCATATGCGCTTCGATAGATGCATCAACAACGGCTAGATTTTTTTCATTGTGCATGGTATCTAATACTGTCGTCACCAATGAGCCAGCGCCATGAATGCTCGCCTCACCCGGCTCAAGGTAAACTTGTACACCGTATTTTTCGCTAAAGCCTTTTAATCTGTCTGCCAATTTTTCCAATGGATAATCAGGCGCGATAAAATGAATACCACCGCCCAAACTGACCCATTCAAGCTGTGCTAAGACGTCACCAAATCTGTCTTCAATATCGGCCAAGCTTGCGCTAAATGCCTCAAAGCTGTCATTTTCACAGTTGTTATGAATCATAACCCCAGTGATATCACCAAGTACCGCTGCAATCTTATCTTTATCATGCTCACCAAGGCGACTAAAAGGACGAGCAGGATCAGCGATAATAAACGATGAATTACTGGTCTTTGGATTTAAGCGTAATCCAACTGGGATGTTTTTTGCTGCTGCTTGACCTTTAAACGCATTTAATTGCGAGATAGAATTAAAAATAATTTTATCTGCATAACTTAATACTTCGTCGATTTCATCCGCGCTATAAGCGACGCTGTAGGCATGGGTTTCTTTTTTATCTTGGTTATTAACATTATTGTTAATATCGGCGCTATTATTACCAAAAGTCTCGTAGCCTAATCGCACCTCATTCAATGAAGACGAGGTGGTGCCATGCAAATAGGGTTCCATCACATCAAAAACACCCCAAGTTGCGAAACATTTGAGCGCGAGTAAGGCCTTGGCGCCCGATAGCTCGCACAGACGAGCGATAATCTGCATATTTGCGACAATCGCCGCTTCATCAAGCAAATAGTAAGGCGTTTTTAGCGCCGCAAGAGAGACAGCTGGTGTTGAGTTCATAAGAGATAACCTAATAGCTTTAACAATATACGGCGATAATAGCTTAATGCTAACGATGGCTTAGTGGCGCTCTGTGATACAGTCATGACACGTTATCACACATTGTGACAAGGCCAAATGACAGGGCCAAATAAGTGCGCTATAGTAGTATAAATTCATCACAATTAGAATAGCTTATGTCACTCTCAACCGATTATTCTACCTCAAAAAGCCATACCAATTTATCGTCACTCGAGCTCAAAAATATAAATTTAGAGCATCTCGATTCAGAGGCGCGTGCCGTGTTGGATTTTTGGTTTGACAAAAACAATGAGCCATACTGGTTTGCGCAAAATGATGACTTTGATAAGCAGATAAATGATAAGTTTGGCAAGATTTGGCAAGCCGCAAAACAAGGTGAATGCGTTACGTGGCGCATTGCAGACGCGCCAGCCGATAGCAACAGCTCAATCACAGCGTTGGCGGGACGCTTGGCTGAAATCATTGTCTTAGATCAGTTCTCACGTAACTTATGTCGCGAGCAAGCATGCGCGTTTGCTCAAGATGGTATGGCATTGGTATTGGCACAAGAAGCCATTGGGCAGCCACATTTTGATACCCTACCAACGCCGTGGCGTAAATTTATTATTATGCCATTTATGCATTCTGAGTCAGCGATGATTCATAAACGTTATCTACCGCTTTTTGAGCAACTAAACGATGCCGACACTTTAGACTTTGAGCGTCGTCACAAAGACATTATTGATAAGTTTGGCCGTTATCCGCACCGCAATGAGACCTTGGGTCGTGAATCAACTCTCGAAGAAGAGGCGTTTTTACAGCAGCCCAACTCGTCTTTTTAAGCAGTTGTTAAACTTTAAGCCTTAATAGAACCTAACTGTTTAATAATGAAATAAAAACCACCTGTTCAATAAACAGATGGTTTTTATATTTGAGTGATAGAAAATTTTACTTGTGTGGTTTACTTGGGTTTTTTACTTTGTAGCTATTTATTCAATACATTTGCTTAGGCTGTTTTCTAAATATCTTAACCACTTACCTATTGCCACTCTCGGTATGCGTCACGTTTTCAAGCGCTTTTCTTACCGGTGCAAAGCTACGTCTATGCGCGGCTAACACACCATGAGCTGAAATAGCTTCCATATGGGCGCGCGTCGGATAGCCTTTATGCTTAGCAATGCCATATTCAGGATATTCAGTATCAAGCGCATACATGGTTTTATCACGGCTCACCTTTGCCAAGATACTAGCGGCCGCAATACTGGTATGACGCGCATCGCCTTTTACCCACGCTTGGCAGTCAATGACTGAACGCTCTATGCCTGATTTAGCAAGGCTTGCATAATCCAAATCCGGACAGCGATTACCATCAATTAATACTTCACACTGCCTTTTATCACCGGTATTAAGATGCTTGGCAACTATTTCTAATAAAACCTCAGTACATAAACGCATACCCAGCATCGTTGCTTGCAAAATATTGACTTGGTCGATGACCGCTGCCGGTATATCAGCGACGATGTGACCGACAGCATATTGCTGAACCAATGGATAAAGAATGTCGCGTTTTTTTTCACTCAGCTGCTTAGAATCCGTCAATATAGATAATGGCGTACCTTTGAGTGGCGCGTCCTCGATTAGCCCTGACCAAGTAGCAGGTAATATTGCAGCAGCAACATTGACACTGCCTAGCAGAGGTCCGCGCCCTGCTTCGTCTACACCAATTTGTATGGGTACTTGTTCGCGCTCTTCATTTATCGGATATTGCGCAAGTAACTCAGAGATATTTAACTGACCTGATAAATGTATGGGAGCAGCCAGTTGAATATACTGACCTTTAATATCTACTTGCTCGATACAGATGCTAATTGGCGTGAAAGGATTTGCGCTGCAAGGTGTGTTACTCATAAAATTGTACTGTCTTATTTATTTAAAAATTTAAGTGTGATGCAAATGATATTGAAGCTAGTTTAATTATGCTTAGGGAATTTACCTTTATTGAACTTGGGATTGATGATTATCCTGCAAAAACCACTGTTCAATCACGCTATTAGCAGGGTCATGATTACTCTGCTGTTGTAATAAATGCTTGGTATCAATGAGCGCCTTTAATTGCTCAGCATAGGCGCGAGGCTGCAGCAGACGCATCACGGTACGACAGATGTTATCACCACTTGCCTGCTCTTGGATAAGCTCGGGCACAATCGCGCTGTCTGCCAAAATATTGGGCAAACCCACATAAGGCACTTTAACCAAACGTTTAGCAATCTGATAGGTCAGCTGATTTAGCTGGTAAATCACCACCATAGGCCGCTCAAGTAACATGGCTTCCAAGGTTGCAGTACCCGATGCCAGCATCACCATATCTGATGCCGCCATCGCTTGCTGACTAAAGGTTGGCTGACTGTCATCATAGACCACCACAATCGCCGCGCGCAGCTGCTCTGAGCGCTTATCAATGACATCTTGCACGATATATTGATGATTTTGATCGACCGTTGGAATGATAAAACACAGCTTTGGGTCTAATAAAATCAGCTTTTGGATACCATCGAGCATGAGCGGCAAGATTGCTGTAATTTCACCGCGTCTCGAGCCTGGCATGACACAGATAAGCTGGCTTACATCATCAAAGCGGTCGATAAAAAATTGCTGCAAGCCGTCATTATGCCAGACCAATTCACTACGGCGCTGATTGACTGTCGTCTCAAGTAGCGTCTGATCAATAGTACGTAGCAGCGGATGACCGACACATATCGCCGGATGATTATGACGCTCATAAACGGGCAGCTCAAATGGGAATAAGCAAAGCACCAAATTGGTCGCCGCTTTGATATTATGAATACGCGACTCACGCCATGCCCAGATAGAAGGGCTGACATATTGTACGCAGAACACCCCTTGTGGCTTAAGCTTCTTCGCCACTCGTAGATTAAAATCAGGCGCATCGATACCGATAAACCAATCAATATCGGCGGCTTTAAAGGCCGTTAATAATTCACGCCGCGCTTTAAGCAAATCAGGTAGTTGCGCCATCACTTCTACCAAGCCCATCACTGCCAAACGAGATAATGGAAAAATACTTTGTAGCCCTTGCGCTTTCATTTTTGCGCCGCCAACACCAACCCAAATGATATCATCGCGCAGGTTATTCATCTGCTGCATAAAGTCTGCACCCAAGCTATCCCCTGACACTTCACCAGCGACAATCCCTATGACCAGTGGCGCACCCGTCACAGCAGGCATCGCCTCATAAGCATTATAGCCATCAGGCGCTGACGTTAAATCAGAAGGTTGGTGAGGCGTAGCAGAATCTGTCATGACAAGCTCTCAATATCAAGTTAGTACCATCAAAGCAGTACAGTTAAAATAGGACAAAAAATACAATATGGATATTATAAAATATAGTATATGAAATCGCGCATAAGATGCCTATTAAAAGCCACCTTAGCAGCATTTATTAGGCTCAAGCTCAATTTATAAGTCTTAAATGCGGTTGTTTATAAGCTCATCATACGTGACAGTGCTTAAAATAGCTAAATTAGCCAATAAAAGCTCGATAACTACTGTCTAAAACCACAACGCTTATTCATTAGCACAGACAAAATTAACTCTCATTTTAACACCTAATTTTGATACCTATTAACCTTAGCATATAGCTCAGACTCGGCAATGATAACGAAGTTTTAACCTCACCATTCCAGTTAGCAGTCAATTAACTGTGCGACTGCCCTTGTCAACCGGCGCTTTTGTCCGCATAATGAATATCCCTATAAATCAGCTAGACGATATATAACCATGACAACACCAGTTATCCATAATGCAGATATTGACGACGTGAATATTGAAAAATTCATTCCTTTAATCACTCCCGCTGAGCTAAAGTCTGAGCTACCTTTGTCGAATGACGCCTATAACACGGTTCTAAAAGGTCGCAATACCATCCAAGATATCCTCGATGGTAAAGACAAGCGTCTATTTGTGGTTATTGGCCCCTGCTCTATTCACGATATTAAAGCCGCCCACGAATATGCCGATCGCTTAGCCGTATTGGCAAAAGAGATTGAAGACAGCATCTTCGTTGTGATGCGCGTCTATTTTGAAAAGCCACGTACCACGGTTGGTTGGAAAGGCATGATTAACGACCCTGATATGAACGACAGCTTTGATATCGAAAAAGGTCTGCGCACTGCCCGTAAGCTATTGCTTGATTTGAATGAAAAAGGTCTGCCGTGCGCCACTGAAGCGTTAGACCCAAACACACCGCAGTACATGCAGGATTTGATTAGCTGGTCAGCGATTGGTGCGCGTACGACTGAAAGCCAAACGCATCGTGAAATGAGCTCAGGCTTATCATGCCCAGTTGGCTTCAAAAACGGTACAGATGGCGGTATGACGGTTGCTGTTAATGCCATGCAAGCAGTGAAGGAAGGTCATAGCTTCCTTGGCTTATCAGCAGATGGCAAAGTTTCTATCATCAAATCAAAAGGCAATCCTTACGCACACGTGGTACTACGCGGTGGTAATGGCAAGCCAAACTATGATGAAACCGCTGTTGCGCAAGTTGAAAACGAGCTGGCTAAAGGCAAGACCAATAGTAAGATTATGATTGACTCAAGCCATGCCAACTCAGGTAAAGACCCGTATCTGCAACCAATGGTCATCCAAAACGTTGCCGAGCAGATTAAAAATGGTAATAAATCTATCATCGGTCTGATGATTGAGAGCCATCTAAAAGGCGGCAATCAAAAGCTGACGGCTGATTTGAGCCAACTTGAATATGGCAAATCTATCACCGATGGTTGCTTAGATTGGGATAGCACGGTCACTGCCATGCGCAATCTACGTGACATGGTTAAAGACGTATTACCGAATCGTTAATCTTTAATAACAATTGCCCATAAGCAAACGTCATTAAGTTTTTTAAGCATTATTAAGCGTTTCATAAAAAAGCCCGTCCGATAATAATATCGGACGGGCTTTTTCTTATAAAATCATTTAGTTTATGGTTATAGAGTCATTTAACTCACCCTACTCGCTCGCTGACCCTAAAACACTGTTTAAGCTTTCAATTACGTGCTTAGAAGTTGCTTGCTTTTGCAGTTCAAGTAACTGCTCATGCGCCATTTGACGACGTGGTTCAGCCAAGGTATTCCAACGTGCCAGCACTTGTAATAAGCGCGATGCTAACACAGGATTGGCGTCATCCAGCTTTTTAATCACAGCGATATAAATATCTAACCCTTCTTGTGTCCATAAGACCGTTGGCTGCGAGGTAAAGGCACTGATGACTGAGCGCACACGGTTGGGCGTATTCCAATCAAAATCTGCATGCGCAAGTAAGGATTTAATAGTATCAGGTGTGACCGTATCAGCAGACGCTTGCACACTGAACCATAAATCGATGACCAAATCATTATTTTGGAAGCGCTTATAAAAGTCTGCTAAGTATTCATCAGCGTTTGCCAGTTGATGATTGACCATCACTTTTAACGCGCCAAAACGTTCTGTCATACAGCTGGCATTATCATACTGCTGCTGCGCCCATTCAGGAGCACCAGCAACGTTGGCGGTCAATGCCATATCGAGTACCACATTACGTAAAGCACGGGTGCCACGAGCGGCGGCACTGTCTTCATAAGCCTGCATCGGTAGCTGCTTATAAAGTTCTGCCCATTGATCTTTTAGCGCTTCTGCCAGCTGTTGATATAAGCCTTCACGCTGTGCTTTTACCAGCTCTGGATCGTAATCTTTATGAATGGCAGACGCCAACTCTGGTGCTGACGGAATATCAAGCAAACGCGCCGCCAACATCGCATCACTAGCAGCCAATTCAGGTAAGGTCTGCGCCACTGCTTGCAAATATATATCAGGACTGCTTTTCGCGCCTTGACCTTGCAGTAAAATGCGATTGACGAGCATTTGCGTCACTTGCCAGCGGTTAAAGCCATTGTTCTCATATTTAAGCAAAAACGCCAAATCTTCATCTTGATAATCATAATTGAGCTGTACTGGCGCGCTAAAATCACGTAGCAAGGATACCACTGGCTCGCTTACTACATTTTCAAAGGTAAAGGTTTGCGTGGCTTGATCGAGAAGCAACATACGCTCAGCGACGATAGCACCAGACTCTTTATCAAATAGTGCGGTCGATACGGGTATCGGCAATGGTTTTGGTGCATCAAAGCCTGCAACATGACGAGTTTGCTGACTCAAGGTAATGGTCAATGTCTGCGTCACGCTGTCATAATCTTGGTGACCAGAGACCACAGGCGTACCGGGCTGACGATACCAATCGATAAAGTCTTCAATCTTGCTATCAGTAATACTAAGCGCCGATAAAAAGTCTTCAACCGTGACCGCTTGCCCATCATAACGACGGAAGTACTCGTCCGTACCTTTACGGAAGTTATCAGGCCCTAACGTATTGGCAATCATACGCACGATTTCAGCACCTTTTTCATAAACAGTGGTGGTATAAAAGTTATTAATCTCAACGAAACTTTCGGGGCGTACAGGGTGCGCTAACGGTCCTGCATCCTCAGCAAACTGATGGGCGCGCAAGGTTGCCACATCATCGATACGCTGGACGGCACTTGACTGCTGGTCGGCTGAAAATGACTGATCACGGTAAACGGTAAAGCCTTCTTTTAGACACAGCTGAAACCAATCACGGCACGTAATGCGATTGCCCGTCCAGTTATGAAAGTATTCATGGGCAATGATAGATTTGACACTAAAGCTACGTGAATCTGTGGTGGTCTCAGGGCTAGACAGTACACAAGCGGTGTTAAAGATATTTAAACCCTTATTTTCCATCGCGCCCATATTAAACTGGCTAACCGCCACAATCATATAACGGTCTAAATCATAAGCGCGACCATAATTGACCTCATCCCATTGCATCGAATCTTTTAAAGCTTGCATGCCGACAGCACATTTATCGATATCTTCAGACTTCGCATACAGCTCAAGCATTACCTCACGCCCTTCGCTCGTCGTATAGCTATCAGCCAATACATCTAAGTCAGCGATAACACAAGCAAACAAATAGCTTGGCTTATTGGTCGGGTCTTGCCAAATCGCATAATGACGCTCAGGTGCATCCGACACTTCACCCGCTTCTAGCAAATTACCATTACTCAACAGCGTTGGGAAACGCTTATCAGCTTCTAAGCGTGTGGTAAATATCGCCAGCACATCAGGACGGTCTGGATAAAAGGTAATCTTGCGAAAGCCCTCTGGCTCACACTGGCTGACAAACATGGTATCGTCACCACTGCCGGCAATATATAAGCCTTCAAGCGCCGTATTGGTATGCGGATGGATGCGTACTTGCAGCTGTAATTTGGTGTTTTCTGGCGCATCGGTAATGGTTAATGTGCCCTCAGCTTGCGTATAACGATTACGAGCAAGCGGCTCATCATTAAGCTTAATAGATATCAGCTCAAGCGCTTCGCCATACAGCACCAAATCGCCGTCAGTCTGACGCTGCATCACCAAAGTACTATCTACAATGGCATGATCATCAAATAGCTTAATATCCAAATCAACGGTTTCGACATCAAAGCTTGGTGGTCTATAATCTTTTAAATGAATTTTACTTGGAGCATGTGATGGCACATCTGGCATGTCAGGATTGATAATTTGAGCAGCGGTTTCAGTGGTGGACATGGAAGTTCCTATTATTATTTATGATAAAAAGCTTACAACACTTAGCTACATTGCTCTAAACCACCAAATTTCAAGTGCGAGGATGAATAAAAACCAGCTTAGCATTTATTGCTCAGGTAGTAGTCATGGCTAGCATGAACCGCTCGCCTTTTTATTCATTTATAAATTACTATCGCCTTTATCCATCACAGCAGTTAATCATTGGATAATGCGTAGTAACATGATGTAATAGGCTGATTGCTAACCTGACTACCAATTAAACGACCAACCTTATGACGACTTATGCTTCAAACATTACTTTACCATTATTAAGTGCTTATATTGAGGCATTACTACCTTCATTAGCCGCGCCTACCCAGAGCCAAGCAACTGAGCAACTAACCTCTGTCGATAATCATCAGGGTGAAATATTGTGGGTCGTACCAGATAAGCAAGAACGCTTAAATCTACAAGCCCAACTTAGAGATAGCATTGCTATTATAAAAAGCAGCGCGCCTGACAGTCTCTATAAGAACGATGAAAATAATGATGAAATGGCAGCATTGCCTATAGCGACTTTAACCGAGCTTACCCAACAAGCGCGGCCTGAACGTTATAACTTGGCCTGCTTTTGGCTACCTACCTTATCAGCAGAATTACTACAACAGTATATCCCCCTACTCATGCGCTATCGGGACATCTATGCCGCCCATTTACTTATCGTGCTTGATAAGGCAATAGATTTGCGCGCTTACGGTTTGACACCGTTCGATATTTTGAGCGAAGCATCTTTAGACAAGGATATCACTCATCAGAAAGACACCACTTTATTGACGGCATCGTCGCCCATATCCGCCACACTTTGGCAGTTTAATTTGTACGATTATAAGCAATTGCCAAACTGGCTCAATGCTGATTACTGGGCGAACCCTGAAAACTGGGGTAAGAACCGTTGGTGAAATATCGGATAGGTATATGTAAATTCTCGAATTATTTACAGTAATACTACTTACATAAAGTAACATTTAGTATATGATAGATAGCAATTGCCTAAGTTTTACCAAAAGCAGTTTACAACAACAAATGTCATTAAAATTTTAGGAGCTCATTATGTCAACCAGTTTTTCAAAAATCGCTGCTCTAGCAGTATTATCAAGTGCTGTGGTATTAGCATCAGGTTGTGCCAACAAACGCGCGACTTCAGAAGTTGTCGTGGCCCCACTAGGTATCCCAGGTGGTCAAGCGGGTTATAACGGCGCGGTTATCGTCGGTAACTCAAATGCTGTTATTACTGGTGCTGAGAACCTGCAAGCGGTTGTATACTTTGCCTTTGATAGCAGTGAAATCACTTCACAAGCGGCTGGCGTATTAAACCAACATGCCGGTCTACTAAGCTCAAACCCAGCAGCCGGTGTTGTTATCGCTGGTCACACTGATGAGCGCGGTAGCCGTGAATATAACATCGCCCTAGGTGAGCGCCGTGCCCAAGCTGCACGTGATTATCTTGCGGCCCAAGGTGTTGCGGTAAATAACATCCGTGTCATCAGTTATGGTGAAGAGCGTCCAGCAGCAGCCGGTACGACTGAAGATGCCTATGCACAAAACCGCCGTGCTGAATTGTCTTACTAATCGCTTTTGATAAGACTTTGTTAGCCTAAATTAATGAGTAGCAAAAAGCCCAGCAAATATATTGTTGGGCTTTTTGCATTCTGCTACGCTAAAATGAATGGTTAAAAGTGGTGTATATTCTGACAAACCTCAGCTATGACCAATTTAAAAATACGAAGAAACCTATCTCTCAACAGCTTTAAGCTAATAGCCTTTACTATAAATAAATGATGCCAACCTTAAACTTACATAATATCCAATACAGTCGACTTGATTCCACGACATGGTGCGCGACGGCTCAGGTAACTGCGTCTTGCCCTCTAGAGTCTTTGCACTTATTCGATAATTTACCATCATTATTTAACGCAAACCTATTGAACATCGACACTGATAAATTCAGTCATATTACTTGGCGCTACCATATTTCTAACGTTTCTCTATCAGCGCGAAAAATCGCTTATGAACAGCGCCAGCAGCAACGTGCTGGTGTACGCTTGTTATTACAATCTCTACTTAACAAGCTAGATATTATTGACAGTTTGAATGACGTAAGCTTCCCCTATCGACTTGTTAACAGCCAATATTACGTGTGCTTTAGTCATACTGGTGCAAGCAGTCAAAATACTTCTACTCAGCCGAGTGGAGAAAAACCTTTTAACGGGTTAGATAATAAAGTTGCGGTTGTTATTAGTTGTCATCGACCGGCAGGCATCGACATAGAAACCAATAACGTTGAGTGGCGGGTGGCAAAGCGCTTTTATCATATTAATGAGATTGCTATCTTACAAACTCTAACCATCACTCAGCGTGACACTGTCGCTAAGTTACTATGGCAAATAAAAGAGAGTTTTATCAAAATTTATCAGTATACCCTTGCCCAAGGGTTAGGTATGGATTACTCCCATCTCATGACTTGCTTAATAAACAGCATCAAAGAAAAACCGCCTTTGTTCGTATTTGAGGATGATAAAACCAAATACTATCTTGCATACTTACCTGAGCAACAGACAGTAATTGTTTATTAAAAAGTACTTAATGTAGGCACATCATTTTGACTTTATTTTAGGCAAAAAAAACGACCCTTTTTAGGATCGTTTTTTTATTACTACTCATCTTCTAATGACAGCCCTTAGACTGTGATTAGATTAGATTAGAAACGGTAAGTTACACCAGCTTTAACGATTGGATACCAAACGTTTTTATCTTTGATTTCTTTTTCTGCCGCTTCTTTAAAGCCTTCTGCTTTAGAACCAGTAACATTAGTTACTTCAGCATCCATCTTACCCATATATGCTGCGCCTAACTCACCGAATACGCCCCAGTTTTGGTTAATGTTTGGACGGTAACCGATAGTAGCATAAGGTGCCAATTTATTTTTGTTTTCAGCTTTGATAGTTGCTGTGTCAACTTGATATTCAACATCATCGATAGAAACAGTTGCATCGCCTTTTGAGTCTGCATCAGCAGCAATTGAAGCTTCAATCTTGTTACGTGGAACCATAGTACCTGCAGCAACTGTGAAGTTGTTAGCAAACGGACGCATTTGAACGCCGATGTATGGATTGCTAAAATCTACATCATAATCCATAGTGCCTTTATAGTTACCATAGCCATCGCCTAATGCCTTGTCCCAGTTAATCCAAGAATCGTTAGCATTTAAGTCTCTATCACCGTCAAAGTTCATGCCAGACCAACCAGCTTGTAACTCAGTTTTATCATTAACCGCCCATGCAACGTTAGCACCGTAGCCTAGTGTGCCAATTTCAGCACTAATAGCAGCTGGGTTAACAGCAGTCTGGAAGAAAGTCTTGGTACCATCAACAACAGCACCCGTAGTGTTACGTACAACACCAGCGTCAGCATTATATGCATAAGCAGGCTCAGCTTGATAAGCTACAGCTACTGGCTCAGCTTCGTATACAACTGCTTCATTACCGTCAACAACGATAACTGGCTCAGCTGCTAATGCAGCACTTGATGCTAAAACAGCAGCAGAGATTGCCGTTAATTTAATAAGTTTCATAGAATACTCTCCTAAAGTGTGAAATAACTCGCCCGTAAAAAAATGATAATTTAGCTTTTTTTAAACAACCATTTTGTTGAGCAGATTAAAACAATTTTGGCTTGAAAAGTCACCCCCATGGATGCGCTTTTTATTTGCCGTTATGTAAAGATTGCATAGATATTGTAATAATTGCTACACCAATCCGCAAAACTTCGCTTTCCTGTTACACAATACTCTCAAAGCAACTGAATAGCACAAACACGAATATTGAATCGCTTAACGCTCATGTAAAGGTATTACAAAACATGTCAGTATAATGACCTATGTCACACTTTAACTCAATTACAGTTATAGAGTTTATTACTACAGTTTGTTGTGGATTGTGAGTTAACGTATCTAACATTACCTAATCACTGATAATTTAGAAGCCAGATAACTTAAAAAACCAGATGATTTAGAAAGCTGTTAGTTAATACTCATTATGAATAGCAGTATGGTACATAAATGTGTTTATATTTAATAAGATATAAGCTTGTCTAAGCGCCATAATATGCTAAATTAGTCTTAGTCATAAAGTTGCTTTTAGACTATGAATTTACTGGTCTTTAGCTAACTAATTACAGCGTCTTTTGTTCTCTGCTTTATTTTTATCATTCTTATTGAGCCATCTATATGCCTAAAGTATCGTCGATTACCCGTGTGTTAGAGATTATCGAAGCCGTATCTTACGCTTCCAAGCCCCTCTCGCCACTTGAGCTATCGCAAGAGCTTGATATCCCAAAACCTACCATTCATCGATTGATTCAAAATTTGGTCGATGAAGGGTTTGTTACGGTGGATATTGGTGGCGGTATTATTCCTGGCAAGCGGGTACGTAATTTGAGCGTTGAGCTTTGGCAGCAGCGTCAATTCTTTAATGAGCGTCAGATAATTCTGCACAAATTGGTTGATGAGATTAAAGAGACCTGTGGTATTGCCATTCCTTATCAAATGGACATGATGTATACCAATCGTGCTAAGACCTCGCTACCGTTACAGATTTATCTCCCTGTCGGCGCAAAATCACCGATGTGGTGTACGGCCACCGGCAAGCTTTATTTAAGCCAGTTATCGGCGACTAGCCGCGCTAAAATACTGCAAGGGCTTCCGCTAGATAAATTTACTAAGAATACGATTACTGATATTGATGGGTTAAATGCCGAGCTTGATCGTATTGCAGAGACGGGTATCGGTATCGACAATGAAGAGTTTATCTCAGAGATGGTAGCAGTATCGGTGCCTGTATTGGATAAAAAATCACGCTATTTGGCTTCTTTATATATTCACGCCCCAACCATCCGCGTGTCATTAGATGAGCTACTGACACACGTGCCGCGTTTGCAAACAGCTGCGCAGGATATTCAAGCTTTGGTGTATGAGCTGCAAAACTAGAGCCTGTATCATTAAGAAAAAATATGACCGAACATAAAAAGGTCCGCGCTATAAAACTAGCGCAGACCTTTTTTTATGCTTTGTTAATAGAATGACGACAATTAGCAAACGCACTCTATTCAAAATCGATTAAGAATTTTAAGCGTTTAGAGCGTTAAGATAGTACTGAGCTATCATGACGCGCCATAATACTAGAAAAGTCTTTATCGCCATTTTCTAGCGTATGTGCTTCATAGAGCTCCGTCGCTTTGGCACCCATTGGAGTTTCAACATCCGTGTCCTTAGCCGTTTGCATCGCAAGGTTAAGATCCTTTTGCATCAACTTACTCATAAAGCCACCTTTATAGCCATTGCTAGATGGGACGTTCTCCATCACTTGCGGATAAGGGTTATAGACTTCTAGTGTCCAGTTACGACCTGAGCTTTGTAGCATAATATCTGACAACACTTTTGGGTCGAGGCCGTTTTTAACCCCTAAGTTAATTGCTTCTGCCGTTCCCGCCATTAGAATGCCTAACAGCATGTTGTTGCAGATTTTCGCGACTTGTCCAGCACCATGGTCGCCTGCATGAAAGATGTTTTTGCCCATAACGGCTAATATCGGCTCAGCTTTGGCGAACGCATCGTCGCTACCACCAACGATAAAGGTTAAACTACCAGCGATAGCACCGCCTGTACCGCCAGAGACTGGCGCATCTAAGAAGTCTATGCCAAGCTTACCTGCTGCCTCTGCTACCAGTCTTGCATCAGCTGCAGCGATGGTACTGCTATCAATGACCAATGTGCCTTTGGGTAATTCTGCCAGTAAGCCATCAGCGCCATCATCTCCTAGATAGACAGAATGGACGTGCTTGCCCGCAGGCAACATGCTAATGACGACTTGTGCATTGCTTGCAGCATCTTTAGGACTATCAGCCACACTGGCACCTGCTTGCTGCAAGCGCGCGGTCGCCTCCGCAGACAAATCATAGACAGAGAGCATATAACCCGCCTTTAATAAATTCTCTGCCATCGGTGCGCCCATATTGCCAAGCCCAATAAAGGCTATATTTGGCTTGGCAGTATTGTTTGAGTCTTTATTGCTTAAATCTGAATCCTTTGTACCCATCTCATCGCTCCTTGATGATTGCTTATGCAGACAGTGCTACACATAGTTTTACGTTTTTTAATTTATACCTGATTCTTATAATGAGCTTACAAGCTCTTAGCGCACAAGCTGGCTGCCTAAGGCTTCATCACCCAACCAATCGCCTAGAGGATGTTCGCCCTTAGCATAAGGGTTTACAAAGTGCTGATGTATATATTCCTGCCCTTCGGTGCTTAGACACTCTGCTAATGAGCGCGACCATTGTGGGTTGCGATCTTTGTCAATCAGTAGCGCACGTACGCCTTCTTTAAAGTCAGGATTGGCCGCACAATGTACCGCTACGTTGGCCTCTAAATACAGAACCTGCTCTAGCGATAAGTCCGTGACTTTATGATAAAGCGCGTAGGTTAAAGCGACAGTAACTGGGCAGCCTTGACGGTACGTATCTACTGCCCGCTGCGTCCAGCTGTCTGCTACAAAGTCTGTATCTAGCTTTGCTAGCGCTTCATCGTTTTGTAGGAGCGCATCGATATCACCCAGTCCACCGCTGTTCATCAACTGCTGGATAGGTTTCCAATATGTCGACAGTTTGCTAGCAGGCAACTCAGCAACAGGCTGTGCTGTCAGTGCACGGCTAACGATACTATGAGCGCTATTGTTGTGACATTTATCGGTGCTACCTGCTGCCACTTGCCAATCGCTCTGTTTTAAGCTTTGTATGATGGCATCATAATCACTACTGGCAACGGCATACTCTGCAAGATTAGATAATAAAGCGTCATTGCCGTTACACATCGCACCTGTTAACCCTAAGAACAAACCTGTTTTAGCTGGCATGCGCTGTAAAAACCAACTGCCAGAAGCATCAGGAAACAGTCCAATAGTTACTTCTGGCATAGCAAAGCGGGTGCGCTCAGTGACCAAACGATGACTACAGCCAGCCATCAAACCCATGCCGCCACCCATAATAATGCCGTTACCCCAGAGTATTAATGGCTTTGGATAAAAATGCATCTGCCGATAAAGACGATACTCATGACCAAAAAACTCTGTCGCATATGGGTTCGGTAGCGGCGCACTGGTAGACATACTGTCATACAGCTTACGGATATCGCCGCCAGCACAAAACGCCTTGTCGCCTGCTCCTTTTAATACCAATGCCACTATCTGATCGTCATTTTGCCACTGCTCTAGCTGCTGGGCTAATAACTGACACATCTCAACACTGAGCGCATTGAGAGATTTGGGCGTGTTTAACGTCATTATTCCAATAAGATGGCCACACTCTGTCGGCTCGGTATCGAACAATACTGGCGCTTCTTGTGTGATGTTTTCTACAGAATTTTGATTATTAGTATCGTCCGTCACTGTCGTCGCTGCTGTCATAAAAGTAACCTAAAAATTAAAAGGAAAGATATTAACGCTAAGTCTGATTCAATTTGGCTTATTTAATTTGACTTATTTATTTTGCCAAGTGGGTTTACGCTTTTCTAAAAACGCTTGCACGCCTTCGCGCTGATCTTTGGTGTCGAACAACTTAACAAAAGCTTCACGCTCATGGATAAGGTTTTGGGCAGGCGGGGTGTTTCTTGCGGCTTGGATAAGCTGTTTAGAGTAACTGACGGCAACAGGAGATTGCTTAGCGACTTTTTGCGCTAATGCTTGCGCCGCTAGTAAACCGCCACCTTTTGCCGTGACTTCTTCGACTAAGCCAATGCGTAATGCGGTCTCGGCATCGACGCGCTCGCCGCACAATATCATACGTTTCGCCCAACCTTCACCAACCAGTAAAGGTAGATTCTGCGTACCGCCCGCGCATGGCAATAAGCCCACGCCGGTCTCCGGTAAGGCCATCTGTGCATGCGCTTCTGCGATACGGATATCACAGGCCAGCGCGCACTCAAGTCCACCGCCCATCGCATAACCATTGATAACCGCGATACTGACACCGCGATACGCTGATAGCGCTTCAAACGCTTCACCAAAAGCGATTGCCATGCTGATTGCTTGGCCTTTATCACCGTCTGAGAAATTGTTTAAATCCGCACCTGCTGAAAAGAACTTCTCGCCGTCGCCATGAATAATTAAGGCGTAAACGTCATCATTGGCATTGAGGTCAGTGACCAGCTGTTTGAGCGCTGGCAGACTGTCCATCGTCCACGTATGGGCTGGCGGGTTATTCAGTGTTACGGTAGCAATGTGACCGTCAATTGATAACTTGAGATTGGTATAATCCGTCATAAATAATCCTTTATTTTATCTGAATTTGGTACGATTTATTGGTTAAGCGCTAGGTAAAATAGCCATAGAAAACCATAGCGAACTTAAAGTACCGTGATAAAAATATTGCCATAAAAAAGTTGCGTACTACGGTTAACGCAATTGACTCAACGCATCATCTTGCATAAGCTGACGCGAGACAATCACTCGCATGATCTCATTAGTGCCTTCTAAAATCTGATGCACACGCAAGTCTCGTACATGGCGCTCAAGCGGATACTCATTTAGATAGCCATAACCACCATGTAGCTGTAAGGCTTCATTGGCAACATCGAAACAAAGATCAGTGGAAAGACGCTTTGCCATCGCACAGTAGGTAGAAGCTTGCCCATCATTGTTATCGACTTTATTAGCCGCTAGATAAAGCATTTGACGCGCGGTAATAGTTTGTGTGAGCATATCAGCAAGCTTAAACTGTACGGACTGTAAGCTGGCAATCGGGCTACCAAATTGGCTACGCTCTTGGACGTAATTGGTCGCGGTCTCTAGCGCTGACTGCGCCGTACCAACTGCACAGATACCGATATTGATACGACCGCCATCTAAGCCTTTCATCGCAATGCGAAAACCTTGGCCTTCCTCGCCGATTAAATTCTCTGCTGGCACTTTGACGTCTTTAAAGCTAATAGCACGCGTCGGCTGCGCTTTCCAACCCATTTTATGCTCGTTTTTACCATACTCAATACCAGCGCTGTCAGCGTCTACCACAAATGCTGAAACCCCTTTTGGGCCTGCACCGCCTGTACGTGCCATGACCACTAAGACGTCTGTCGAGCCTGCGCCCGAGATAAAGGTTTTTTCGCCATTGAGTACATAATGGTCGCCTTGCTTGTCGGCTTTGGTGCGTAATGAAGCAGCATCAGAACCGGCGTTTGGCTCAGTTAAGCAATAGCTGCCAAGCCATTCACCACTGACCATATTGGGTAAATACTTTTTGCACAAGGCATCACTACCATACTCACCGATCATCCAGCCCGCCATGTTATGAATACTCATATACGCGGCGACTGCCGTATCACCCCATGCCAGCTCTTCAAACACCATGGCAGAATCTAAGCGTGGTAGCCCTAAACCATCATATTCTGGGTTGGTATACAGCCCCAAAAAGCCAAGCTCGCCTGATTTCTTAATCACATCGACTGGGAAATGTGAGGTACGATCCCATTCAGCCGCATTCGGCTTTAGCTCTTTTTGGGCAAACTGCCGAGCGGTTTGGCGAAAGGCAATTTGGTCTTCGGTCAATGAGAAATCCATAGGGTCATCCTTGTGCTTGCATAGCAAATATGGTGAAGAAAGTTTAGTAAGTCATCAGTTCAATATCGTTATACAGTATAGCAGCGACAAAACGACAATCATAAATCATGCTTTGTTAAAAACATACTGAGTAAGATTGTCGCTATGTTGTTGAGATGCTGCCAATATAGTGGATTAACGATTACATTGAAATAGTGGTATTCACGCCGCGGCTTGCCTCATCATCAAACCAGCGTGCAGTAACCGTCTTGGTCTGGGTGTAGAATTGTACCGCCTGCTTACCATAAGGACCGAGATCACCAAGTTTACTAGCACGCGAGCCTGAGAACGAGAACATAGGTAGTGGCACAGGAATTGGTAAGTTAATACCGATTTGACCTACTTGCACATCCTGTTGGAATTTATGTGCGGCTGCCCCTGACTGAGTAAAGATAGCCGTACCATTACCATGTGGGTTGGCATTCAATAGCTCAATCGCTTCATCAAGGTCGGCTGCACGCATGATACACAGAACAGGGCCAAAGATTTCTTGCTGATAAATTTGCATATCAGCGGTAACGTTATCAAAGATAGTCGGCCCCACAAAGTTGCCTTTTTCAAACCCTTCCACCGTGATACCGCGACCGTCCAATATTAAATTTGCCCCTTCTTCTACCCCAGTTCCAATCAAATGCTCAACACGGGCTTTTGCGGCAGGAGAAATCAGTGGGCCTAAATCTTTGTCGTCTTTACCTGCTGAAACCACCAAACCTTCTGCTTTGGCTTTGATATCGTCAATCCATTCACCTGCTGCACCGACTAGCACCACGACTGACAGTGCCATACAACGTTGACCGGCGGCACCAAAGGCGGCACCCGCTAACTGATTGAGTGTTTGCTCTTTATTGGCATCAGGTAGGATAACGCCATGGTTTTTGGCACCCATCATACACTGGGCACGTTTGCCAGATTGACTAGCACGCTCATAAACATGCTTGCCGACGTTGGTTGAGCCAACGAATGAAACCGCTTTGATGTCTGGATGATCACAAATGGCATCAACGGTGGCCTTGCCGCCATGTACCACGTTTAGCACGCCTTCAGGCACGCCCGCTTCCACTGCCAACTCAACCAGACGCATGGTGACCATTGGGTCTTGCTCAGAAGGTTTTAGAATGAATGTGTTACCCGTAGCAATCGCCATTGGGAACATCCATAGTGGAATCATCGCTGGGAAGTTAAACGGGGTGATACCAGCACAGACGCCAAGTGGCTGCCAGATACTATAGGTATCAACGCCTGAGGCGACGTTTTCAACGAAGTCGCCGATTTGCAGATTGGCAATACCTGCTGCATGTTCGACGACTTCTAGACCACGGAATACATCCCCGCGAGCGTCAGCGATAGTCTTGCCCTGCTCTGCTGTCAGGATTTCTGCCAGCTCATCCATATGATCGCGTATGAGTGCTTGATACTTTAAAAAGATACGCGCACGCGTGGTGATTGGCGTTTTGCGCCATGTCTGAAAGGCTTTCTGAGCGGCAGCGACGGCTTGATTGATTTCATCATCAGTGGTTTGCGGGACTTTAGCGATGACTTCTTGCGTGGCGGGATCGGTGATATCAATCCATTCGCTGGTATTAGAATCAACGAATTGACCATTGATGAGCTGTTTAACGTGGTGCATAAGATATCCTTATCTTGTTTGCGAGACTACCCTTTTATGGTGTCCTAGTATTCAAAAAAGAGATAAAAACGATAAGTTTTTATCAATCAAACTTAATTTTTAAAATGATTTATTTCGTATCGTTATTGACTATAGCAATAAATCAATTTTAGGGTCAAGTGCTTTATCAAACTTTTATCTAAGAATTTGTGACTCTTTAAATTCTCTAACATTTAAAAACCAAAAAGCCCATGATTGTACATGAGCTTTTCGATATTAAGATACATGGCTTTTTTCAATTAATACGCTATTAGATTAATAGTCTTTCATCGACTGCTTAATCGCATCAATCGCGGTTGGGTTATCAAGCGTTGACATATCACCTGTCTCATTACCTTCTGCTAAAGCACGAATAGCGCGGCGTAATATTTTGCCGGAGCGCGTTTTTGGTAATGCTTGCGGAAAATAAATCGCCGCCGGTTTGGCAATACCGCCAAGGGATTTTACCACGGCACCGATGACTTGCTGCTCAATACGGAAACGGTTTTCGGTCGTCGCCACTTGCTCATGATCTTTTAACACACAAAAAGCAATGGGCAACTCGCCTTTTAATTCGTCCTGAATACCCACGACTGCACATTCTGCCATCTCTGGATGGGTGCTTATCGCCTCTTCAATCTCTTGGGTGCCGATACGGTGGCCGGCGACGTTAATCACATCATCGGTACGTCCTAAGATATAAAAATAACCATCTTCATCCGTCACTGCATAGTCCGAGGTTGAGTATTGCTTGCCATCAAACAGACCAAAATAGCTGCTGATAAAGCGTTCGTCATTGCGCCATACCGTCGTGAGACAACCGGGTGGCAATGGAGCACTAATGGCTAGTAGTCCTTTTTCACCAGCAGCACAAGGTTCACCGGTCTCTTCATTGATGACATGCGCGTCATAGCCATACATGGGATAACCGGGCGAGCCCTGCTTATGCGGCTTATGATTGAATTTGGGCGTATTACTTAGAATCGGCCAGCCAGACTCTGTCTGCCAATAATGATCTAAAATCGGTACGCCTAGATGCTTGGTCAACCAATTGGCCGTTGATTCATCGAGTGGCTCACCTGCTAAAAAGAATGACTTGAGACTAGAGACATCATAGCGTGTCATCCAAGTCTCATCTTGTTTTTTAAGCATACGTACACCGGTCGGTGCCGTAAATAGAATATTCACTTTGTTGGCCTCAACAATCCGCCACCAAATACCTGGGTTTGGACGATGTGGCAAGCCCTCATACATCACACTGGTCATGCCAGCGAGCAATGGCGCATAAATGGTATAAGAATGCCCAACCGCCCAGCCGATATCAGATATCGCCCAAAAGGTCTCGCCTGCTTTGCCATCGTAGATATAATCTATCGATGTCGTTAGCGCCACTGCATGGCCGCCGGTATCACGCTGCACACCTTTTGGCGTACCGGTAGTGCCTGAAGTATAAAGCAAATAAGATGGCGTATTGGACTCTAGCCAGACTGGTTCGACAATCGCATTGGCTTCACAGCTGATACGGCGCTGGGTTGCATAATCGACATCGATAGCTTTTTTCTCAAACGGCAACACACCACGATTGACGACTAGTACATGCTCGGGCTTGACCGTTGCTTGCTCAACGCCTTGATTGACCAAGCTCTTATAATTAACAACCTTACCGCCACGTAGACCCGCATCTACTGTGATGACCATTTTTGCTTCGGCATCATCCATACGAATGGCCAAGTTATGGGCAGCAAAGCCACCAAATACCACCGAATGCACCGCACCGATACGCGCACAGGCTAGCATGGCATAAGACGCCTCTAATATCATCGGCATATAGATGATGACGCGATCGCCCTTGCCGATACCATGACGCTGTAGCACATCGGCAAAGTAATTGACTTCTTTATAAAGGTCATTATAAGTCAGGCGACGCTTGGTATAGTCAGTATAAAGCTCAACGTTATTGCCCAAATCTTTAAAGGCATCGACGACGGTAGGAAAGGTTTCGATTAATTCTTGGTTAATCTCAGAGGATAGCCAAATAAAAGCATCCTGCTCTGCGCGCTCTGCAAGATGGCGATCGACACAGTTATAACAAAGGTTGGTCTCACCGCCGACGAACCATTTAGCAAACGGCAGATTGCTGTCATCAAGGATTTGCTCAGGCTCTTTATGCCAATAAATGCGCTTGGCTTGCTCAGCCCAAAACTGCTCGCGATTATCAATGGAGGACTGATAAATATCTGCAAAGGTTTGCTTGCTATCAAATGACGCTTGAGAATTTTGGCTAGAGGATTGATTGAAGCTTTGATTATTATTTTGATTCACAGCTTGATTGCTGGTTTGATGACTGCTTTGATTGCTGGTTTGATTGCTGGTTTGAGAGTTAGCTTGCTCGTTCATAATGGCTGTCCTTAGCGTAAACGATGGGTAATGCTGTAAGTTTTTATAAAAAGCAATGTTATAAGAAGCGATGTTATAAGAAGCAATGTTATAAGATATAACTTCATAATATGATGCTTTATAAGATACGCTCTTATTCAATAATATCATAATATAAAACTGGCTATCCCTGCCAGAACTGAAAAACCGATACGTTATGTATCGGTTTAAAATGTAGCAGAGCTAGTGATAAAGGTCAACTATTAAGGGTGTCAGCTACTTGATATTTTGCTAGCCATAATCGCATTAAAAGTTAACCAATCTAAGCGATTACACCTCTGTTTGATTGGCATACATCTCGCGCATGACTTTTTTGTCATGTTTCCCTACCGAGGTTTTTGGTAGCTCATCGACGAATTTAAACTGACTTGGCACGCCATACTTAGGAATAATACCGCGCTCAACAGCTTGCTCGGCAATCGCTTTGATGTCATCGGCGCTGGTATCTTGGCAAGCAGGTTTAAGCACAATCAAGGCTAGCGGACGCTCACCCCACTGCTTATCACGCACACCAATCACTGACACGTCAGCCACCGCTGGATGTAACGATAAAATCGTCTCAATCTCTAATGACGATATCCACTCACCGCCTGATTTAATCACGTCTTTTAGACGATCGGTGATTTTAATATAACCATCAGGCTGGATGTAGGCGATATCTTGCGTATGCATATAGCCATTTTCCCACAGCTCTTTACCCGCATCGTCATTTTTCAGATAGCTCTGCGTTAACCAAGGCGCGCGCAGCACCAACTCGCCCGTATTGTCTTTACCCATACCGACAGATTCATTGTCAGTATTCCATACTTGAGCGTCTACCATCAGTACCGGCTTACCGGTCATACAACGGCGGGCGATATCTTCTTCTGCAGACATCTCAGGTTCATTGAGGCTAAATTCTGTCAAGCTAATAAGGGGTGCGGTCTCAGACATACCATAGCCAGTATAAACTTCAATACCTTGTGCCAATGCTGCTTTTGCTAAGCCTT
Source organism: Psychrobacter sp. UBA2769 (assembly GCF_002352555.1). Taxonomy (NCBI): domain Bacteria; kingdom Pseudomonadati; phylum Pseudomonadota; class Gammaproteobacteria; order Moraxellales; family Moraxellaceae; genus Psychrobacter; species Psychrobacter sp. UBA2769. Next base: position 4,268 of record NZ_DEIR01000017.1, on the reverse strand, counting down.
CGGTCAGTTTAGAGCCACCGATAATCATTTTTAAACCATTAAAACTGGCATCGCGATCTTGCGCTTCTTTGAGTACCATCTGCAAAATCGTTGGTACGCAATGGGTGATACTGACCTTTTCATTGATAATTAAATCCATCAATACATCGGGCGCATAGCGACCTGGATAGACTTGTTTTAGACCAACCATAGTGGCGGTAAACGGGAAACCCCACGCATGAACGTGGAACATCGGCGTCATCGGCATATACACATCACCGTAACTGACGCCTTGTTTGTTGGGCAGCATACCCAATGACGCCGCTTCCGTCAGCGTATGTAATACCAATTGACGATGGCTAAAAAACACCCCTTTTGGATCGCCGGTCGTACCTGAAGTATAGAAGGTGGTGGCAATGGTATTTTCATCAAAATCTGGGAATTCAAACTCGCTACTAGCGGCATCTAACAGCGCTTCATATTCACCGGTGACGCGATTTTGATTGCCGCCAAAGACGCCTTCATGCGTCACGCCATTGTCATCAAGCCAAATAATATGCTCAATACTGGAGTTTTCAAACTGATAATCTTTCACCAAGGGCGCAAATTCAGAATTGAGCAGCAATACTTTTGGTTTAGCATGGTTGATGGTATAAAGGATTTTTTCAGGTGACAGGCGGATATTGACGGTTTGCAAGATATATTCTGACATCGGTATCGCAAAGTACGATTCTAAGTAGCGATGACTGTCCCAATCCATAACCGCAATCACATCACCGGCATCAAGCTTTAAATCTGCTAAAACATTGGCTAAGCGATTGATACGCTGAAACAATTCTTTATAAGTGAAGCGCTTTTTATCGGCATAAACGATTTCTTGCTCTAGCGACACCGTTTTGGCACGATTTAACAGTTGCTTGACGATTAGGGGATAATCGTAGGCTGACGGCGCACTATGATAAATATTTGACATAAATTTAACTTCCTTGTGGATGGCGTTACGTATTTTAAAAGCACTTTTAATAGGTTTTAGAAAACATATAAAAACAGAGCATTTTTATCGGTATACGCGTGGCTATAATGGATGGCAATACTTATCGTCATTCTTGATAAGCTCTATTGATAGTAAGAAAAAACCTAGGCTATGTAAAGCGTGCTTGCGTAAGTAGCATACGATGGCCAGTACGTTGATTGGCATTTAAACACACGAGTTATTATGTTATGACAAGGCCATATTAAGTGAAAAGATATAGTGCTAAAAATTGCTATATTAAAATGTGCTGCACTAAAAGCCAGCTTATCAAAAGAATTATTTTCTTAATAATAGGCGCTCAAAAAACGCTATCAAAAAATCCTCTTAATTCGCGCGAGGATTTGTTTTGACCATCCCAATGCTAGCAACCAATAACGCCAGCACTTGTACAAACAATAATAACCAAACTGTCAGCGACCATTGGCCACGCGCATAAGCGATGCCGCAGAGCCATGCGCCCATCGTGCCGCCTGCGTAATAACCCATATAATATAAGCCCGACGCCAATGAACGTCCTTTTTTAACATTGACCGCGATATAACTGATGGTAGCAGCTTGCGTAATAAAGACGCCAGTGGACATAACAGCAAGCCCTATCACGACTCCCCAAAGCGGTGTTAGCAATGTTAGCAGCACGCCAAGCATCGAGATAACCATCGCTACTCGAACCGTACGCGCTGAGCCAAATCGGCGTAGCAACGTCGTTGATAATGGGGTGATGATAACCCCAATTAAATACACGGCAAAAATATTGGCAAGCGCACCCGTGCTTAATTCATAAGGTGTATCGGCCAGATGCAAATTAATAAAGGTAAAACAGCCAACCAACGAGAACAACACGCAAGCACCAAGTAAGCAGGACGTGACGACATAACGGTTGACTAAATGCTCACCAAGGGTTTGCATGGCTGAGCGAAAATTGGGATTGGCAACAAAGTGCCGTGACGATGGCAGCATTTTACCGACCCACAGCGCTCCGACAAGCGTCATACCTGCCATTACATAGTAGCCGGCGCGCCAACCAATGAGCTCATGCAAGTGCCCCAGTAAAAAACGCCCCATAAAGCCGCCAAGTACCGAGCCTGACACATAAAACGACATCAGCTCAGTGACCGCGCGCCCCTCAAACTCTTCACCGATATAAGCAATCGTCACCACCGTAATGCCCGGTACAGACAATCCCTGCATAAACCGCCACATGCCCATCCAACCGATATTGGGACTTTGGGCAATTAACGCAGTAGGTATCGCTAAAAACAAGAGCGCTCCAACGATAAATGACTTACGACCAACGGCATCAGAAAGCATGCCCAAAAATGGCGACATGATAGCAATCGCCAATATAGTGGCACCGACAATCATGCCCGCCTGCACCTCAGTTGCGGACATATCCACCATCAATACTGGCAAAATAGCCTGAATAGAATAGACCTGCAAAAAAGCAAACATCCCAATCAAGCCAATTGTCAGCTTCAATACCCATGAAGGCGCATCAAATGGCAGCGGTTGATTGGGTGGCTGAGTGGGCATTTGAATATGGCGGCGGATAGCGCTGCTATCTTTGCCACTGCCATCAACATTGACATTGATGTCGCTATCTATACTGTTATTTATATTATTATTCAAAGTATTACTGACTATATTGGACGCCTTTTTTAGCTGGAAGCTAGACGGCATAGGTGAGAGAAATAAAGCGATAGCATGAAATCGTTATAATAATAAAACTTATGACTGACTATAAAACGATGCATGGTTTGTGAGTTTATCACAGCAAATACCAGACTCAGGTTTCGGTGTGTTATTCGCGATGCTATTTATGAATGTTATTTATAATAAAGGATTTTTATTCAAGTGCTTTTAATGACAAATTTTTCAACCCTAAAACGCTAGGCTGATTTTAACACTGTAGAGGTGATTAATATTTTTGACAGCTAATAGATTACTGTCTACTATTATTTTGCCCTGCTATTTATGATTGATATCGCCACTTTAGCCCTAGCCTGACAAAGTAATGCATAGAATAAAGTAACGCACAGAATAAACCTTACATACAAAAAGACCTCAAATAATAGACCCTTTATCATGTTAAACAACGCTATTTATCCAAGATTGATTGCCGCGACAGGCGCACTGATTGTTTCTATGCATGTGGCAGCGGTCACATCAGAACAAGTAACCCCAATTAAACAGCCAGCAATTGAAAAGCTTTCAATTAATGAGCTGTCAACCGCCACCTTAGCAACCAAAGTGCCCGCAACTAAAATACCTTTAACCACGACAACATCAGCATCGCCTACCTCAAACTGTATTCCTGACAGTGTCATTACCGCGGCTGAGCTGTCAGCTACGCGCGATAATGGTCCTTTTACGGTGGCAAGTAAATCTGTTCCTCGGCAACTAGCCAATGGCTTCGGCGGCGGAACCATTCATTATCCTACCAATGCTGGAGACTGCGGTCTGTTAGGCGGTATCGCAGTGATTCCCGGTTATGTGTCTTACGAAGCCTCTATCAAATGGTGGGGGCCGCGTCTGGCATCTTGGGGATTTGTGGTTATTACTATCGATACCAACTCTATTTATGATGACCCCGATAGCCGTGCGACGCAGTTGAGCGCCGCGCTCGATCATATTCTTAGCGATAGTACGGTGGGTGCGCAAATAGATAGCACACGTTTAGGGGCTATCGGCTGGTCAATGGGCGGTGGTGGCGCGCTGCAGTTAGCGACCAAGCGCAGTGACGTTCGGGCCATTATTCCGCAAACGCCCTATCATGATAAAGACTACGGCAACATGGACACGCCTGCTTTATTTATTACCTGTCAAAATGACCGCATTGCCTCTAATAAAAAGTACAGCAGTCCGTTTTATAATAATGCTGCTGGCGCAAAAATGAAGATTGAGATAAAAAATGGCAGCCACTTTTGTCCAAGCTATCGCTTTAACGAGATATTACTCAGCAAACCGGGTATTGCTTGGATGCACCGCTACATCAATGAGGATACTCGCTTCGATAAATTCTTATGCAACAATGAAAATTATGGCAACAGCCCCCGTATATCTGCTTACCATTATAAAGATTGTGGATAAGCACTGCTCTTAAATCGCCTTGCATTTAATACTTTTTCTCCTTTATCTTTTTTAAACTTACATATTTATAGTGCTGATATCTTTTTTCTTACAGACTTTGCATGCTTAAAAAACCATAATCAGAACGTATGCATAATTCATTGCTATTACTAGGGCGTGTCTTCAATTG
>NZ_DEIR01000012.1:43443-185156 GCF_002352555.1 Psychrobacter sp. UBA2769 | reverse complement strand
GCCCATATACTATCACCAGAGCTTTTAAAGAAATGCTTTGCGGTATTATTAACCGTGGTGGGATGTTATTTCCTTTTTAAAGGGTTAGTTTGAGCATAAAAAAAGCCCTCACTGCGGTGTTAAACAGCAGCAAGGACTAATAGTTGAGTCAATAGGAGGATACTTTATTACTTAGTATGATACTTTATTACTTAGTATGAATCTTTATTACTCGCTCACACAGATATCAGCTAATTAGTAAACATTATTCGACTGTTACTGATTTTGCGAGGTTGCGAGGTTGATCGACATCTGTACCGCGCATCACCGCCACATGATAAGACAACAGCTGCACCGGCACGCTATAGACGATAGGGGCAAGCGTCTCGCACACATCAGGCACATAAACCACGTGCATTCTATCTTCTGCAACCATCTTGCTTTCTTCACTGGCAAATACAAACAGCTCACCGTGGCGCGCGTGTACCTCTTGCATGTTGGCTTTTAGCTTATCAAACATACTGTCTTTGGGTGCCAACACCACGATAGGCATGTCTTTATCAACCAATGCCAATGGGCCGTGTTTTAGCTCGCCTGCTGCGTAGCCTTCGGCGTGAATATACGAGATTTCTTTCAGCTTTAGCGCCCCTTCTAAGGCGATTGGGAACTGTAAGCCACGACCTAAGAACAAGCAGCTTTTCTTATATTCAAAATGCTCACTCATGACTTTGATAGGTGCATCAAGGTTTAAGCTGGCATGTAGTTGACCGGGTAATTGTTGCAATTGACCTAGTAAGGTCGTTAGGTTTTCGCCAGTCATACGCTCTTGTACGATACCTACTTTTAAGACGAGTAACATCAAAGCGGCAAGCTGAGTGGTAAAGGCTTTGGTAGAAGCAACGCCAATTTCGGGGCCTGCAAGCGTGGGTAAAAAGATATCCGTCTCACGTACCAAAGACGATGTCGGTACATTACATAAGGCTAAGCTGACTAGACCTGTTGGTGTATGCTTTTGAATATCACGTAGCGCCGATAAGGTGTCTGCGGTTTCACCAGATTGCGAAATACAAATCACTAGTGTGTTATCGACGACAACTGGATTGCGGTAGCGGAATTCACTAGCAACCTCAACCGAACACGGCACACGAATCAGGCTCTCAAACCAATATTTAGCGACCAAACCTGAGTGATAACTGGTACCACAAGCGATGACTTGGACGTGTTTAATACCTTTTAATTGCGCTTCATGACGCTGTAAAAAATCATCGCGTAATTTAGCGGTTGTACCGTTATCAACTGCCATCTCGACGGTTCTTCTGACAGCATCTGGCTGCTCGTAGATTTCTTTGAGCATATAATGCTTAAACTCACCTTTATCGGCATTATGCTGCGCGGCGTCAATTTCATGTATCTCACGCTTTACTTCGACACCATCGGCATAAACCTGAATGCTACTACGCGTCAATTTGGCGATATCGCCTTCTTCTAGATACATAAAGCGATTGGTGACCGGTAATAGGGCTAATTGGTCAGAGGCGATAAAGTTCTCGCCGATACCCACACCGATGACCAAAGGCGAACCCAAGCGGACGGTAATCAGCTCTTCTGGGCAATCGATATGTACAATACCAAGGGCAAAAGCGCCATGTAATAAAGGAATAACGGCGCGCACCGCTTCTAATAAATCAGGCGTTGTTTTGTAGATGTCATTGATTAAATGGGCGACAACTTCGGTATCCGTTTGCGAGGTAAACTCGTAGCCTTTAGCAATCAGCTCTTCTTTTAGCTCGGCATAGTTTTCAACGATACCGTTGTGGACGACAGCGATTTTACCTGATACGTGCGGGTGGGCGTTACGTTGAGCAGGTTCGCCATGCGTCGCCCAACGCGTATGCGCAATACCAATATGACCATTGAAAAATTCAGGATTGACTGCGATGGCATCGACCAGCTCTTGCACTTTACCCACTTGACGCTCGCGATGGAGCTCGCCATTACGAATGACAACCAAACCAGCGGAATCATAACCACGGTATTCTAGGCGCTTAAGACCCTCAAGTAAGATATTGGCGATATTACGCTCAGCTACTGCTCCAACGATTCCACACATAACTATTCCTTAAATTCGATGTTTCATGTTTTGATTGTTCAATGCTTAGATGTTTTACGATTATATTCAGTTATCAAATAATAGAGCTTTATATTAGGTCAGTGCACGGCTTTTGCGCTAACAATCCTGACGCTATAAATATAAGGAAGCAGCATCACAAAGATTGTCATGCTGCTTATTATTGTTTAAATTAAATGGTATCTAAATTAAATGGTATCTAAATTAAATGGTGTCTAAATTAAATGGTGTCTAAATTAAATAGTGTCTAAATTAAATAGTGTCTAAATGAACAGTTTTCAACGTGCTTTTGACTGACGGCTACTATTTTGATTTTTTAGTCGGACGCTGAAAGTCATCTTTCTGGGTTTGGCGTGCCCGACCAAAGGCTAATGCTTTGCTATCGACATTTTTAGTAATCACGGAGCCTGCGGCAACCGTAGCGGTATCACCAATGGTTACGGGCGCAACCAAACTGGCATTAGAGCCGATAAACGCATTGTCTTCGATAATGGTTTGTGATTTGTTTGCACCGTCGTAATTACAGGTAATGACACCCGCGCCGATATTGACATCGGTGCCGACCGTTGCATCACCAACGTAGCTTAAGTGATTAACCTTACTGCCATGACCGATAGTCGATTTTTTAATTTCGACGAAATTACCAACTTTACTATTGTCAGCCAATACCGTTTCAGGACGCAGATGGGCAAAAGGACCAATATCAACGCCAGCACCAATCTCAGCGCGATCAATCACGCAGTAAGGTTTGATATGACAGGCGTTGCCAATACGGGCGTTTTTAATCACACAGCCTGCTTCGATATAAACGTTATCGCCTAAGACACAATCGCCCTCAAACACCACGCCAACATCAACAAACACATCTTGACCGGCAGTTAAGGTGCCACGAATATCAACGCGACTCGGGTCAGCAAACTGTACACCAGCTTCTTGCAGGTCTGCAACCAGTTTGCCCTGCCACGTGCGCTCTAAGCTGGCAAGCTGTTGGCGGTTATTGACGCCTTCAATCTCAAAGGTATGCTCAGGCTCAATCGCAACGATATTAATGCCTTCAGCGACCGCCATTTTAACGATATCCGTCAGATAGTATTCTTGCTGCGCATTGTCATTAGACAGCTTTGGCAGATATTTATGCAATAACGCGTTATCAACGCAGTAAATACCGCTATTAATCTCTTGAATTTTTTGCTCATCGGCGCTGGCATCTTTTTGCTCGACGATGGCTGCGATATTGCCGTCTTCATCACGTTTGATACGACCGAGGCCAAAAGGATTGTCTACTGTCAGCGTCAACATCGACATACCGTTAGTATTGGCAGATTTTAATGCCGTTAACGTCTGGCAGCTGACCAATGGCACATCACCATAGAGAATCAGACTTTGCCCTTCTTTTGGTAAATCAGACAGCGTCACTTTTACCGCATGTCCTGTCCCTAACTGCTCAGTTTGGGCAACCCAAGTAATAGGCAGATGCGCATATTGCTCATTAATATCTGCTTGGACTTGCTCGCCACCAAAACCATGAACGATGATGGTGTCATCAACGGTTAATTGATGACAGGTATCAAGGACATGACCCAGTAACGACTTGCCAGCCAGTGTCTGCAGCACTTTTGGCTTGGCCGACTGCATACGCGTGCCTTTGCCCGCCGCGAGGATAATTACCGAAAGAGGAGATGTCATAATAGCCTACAAATGTAACAAAATATAAGTTTGAATTATAGCGTAAATCGTCATTTAACCAAAATGCTATGTCGTGACATCTTTGTAACCTCTATTGCTTGGAGTGAGGTTATAAATTACTTAGCAATTGGCTAGCGTCAAAAATGCCGCACTAAAAAAACGGGCAAGTCAAAAAAGACCATGGGCCATAAACAACGATGGATTATCAAAGAAAATAAGATTTAACAGCGTGGCTAATTGGTTAATTGAAGAATAGTGGTATAAATAATCACCCAAACAGCTGCTGCCATAATACCGGCGATAATATCATCGAGCATAATACCTAGACCGCCTGCGACTTTTTTATCTGCCCAGCCAATCGGTGGTGGTTTAATAATGTCAAAAAAGCGGAATAATATAAAGGCGATAATAATGGCAACAATAGAAGAGGGTTGAGTGATATTTTGCCAGAAATTTCCGTTGGCGATACCCATATAAGACAGCGGCAGTAGGGTAAGCCACATACCAGCCCATTCATCCCAAACAATGTGCGGGTTGTCATGACCGCCCATCAGCTCTGAGGTACGACCGCATATAGAATTACCAAGCAAACAAGCTAAAATGGTAATAATCAAAAACGGCACGAACCCTAAGCTTAATAATGGTATCGCAACGATTAAACCGCCAACCGTGCCCCAAGTGCCGGGTGCACGGCGGGGCAGACCACTTCCTAGACCAATACCAAGCCAATAAACCAAACGGTCAGGCAGACTCGCATTGGCGGGTAGCGGCGGGCAATCATTGGCTTTACGGATATCAGGCTTAGATAGGTTGTGATCAATCATGGGCTAACCTGCAAAATGTTGATAACCCGTCAGATTGGGCCAAGTAGAAAAGGGGGCAGGATGAGCCGGTGTGACTGGCTGTCCTTGATAAAAAATCTCTGGTTGTACATTTTTAGCAGCATTTGTGTCGTTTACGGCTATCACTTCACCGATACAGGTAACAGGCGTGTTGCTTTTATTATCAATCGGTGGCTCGATATGGGCAGGCAAGGTAAAAGCTAGCTCATAATCATCACCGCCCGCCAGCTGACATAATAAGCGCTCAGTTAACTCGCTGCTAGCCAATGCTTTACTGGTAGGTAGCTGCTCAAGATGAATGCGCATACCAACCTTACTTTGCCCACAGATATGCCCAAGGTCTTGATACAGACCATCAGAGATATCTATCATTGAAGTTGCACCAAGTTTCGCCAATGCTGCACCTAAGGCAATACGCGGCGTTGGCATATGCAATCGATGGGCAAGCTCTACGCCCTGAGCATTATCAGGATGCTGGAGCGCATAAGCGGCATCGCCAAGCGTGCCTGAGACATAAATTTTATCGCCAACTTGTGCGCCTGAGCGGTACACAGCTGGCGTGCTTGCAGCAAGTAATCCTTGCGCGCTGACACTGAGTATCAAGCTATCACTGCGCGTGGTATCACCGCCAATAAGCGTCACACCAAATAGCTGGCAGGCGTGAAATAAACCTTTGGCAAACTCAGTCAGCCATTGCTCATTCGCCAAACGCTCAGGTAAGGCTAATGCCAATAAAATACTATGCGGCGTTGCGCCCATCGCGGCAATGTCGGAGACGTTGACTGCGACAGCTTTATAACCGATGGCAAAGGCGAGCTTATTCACTTGCTCCCAATCAGCGCTAAAGTGACGCCCTTGAACGAGCGTATCAATACAGCTAACCAAGCGTGCGCCTGCCGGCAAGCCCATGACCGCGGCATCATCACCAATGCCCTTTTCGACACCGCCTTTATCAACATTGACTTTATCGACATTGACTTTATCGACAGTGCTGGACGATGACGGCGCCGCTTGCATTTGGGAAAATATACGCTCAATCAGCTCAAACTCATTCATGACTAGTCTTTACTTTTTGTATCAGCATCATCTGACGTAGTATTATCTAGCTCAGTATCGTCTAACTCAGTATTATCTAACGAGCTGCTATCTGCGGCTTCTTCTGAGTCAGCGCTAACGATATTAGAGTCGTGTAGGGCAATATCGGCGGCACTACTGTTCTCGTTGCTGGCTTCATTGCCATCTGCGCTACTATCTGCATTACTGCCCTCGTCACTGACATTAATATTATCAGCCGACGTGCTTTCTGCGACAGGATTTTCTTCGACAAGCTGTTGATTAACAATAGGATCGGCAACAACGACATCTTTTGCCGCTTCGTTTTGCTTACTTATCTTATAATCAATGATATTTGCTAATGCTTTACTGGCGCTATTGCGTTTAACACTGGCATTATTGGCACTGATACGCGGTTTGTTTGAAGCAGTTGATGTACTGTCGAGATCAGATTCAGCAGTGCTTTCACTAGTTTCTTCAACATTCGCAGATTGAGCTTCAGACTGCTTAGTCTTAGATTGAGTCGTCGCTTTTTGTGACGTGCGTAGATTGGCTTTGCTATCTGCGTCTACTTCAAGCACACGCAATTCAACCGCCATTTTATCAAGGACGGCATTAATCAGTTTATGCGCATCCGTAGCGCCAAAATGATTATTCAGCTTCATCGCCTCATCAAGCACGACTTTATACGGAATCTCTAAGCGGTTTTGTAGCTCATAAGCACCAATTAATAAAATGGCGTGCTCGACGGTATCAAGCTTATCGATTTCACGATCAAGATGCTGACTGATTAGCGCATCAAGGGCGTCAATTTGCTCTGGAATATCGCGCATCATTTCATGATAGTAGCCGATATGTACGGTATGCATGGCATTGGTCGCACGGGTACGGGCAGCGATATCATGCGGGGCATTGGCTTTCCAGCCAAGCTTGCCATCGATATCAAAACGGCGGTCAGTGACGAGCCATTCGTATAGACCTTGCATAGCAAAGCGACGAGCCTTGCGCACCGCGGTGTGGCTGGTCTTATAAGTGGTTTCACTCATATCGAAGGTTTGATCGCCCGCACTACTGCTTGCGATACGCGTCGCTTCAGCTTGTCCATCAGTGAGTTGTGCGGTTTGCGCAGCGCTAATAGCGCGCTTGAGTTGGTCAGTCATAAGGGGTTTGTACCTAGGTTTTAAACAAATATGTGATAAGCAACTATGGGATAAGCAATAGCATAAAATAGGTTAAATAGTAATCGGCTGACAGCTATGACAGTCGAGTGTTGCAGCGGTGCTTGTTAGCGCCGTTTACAATGTTTTTTAGAGCACTGTTCTTTGTAGCAGTGACACTGTGGCTATTTATAACAAACAATAGCTTATAAAAACCACAGTGCCCATTAAGCTGCTTAAATAAGCAAAAACGCTCTATAAAATGACGGTTTAATTAAGCGTCACCCTTAAGCATCGTCACTATTATCTAAGCATTGTCTATCTAAGCATTGTCGCTACTATCATAGTCATCATCAATATCTAATTGTGATAATACCGCAATCATCTCTAACACCACCATCGCAGCTTCTGAGCCTTTATTACCGGCTTTGGTGCCAGAACGCTCAATCGCTTGCTCGATGCTGTCAGTGGTCAATACGCCATTGGCAACAGGGATATTATAATCGATAGCAACACTGCTTAAACCTTTGGCAGATTCGCTGGCGACAAAATCAAAATGCGGCGTGCTACCACGGATAATCGCGCCTAACGCAATGATAGCGTCAAAGCGGTCAGATTCAGCAGCGCGCTGGGCAACCAATGGCAACTCAAAGGCACCCGGTACGCGAATCACGGTAATATTGCTACCCAAAACGCCATGACGTAGTAGCGCATCGATTGCGCCATCTACCAATGATTCAACGACAAAACCGTTAAAACGACCAACGACGATACCGATACGCGCATCTTCATTTTGATGTAAATTACCATCGATATGGGTCACATCATTGCGCTGCTGTTGTAAATTCGACATAAAAATATCCTTTGCTGAATGGGCTTTTAATAAAATATAGGAGTCTAAATATAACGCTGGGTTCAAATAGTGTGTTTAAGCGGTTAATTATCCGTTAAATAAGCCATTAAATGAACGAAAATCAAATGATAATAAGTAGTTAGCGCTATGATAACATTTTTTACCGTTGCATTTGTATTTTACCAAGGCGTTATAAGCGCATTGCTATGCCTTGTGCTGCCATATATTCTTTGGCTTCTTGCACGGTATATTCACCAAAGTGGAAAATACTGGCAGCAAGGACGGCATCAACGCCGCCTTCTAATACGCCTTCGGCTAAATGTTCTAAATTGCCAACGCCGCCTGAAGCAATAACAGGCACATTAACGCGGCTGGTAATCTGCTTCATTAAAGCCAAATCATAGCCTTTTTTGGTGCCGTCACCATCCATTGAGGTGACCAATAATTCACCAGCGCCAAGATCGCTCATTTTACTTGCCCAAGCAACGGCATCAATGCCGGTTGGCTTACGACCACCGTGGGTGAAAATCTCCCAACGCGGCACAATAACACCATCAACCGTGATATCTGCAACGCGTTTTGCATCGATAGCCACAACAATACATTGATTACCAAATTTCTGCGCCGCTTCACCGACGAACTCAGGGGTAAATACCGCCGCAGAGTTAATCGCCACTTTATCGGCACCTGCATTGAGTAAGTTGCGGATATCAGCAATCTTACGCACACCGCCGCCAACTGTGAGCGGTACAAACACGGTTTCTGCCATACGCTCAACGGTATGATAAGTGGTATCGCGCTCATCATTGGTCGCCGTAATGTCTAAAAAAGTAATCTCGTCGGCACCTTGCTCGTTATAGAGCTTGGCGACTTCAACGGGGTCGCCGGCGTCTTTGATATCGACAAATTGCACGCCTTTGACCACACGACCATTATCAACATCCAAACAAGGGATGATACGCTTTGCTAACATAGGGTCTTTCACCTTATAATCAATTTATCCGTAAGCGCTAGTCTAGCAAAATCGCCGCCATATCAGGCAGCTTTTCGCAAGATTATTATGCTTTTAACCAAAATTTGCTCATGCGCGGTACAATCACTGTCATTACCGTAGCCATTTACCTTCTTATTCCATTGCCATAAGTGAGATGTCATGTCCGTCTATACCCAGTTAACCGATGATCAGTTTGCCGCTTTTTGCCAGCGTTTTGGCGTGTCATTTGCGCGTGCCATTCCGATTACCCAAGGTATCAAAAACTCTAACTGGTTTATTCAGACGACTGATGATGTAGATGGCGCGCACTCTTATGTATTTACTTTATTTGAAGAGCGTCCACCAGAAGACATCGAAAAAATGGCGATTATCCTCAATCAATTGGATGGTAAATTGCCCGTAGCCGCGCCGTTAGCATTGCTTGATTTAGGCGCTGATAGCGCAGAAAAATGCTATGTCATTCATTATGACAATAAAGCGATTACGCTAGTGCCTTGTTTGGCTGGCGCGCATCCACAGCAAACCACGCAAGCGATGTGTCACGAAATTGGCGCCGCTTTAGCCATGCTGCATGAGACCTTACAAGCACTGCAACCTGCGGAAGAATATGGCGTGCCTTTATACCCATGGGCGGAAGTACGCGACCGTGAAATGCAGTTTATGCCCGGTGACGAAGCCAAGCTCATGAGCGATATTTGGCGCGCTTACTCAGATTTGCCGCTTGCGACTTTACCAAAAGGCTTATGCCATTTAGACATGTTCGCTGATAATACCTTATGGGACTTATCGTTAAATAATAGCCAAAAAGGCGCAGCGCGTTTAACGGGATTGTTAGACTTTACCGAAGTCAGCGTCGAGCATTATGTGATGGATATTGCCATTACAATTAATGATTTTTGTACCACCTGGGGCGATGCCGAGCAGGGCGAAACCGTCAATTTTGACCGCAGTAAAATGGCGGCTTTTTTGCAAGGCTATGAGTCAAAACGTGCGCTTGGCGAAGATGAAAAACGTGCCTTACCAGTGATGCTCGCCAAAGCGGCGGTGATTTTTTGGCTATTGCGTTTGAACGTTATCCACTATAACCGTACCGAAGGGCGTACTGGCGATAATATCATGGTCAAAAACCCTGACCTGATGAAACGCCTTGCTGCTTATCATTGGTCACATGTTGAAAAAGCGCAAAATACGGTCTTTGTATTGTTAGATAATCAATCAGCGGCGCAAAAAAACACTCAGATAATCGGTATTTTTAGCAATATCACCCAAGCTGAGCAAGCACGTGATAAATTAAGTAATAGCAGTGATTTTGCAATCAAAGAATATACGCTCGACCAATTGGCATAGATTGTTATTGTTCGACCATTCCTGTATCAAAACCATAAAGGCGGATCCCATGACCGATCAAGTTGATAACTGGCACAAACTGGCGCGCTACGATACCAATATGCAAGGCGAGCTGCATGCCAATCTGCTACGAAATAATGGCATTACGGTGTCTCTGCAACCGCTGAGTGCCATGCCCGGTATGAATTCTGGGATTGTGCTGTGGATACAAGATACGGATTTGGCGCATGCACAGCGTATTTTGGCGAATATTGACACCGATGGGGCCACGCCTTATGAGATGTTTGATGAAGTATCAGAAGCTACTCTAAACCCTCCTTTAAATTCTGCAAAAGACAACAACGGCGGTGAAGTATAAATGTGTCAACTCTTAGGAATGAACTGTAATACCCCAACCGATATTGGTTTTAGCTTTGCAGGGTTTCGCCGTCGTGGCGGCATGACCGACAGTCATGAAGATGGCTTTGGCATTGCGTTTTTTGAGCGCAGTGAATGCGCCAATAATGATAAAACCGCCAATGCTTCGACTGGTTTGCGACTGTTTCATGACAATCGCCCAAGCCATTTATCACCCGTTGCCGACTTGGTGAATAATTATCCGATTAAAGCGATGAACGTCATTGCCCATATCCGTAAAGCAACTCAAGGACAGAATTGTTTGGCCAATACCCATCCTTTCGTCCGCGAAGTGTGGGGCGAGCAGTGGGTATTTGCCCATAACGGGCAGATGAATAGCGAATTTATTAAACGCTGTCAGCGCCTGCAAGACAATGGCAATGCCTCACATTGCCAGCCAGTCGGCAATACCGATTCTGAAATGGCGTTTTGCTATTTGGTCAATCGCCTAAAAAGCAGCTTTAAAACTCGCCCAGATGATCAAACGCTGTTTAATTTTTTGACCACCCAATGTCGCTACCTTTCTGCCAACGGTTTGTTTAATTGCCTGATATCAAATGGCAGATGGCAATTGGCTTATGCTGGCAGCTTACTGTTTTATCTCACGCGAAAAGCGCCATTTGGTGAAGCAAAATTAGCAGATGACGATTTGGCCATTAACTTTAGCGATGTGACCACAGACACCGATAAAGTTACGATTCTAGTTACTGTGCCATTGACTGAAAATGAAAAATGGCAACAGTTGGCGGTCAATGAATGCTTAATATTCCAAGATGGTGACGTCATTTATAAAGACAGCCCAAGTCAGCGTAAGTTTTTGACCGTTGAGGAAGGAATTGCGGTAGCACGCGCGGTTGGAGCGAGTGTTTAGGGTTAGCGAATATTTTATGTTAATTAAATATACATTCCACAACAACGCTTAAACTTCTCACCTGAGCCACAAATACAGGGCTGTTTTTGGGTGACAGTCATTTCTACTGTTGGGTCGAGGAAATACCAACGCGCATCATTGTTCGCTTTGTCTGTTACTTTTACAAAGGCAGACAATTCATAATGCGCCTGCCTTTTTTCTTCTAAACTATCAGCTGTATTATCAGAGATATTAAAGTAAGCCTTAAACTCAACTTGTGCATGACGCTTACCTAGCTTTGGCGTGTGCGTAACGATTTCCAATCCTGCCCAAACCGTTTCTTTTGCCCAAGACTCAATAGCCTGAATACCTAGTAAATTTTGCTGCGCGGGTAGCGTAGTCTTGACGATGTATTCTGGTTTAATCAAGACAAAGGCACTATAACGCGTGCGCATCAATCGTTCAGCAGAGTCTGGCTTTGCACCGTCAATTTTATCAGCTTCGTTATTTAAAAGACCGTCATGATAAGGCTGACAGCAATCTTGATAAAGTAACGGTGCGCTAATGTCATCCGATGACGGATTGATTTGGCAAGGGCAGATTGGTAGGGAAATTGGCATTATTTACTCGAGTTGTTATTTATATTATTAGCGATTTATAAGTTTCAATTGAGCCAGTTTTTGATCAATTCTGGCCATAGCCCCAGTTTAAGTTTTGCCCAAGGCGTGGGGTCACGTAGCTGCTGCCAAAACTCAGCAAATGGCGGCGCAAAATACACCAAGAGCGCAAGGATAACGTACAGTAGCAGATACCACCATTTGTCTTTATGCTGATAGAACTTCATCGCTGTACCCGATGAGCGCTTCATTTTCATATTGGATAAATTCACACTATATAGCTCATCCAATGCCAAATGTACCATCGCGCCGCCGAATAAAAACAAGCCGTAAAACCAGCTAACCGTCAACGGTAAGTTTAAAATATCGTAGCTGACATAGGTCATTCCAAGCCCCATTATCGCCATATAGGGCACCGAATGAATGACACCGCGATGCACGGTCATATTGGTAAAAATCGAAAACACCACATAACGCATAAAGCCGTAGCCGGCCAGCCATAACGCTATCAGCGCCAGTAAACTCAGCTCACTACGCCAATGCATCACCAGACCAAAGGCAAAAATAAACGAGGTAATATTAAAACCAAGCTTAATTGGCGTTGAATTATCTGAATCCAAGTCAGGCAGCAACCCACCGATGGTACCGAGTGCCACGCACATCAAAAACCCTGAATCATCAATCAATCCGGCTTTATAAACCGTTAGACTCATCGTACCACTGACCATGAATGCAACATTTAAGTGGGTGTTAAAATTTGCCATAAAAACTCATCAATAAATAGCACGCGAAAACAGTATTTCGAGCGGCTTGTCTAGCCGTAAAAAAGCGCTCCATGATACCATAGTCACGCCAGTCGTCTAATAGAGATAGTCAATATGACCGCTACTGATTTACCTGCTAAGCCTTATCCAACTGCTTCTTCTGACGCTTCTATTAATGACCCGTCTGCATGCGATAGTCAGCTTGATGACAGCTTTGCTGCTATTGACTGGCAAGCGCCATGGCTCTGTCACTTAAATCAGTTAGGCTATATAAGTAAAGCCATCACAAAGCTTAGCTCTTTAAGAGATAATTCTGCTCAGACAGATAAACTCGAAAACATACCTGATATTATCGCCAAGGTTTTGAATACATCGTTGCAGCAACAGGCTGATGATTTACAACAGCCATTACCGCAAACCAAACCTGTACTAAACAATCAAGCCCAAACCTTACAATTTGTCTCGCAAAATGCCTTGCCAGAAGGCGAGGCGTACGAGAGTTTTATCGGCACGACCGGTAATATTCCCACCCGCGATAACTTGCATGATTTATTTAACGGTAGCATTTGGCTAACCTTTCCCAAGACCAAAGCCCTGCTGAATTATTATCATATGCTTGAAATCAATCAACAAGGTATTGGTGCCAGTCGCGGGCGTGTCCGCGATACCATTACCGTATTTGATGAAAATGGCGCAATATTAGTCACCGCTGATGCAAGTATCGGTAAGGCATTGGTTGATTTTGATTGGCAGGAAAGTTTGGTAGCACCGCGTGACAAGTGGGATAAACCACAAGCGCTAAATAGCGACTCTCAAGCTGCGGTTTATATTTTTGGTCATGCATTATTAGAGAAGCTACTTCAGCCGCGCAAGGCATTATGCGCCCATAGTATCGTGATAAATGTCACGCAAGATTTTTTTGCCTTATCGCTATCTGAGCGCATTAGTCATTTAGATGAGAAAATGGCTGATTATATGGACGCGTTATTATCACAGCCGGATGTGACACCGCGCAAACTGTCTCCATTGCCCATTTTGGGTGTGCCGCATTTTTGGGCAGAAAATGCCCATTCGAGCTTTTATGATGACAGCCAAGTCTTTCGGAGCGGTCGTCGCCGTCAAAAATAAAAGATAAGTTCATACCTTGCCAGTTAACTGTTAAACCTTAACCGCTAAAGCATTGCCGCGTTTACGATTGTGCCACGATTCAACACCATCTAGACGTTAACAAAGGGCGGGTTATTTGTTATGGTAAAAGGGCGTTACTGTTAAACGCTAAACAGATACTTATAGCTTTTGTTAACGTCGCTGTATTAGTAAAACCGTTATTAACACAGGGTTTGTTAGAGTAAAAGCACCTTTGGCTAGGGCACTTAGCTATTGTGAAACATTTAGCGCTTGTTAGAAACTAAGTATAGCCATTCAATTTAACAAAGCCATTTAATTTAAGAACAACTAAACCACCATCTATTTAGCCACCAGTTATCAGCATAAATGCTTATTGATTGATAGTCATATTAGTTCAAGAGTCATTTATGTTCAGGATCTATAACAACGATAAGGAAGCTACCATGAGTGATATTTTTAATGTAAAAGACACCATTTCGGTCGATGGCAAGGAGCATGCTTATTACAGCCTGCCAAAGCTGACCAACACTTACGAGAACATCAGTAAGCTGCCATTTTGTATGAAAATCGTCTTAGAAAACCTATTACGTAATGAAGATGATGGTCAATCTGTCGGTAAAAATCACATCGAAGCGGTTGCCAATTGGGACGCCGGTGCAGAAGCGTCAAAAGAAATTGCCTTTATGCCAGCGCGTGTTGTCCTGCAAGATTTTACCGGTGTACCATCGGTGGTCGATTTGGCAGCCATGCGTGATGCAGTCGTTGAGCTTGGCGGTAACGCTGAGCAAATTAACCCGTTTATCCCAAGTGAATTGGTCGTTGACCACTCTGTACAGGTCGATGCCTATGGCCGCGAAGATGCACTTGATTTAAACGAGAAAATTGAGTTTAAACGTAACAATGAACGTTATGAGTTTTTACATTGGGGCAAAAATGCCTTTAAAAACTTTGTCGTCGTGCCACCAGCAACGGGTATTGTGCATCAGGTTAACCTTGAATATCTAGCCCGCGTGGTAATGGCTGCTGATGTTGACGGTGAGCTGACTGCGTATCCTGATACCGTGTTTGGTACGGACAGCCATACCACGATGATTAATGGTATTGGCGTCCTTGGTTGGGGTGTTGGCGGTATTGAAGCGGAAGCCGCAATGCTTGGTCAACCATCATCGATGCTGATTCCACAAGTCGTTGGCTTTGAGCTGACGGGTAAATTAACCGAAGGCGTCACCGCGACGGATTTGGTATTACGTGTGGTTGAAATGCTACGTGCGCATGGCGTGGTTGGTAAGTTCGTCGAATTTTACGGCGAAGGTCTACACAGTATGCCACTTGCTGATCGTGCAACCATTGCCAACATGGCACCAGAGTATGGCGCGACTTGTGGTATTTTCCCGATTGACCAAATGGCGATTGATTATCTACGTCTGTCAGGTCGTGAAGAAAGCCAGATTGAGCTGGTTGAAAAATATGCCAAAGCCCAAGGCTTATGGCACGACGCCGATACGCCAGCAGCGACTTACTCAAGTAAGTTAGAGTTGGATTTATCATCCGTACAGCCAGCACTTGCCGGTCCAAACTTGCCCCAACAGCGTATCAATCTATCTGATATGCATGAAAAATTTGGTGAAACCTTAACGGCGATGACCAAAGACCGTAAAAAAGAAGTTGAAGCTAAGGTACGCTTTGATGAAGAAGGCGGTAAGCAAGATCAAGCAAAAACTCTGGCGGCAAAACCCAATCCTTTCTGCGCTGAAGGCAGTACTTACTGCACGGTCAAAATCGAAGATGAAGAGTATAGACTGCGTGATGGCTCTGTCGTTATCGCGGCGATTACTTCTTGTACCAATACCTCAAACCCAGCAGTCATGATTGGTGCAGGTTTGGTCGCCAAAAAAGCAGCGGCAAAAGGTCTAACGGCTAAGCCATGGGTTAAGACTTCACTGGCACCAGGTTCAAAAGTGGTGACTGATTATCTTGAAAAGTCTCAGCTAATGGATGAGCTAGAGAAAATCGGTTTCTATTTAGTAGGTTATGGTTGTACCACTTGTATCGGTAACTCAGGTCCGCTATTAGGGGCGATTGAAGAGGCTATCGAAGAAGGCGATTTGGTTGCCGCAGCTGTACTATCAGGTAACCGTAACTTTGAAGGTCGTATTCACTCGCATGTGAAAGCCAGTTATTTGGCGTCACCGCCGCTCGTTGTTGCTTATGCGCTGGCAGGTACGGTTGATATTGACTTGACCACCCATCCGCTCGGACACGACCAAGAAGGCAACGATGTATTCCTAAAAGACATCTGGCCAACGTCAGAAGAGATCAACGAGCTGATTGCTAATAATATCGACGCTGATATGTTCCGCAAAAACTACGGTGAAGTGTTTGATGGTAGTGCTGCATGGAACGCTATTAGCTCAGCCGATAGTCAGCTGTATCCATGGAGTGAAGATTCTACTTACATTAAGAACCCACCGTTCTTTGATGGCATGACCATGGAACCGGAAGGTATCCCTGATATTGACGGTGCGCGTATTTTAGGTCTGTTTGGCGACTCAATCACCACTGACCATATCTCGCCTGCTGGTAATATCGATGCTGACTCTCCTGCGGGCAAGTACTTGCAAGGGCGCGGTGTAATGGAAGCGGACTTTAACAGCTATGGCTCACGCCGTGGTAACGATGCGGTCATGACTCGCGGAACCTTTGCCAATATCCGTATCAAAAATACCATGATGGGCGGCAAAGAAGGCGGTTATACCTATTACTTCAATGGTGATAGCGCTACGCTACAAGACGGTCAAGAAATGGCCATCTATGATGCGGCGATGAAGTATAAAGAAGACAAGCGTCCGCTCGTGGTACTTGGCGGGGCAGAATATGGTTCTGGCTCTAGTCGTGACTGGGCCGCGAAGGGTACGATTTTGCTCGGCGTAAAAGCGGTATTGACCAGCTCATTTGAGCGTATTCACCGCTCAAACCTAGTCGGTATGGGTGTGTTACCATTAACCTTTAAAGACGGTGAAAATGCTGCGACCTATAATTTAGACGGTTCTGAGGTGCTTAGCATCACAGGTCTTAATAATGGCGAAAGCAAAACCGCCAAGGTTACGGCCACACGTGCCGATGGTTCAACTGAGAGCTTTGATGTCAATGTCATGCTACAGACGCCAAAAGAGCGCGAATACGTGCGTCACGGCGGTGTATTGCACTATGTGCTACGTCAACTGGCAGCTGAGAGTAAAAATGCTGCTTAATAGCTAGCTCTATTTATAATAAAAAAGCCCAGTCCCAGTTAAAGTAGGGGATTGGGCTTTTTTTATTGGGCTAGAAAAAAGAAAAAGTATCTGAAAATCTATTCCATTACATTATCTGAAGTTCTCATTCCAGCTCTCCTTAAATATTTTATTTAAGAATTTTTCTTGATCGATACTGCCGTCATTTTTTAAGCAGGTTTTATCAACAAAAAGATAGTTCGTCCAGCTGATATCAGGAGATAGTTCATTGATTTCATTTACTATATCAACTTCACTAATATCAGAGAAATCTCTAATAATAAGTTTTTTAGCCAACTCTAAAATGCGACTCTTTGTTTTATACTCATGAGAATTTGGATACTCAGAAATTTTATCAAAAAACGCCTCATAATTTATATTTCCATTTTCGTTTACATACTCCTCACTCCAGAATATATAGTCACTCCAAAATGGGTCAGGAGACAGTTTATCTAGTTCAAGCTTTATTGCTACTTGCCTTGACTCTGAGCATGGAGTATTAACTAACTCTTCAAATAATAAAGTGATTTTTTGCTTAGTATCATCATTCATTATTATTTCCTCTGCTATTTAATCCGATGGTTTCAACCCTTATCAGTCAACAGTTTAATCCCCAAGCCAATAAATACCACACCGCTTATTTTATTTAAAATCACTTCGATAGAGGGGTTCTTTCTAAGATTTTCACTAAACTTCGACGCCAACAATGCTAAGCACAAGCACCATATAAAGCCAGTAACAGCAAAGGTCAATCCTAAAATGATAAACGACACCATGCTATAAGCATAATTGGCATCGATAAACTGAGGGAAGAATGCGAGGAAAAATAGAGCAACTTTTGGATTAAAGGTGTTGGTGAGTACACCTTGTTTATATATTTGCCAATGATCTAGAGTCTTAGCGGACGAAGATTTTTCGTTTTCTTGTAAACTCTCGGCTATCAAAGGCTGCTGCTTGCTCATAAGCATTTTTACGCCCAAATAACATAAGTAGCTAGCACCGATATATTTGACGATCATAAATGCCAGTGGAGAATTGGCCAAAATGATGGACAAGCCCAGCGCTGCTAACAACGTATGCACTAAAATGCCTGAGATGATACCTAACACAGAATAAAACCCTGCTTGGCTACCGTGTGAAATGCTACGGGTGATGATATACATGCTATCACTGCCAGGGGTTAGGTTTAGCAAAATGGCTGCCATGACAAACCCTAGATAATTCTCAATACCGAACATGGTTAAAACTTCCTTGTGTTAAGCCTAAAAATTTGTATGTTATAAAGTATTTATACATTCTATAAAATTCTTATAGGATTGATGGTAGCGAGGATCGTAAGAGTTGGCAATACAATAAATCATTCAATAAATACTGATATTAGAAACCATAAAGTAGGTTATGGCTTCAGTCTTTATCAAAATCAATAAAACGTAAATATCTTATAAAATCGCAGATACCGCAATGTGAACTCTGATAAGATATCAGAGATTAATAAGACATTTGTTGATAATAAGGATTTGAGATGAAACGTTTGGCTTATACCATTGCTGTATCTGTTTTGGCCATGACTGTTGGGATAAATGCCGCGCATGCCGAGAGAGTTTGCAAAGTAACAGATCCGACGGGTACTCCACTAAACATTCGCGACGAGCCTAATGGCAAGATTATTAATAAGCTGCGTAATGATCGCGAGGTGTATGTCACAGATACTACTTATGATAGTAAAAATCGTCCGTGGGTATATTTAGAAGGCTATTACAAGGGCGAATACAGGCATTGGGGCTGGGCGATTAGAGAGTTTGTCTCTTGTTATGATCGTTGATATATTAATTTCAGCTTATCCAAACCATAATGAACTGGATATAACAAAATCAACAGACATAAAAAAGCCCAGTCATCATATGATGACTGGGCTTTTTTATTGTTCGCTTATTAGTCTAACCTGATGCTTAAAAGGTGCTAAGCAAAAGTGCTAATAAGTGACGCCGAATAGTGGCGTCCCCAGGGGGATTCGAACCCCCGTTACCGCCGTGAAAGGGCGGTGTCCTAGGCCTCTAGACGATGGGGACGCATAGAGTGTTATAACCAATGGTTACAACGGTACTTCACAATATCAGAGAGCTTATCTATTAATAACAGAGCAAGCTGTGCCTAGGTGCTGATATCGTCCTACTAGCGAGTATTTATATCAAGTTTCAGTCATACTGAGCGTTGCGATAAATAGTATGGTGGAGCTAAACGGAGTCGAACCGTTGACCCCTTGCATGCCATGCAAGTGCTCTACCAACTGAGCTATAGCCCCTCGCTAAGAGTGTGCGTATTTTATGTAAGACCGGCAGTCTTGTCAACTGCTATTTGAAAAATAATGCATAAATATGCAAAAAAAAGCGTTTAAAGCCATTTTAGCGGCTGAATAAGCTTAAATTAACGTGGATTTTGCTTGATGGCAATCTCTTTTAGGGCTTTATCGGTAAAGAATTCTTCTTCCGTACAATTAGAGCTGCTGTCAGAAAAAATGATGGCACAGCATTCCGTTGGGATATATTGACCACCTTTTTCTCGGACAGTACTTATACCTTTAAAACCAACAATGTCAGACTCGCTTAACTTATCCAGATTATGCTTGGTATACTTACAGTAAGTGCTATATATCCATTTTAAATCTTCAAAGTCTTGACCGGTTGTCAGGGTCAGTTTTGCGTTATAAAGCTCTTTTACGATGGCATCATAGTAATTCTGCGCTTCTTTGAGGGTATTAAAGACATAATCTTTGCTTTCGATGGTGACGGTTTTGGCGGCCATATTTATATCCAATGAAGGTGTTGAATTTTAAATGCTGAGATTAACGTAAAAAAGGGGCAGTATTAGCCTGACCCCTTTTCGTTATAGTAGAGTTACTTTAAAATCGATACAGTGCGACTGGGATGAATTTTTCGTAGCCTCTGGAGTGCAAAGCGCACAGCAAGCAAGGAAAATTTATACCAGTCGCATATAGCTATAACGTAGCGCTTTTATTTTGAACCGATTATATTTAGCAATACTGTTTTTAATTAACAAGTAAAAAACTATTCAGCTGCCAAACTATTTATCAGCTAAGAAGTCTGGCAATTCTGCTGCTTGTTTCTCAAGTTTCTTCAGTTTCTTTTTACCAAGGCCACCCAGTACATCAACTGCATGGCGCAAGCGTGTCAATGTCATATCAGCGCCGATAATTGCCATAGAATTCATGACAGGCGTCGATGAGGTGCTACCAGCGATAGCGATAAAGAACGGCGCCATAAAGTCACGCATCTTAATATCAAGATGGGCGGCAAGACCTTTAAGCGTGGCGTAGATGTTTTCTTCTGACCACGTTGGCAAGGTTTCTAGCTGCCAAAGCGCCAGTTGCAGCATCTCAGTAATTTGTTCAGGCGTCAGAGATTTATGGGTAAAGCTCTCAGCATTGATAGCAGGTAGGTTTTGGAAATAAAAGCCACCCCAATTGACCGCATCAGACAGTAACTCGATGCGAGGCTGAATCGCCGCTGCGATAGCAGTTAGCTTGTCGCTGTTACTGGCCCATTCAAGGATTTTATTTTTTAACTCTTCAGGGGTTAGCGCCCGTAGCCATTCGGCGTTAAGCCAATTGAGCTTTTCGATGTCGAAAATAGGGCCGCCAAGGGACACGCGTTGAATATCAAAGCTGGCAATCATTTCCTCTAAGGTAAATTTCTCCGCTTCGTCAGGCATAGAGTAGCCCATACGACCGAGGTAGTTAAGCAGCGCTTCAGGTAGCACGCCGGCATCACGGTAGTAGGTGATAGACGTTGGGTTTTTACGTTTAGACAGCTTTGATTTATCAGGGTTACGCAGCAGTGGCATATGGCAAAGAACCGGCATCTCCCAACCAAAATACTCATAAAGCAGCTGATGCTTAGGCGCAGAGTTGAGCCACTCTTCACCGCGCAATACATGGCTGATGTCCATTAAATGGTCATCGACAACGTTGGCGAGATGGTACGTTGGCATGCCGTCGGTTTTTAGCAGCACTTGCATATCGACTTGCGTCCAAGGAATCTCAACCGTACCGCGTAGCATGTCTTGCACTTGACAGACGCCTTCGGTAGGCACGCGCATACGAATGACGTTTGGTTTGCCCTCAGCAACCAATTGCGCAGTTTTCTCTGGGGCCAAATGGGCACAGCGACCGTCGTAACGCGGCGTTTCGCCATTGGCCATTTGCGCAGCACGCATGGCATCAAGCTCTTCACTGCTACAAAAGCAGCGAAACGCATGGTCGTTTTCTATAAGCTGCTCGGCATGCTTTTTATAAATATCGCTACGCTCGCTCTGACGATAAGGCGCATGCGGACCGCCGATATCTGGACCTTCCGCCCAGTCAAGACCAACCCAACGTAGCGCATCCAAAATCATTTTTTCAGATTGTTCGGTTGAGCGCGTTTGGTCGGTGTCTTCAATACGTAAAATAAACTCGCCGCCGTGGGCTTTGGCAAAGGCTAAATTAAATAGCGCGATATAAGCGGTGCCAACATGTGGAAAGCCAGTCGGTGAAGGCGCGATACGAGTACGGACAGGGCGCGTGCTGTTAGTTGAAGTCGATGATTGCATCATAAAATTCTCAGAATAGGGTGGTTAATGAATATGGCTGTGAAAAATGGCGGTTAAAAATGCTAATGATCAATGTGCATGAGAAGTTTGAACAAAAAATACGGCACAAACAATAGCCGTCAAGGTAGAAAAATAGCGTAAAATATAGCGCTAGTATAACAGAGAGATGGGATATTTTTAACGAAAAGCCCGTCTAGCGCTTGACTACCAGTGTATCCTTGCGATAATAATGTTAGACAAGTCATAACTTGTTTATTTTCATCTGATTTTTTACTATTACTGACCAAAATGGTCGTCATCTACTGAGTCGTTTGTGTCCATATCGAATCCAAAGTCAAGAAACACGCTAAATTCTAAAGAAAACCCTTCTTCAGTCATTGATAGTTCTGAGTCAGAGGTCAATTCGTCTATTGTTGAAAATGATTCTGCTCATCAGTTTTCTCAAAAGCCCGTCATAGAGCAAGCGGGTGCTGATGAATTAAGTTTTGTCCATGACGCCGTGCTACTACAAGAAACGGTGGCGGCGGTATTGGGTGTCAAATCGCTGCCCAAACAAACAGATGACAGCCGTCAAAACAGCTTACAAAAAAGTGGTATTTATGTTGATGCAACTTTTGGGCGCGGTGGGCATAGCCGCCTGCTATTAAGCCAGCTTGCCGATGATGCAACCTTAATTGTGTTTGATAAAGACCCAACAGCCATTAGCGTTGCGCAAGAATTGGCAAAATCTGATAGCCGCGTCAAAGTGGTGCATGACAGCTTTGCAACCTTGACCGATAGTTTAGCTAGTATGGGAATCACAAAAGTGGACGGTCTGATGGCGGATTTGGGTATTTCCTCGCCGCAAATCGATGACGGTAGCCGCGGTTTTAGTTTTATGCGCGATGGCGCGGTCGATATGCGCATGGATACCAGTCGTGGACAGTCGGTTGCCGAGTGGCTTGAGACGGTCGATGATGAAACCTTGGCCGATGTGCTTTATGAGTTTGGTGAAGAACGCCACAGCCGCCGTATTGCCCGTGCGATTAAGCAGATGGACAGTTATGAGTCGACGCTTGCGCTGGCAGAAGTGATCAAAGCGGCGCATCCAAATTGGCAGCGCGGTAAGCATCCTGCGACGCAAAGTTTTCAGGCTATGCGCATTTTTATCAATAATGAGCTTGGCGATGTGGATGACTTTTTAGAACAAAGTATTCCGATTTTAAAGTCGGGCGGTCAGCTGGCAGTGATTAGCTTTCATTCGTTAGAAGATCGCCGTATCAAGCAGTTTTTGCAGCGCCATAGCAAAGGTCAGTATCCAGAAGATGAGAATTTACCAATGCCGCCCAAGCGTCCGCGTTATTTTAGTAAGCCGAAACGTGTTGGCCCCAGTCAGGCTGAGATAAGCAATAATCCGCGTGCGCGTAGTGCGTGGCTGCGCATGGCAACTCGTAGCGATACGGATTATAAAGCAGATAATAACTCTTAAGCTAAGCCCTATAACCATGCCAAAAAACAATGCAAAAAAACCGCGCTGAAAAGACTGCTATTGAGTTATGTGGGTAAAATATGACTGAATGTTTTAATGATTACGCGGCTGTTAAAAAGCTGTAAACATTCTCTGCTAGGCTCAGCAGTTACTTTTTGCTTGGTTATGTGTTTATTGATTTTATTGATAGTTATTTTTACTGATGGTGCTGATGGCTCATGAGGGTGTGTTCACTCGCAAATCTTAGCGCTTTTTTTATTTTGAAGTTCACTTTTTTGAGATCGTCATGGCAATATCTGACAAACCTGTAAACCGCCGCGCCGCAATGCCTCCTAATACCGATGTTGGCGAATTATTCGTGCACCGATTTAATGTGGTCAGTATTTACGTGGTCATATTATTGTTATTAGCGGCTGCGATTATCTGGAGCGGCATCAAAACGGCAGAAGGCGTGCAGCAATATCATCAGGATTATAAAACCTTGCAAGATATGAAAAAACAAGAGCGCAAGCTACAGGTAGAACATCAGCGTTTGCTTATCGAGCAGCAAACCTTTAGTGCGACTCCGCAAATTGCCAGTCGTGCCGTTGCTGAACTCGGGATGTTTTCGCCAACCCTTAAAGATAAGCTGATTATTCAGCCGGGTGCGGCCGTTGCTGTTGCACCAGTGCTCGAGGATGACGCCAATGCTGCAGCTGTCAATGAAACAGATTTTTTTGAGGCGGATGCTGATGCAGCGGAGGCTGGACGATGAGTGATAAAAAATCCAATGCCAATAGCGATAAAGCTGCCGCTAAGAATAACAACAAAAAACCAGCCAGCGGCAAAGTCACCAAGCCGTTACGCCGTGCCAGTGCCGCCAAATCTGGGCAAACGAGTAGCAAGCCTGACAATAAAACCAGTGATGGCCGTAAAGCCAAGCTGTTTGGTCGCCTCAAAAAGAACGAAGAGCAGGGCGCTTATACCAGTGTTAAAAACCTAAAAAGTAAAAGAGCGTTTTTGGGTAAAGCGTCTGGCGCCTCTTCGCGTGGCGGTGTCGAGCAAGATAAAAACCGTTTTCGTATGATTTGGGCGCTAGCGCTGCTGATTTTGGTAGGTCTTATCGGCCGTGCTTATTATTTACAAGTGGCCAATGCTCAATTTTACCAAGATAAAGGTAACGAGCTTATCACCAGCGTGCGCACGCAAAAATCCTATCGCGGTATGATTACCGACCGTAATGATTTGCCATTAGCAGTCAGTGCGCCTCTAGCGACGGTTTCTTTTAGCCCGCATGATTATGCACGCGAATATTATGAGCTTAAACGCATTATTTTGACCAATCCTGATAGTCCAAAGCTGGTCGCGCGTATGCAAAAGCGCTTGGATAATATGGATTTGACCACCCTAGCGGCGGCGGCCAATATCTCAGTCACTGAGCTTAAAAAAGTCACCGCAATCGATGACAGTATCGATGTAACCGATGAGGAAGCCGTTAAAGCGGCGCTGCCATCGGGCGCAGGCTCGCATTATCTGCCGCTACTCAATAAAGTCACCCCTGAGATTGCTCAAAGCGTTAGCTCGCTTGATTTTCCGGGCGTCTATGAGAAAAACTTCTTCCAGCGCTATTATCCACAGCCGCAACCGAACTCGCAGCTGTTGGGTTTCATGGGCCAAAATGCCGATGATCCTGAAGGCGGTTATGAAGGCCGCGCTGGTATCGAACGTCAGTATGAAACTGAGCTGGCGGGCGATGATGGTAAAGTATTGGTACTCAAAGATGCCAAGCAAAACAGTTTGAAAGAAATTAAGCAGATTGAACCAGAGATACCCGGTAAAGACGTGGCGTTAACGATTGATTCGCGCTTGCAGTACTTACTTTATAAAGAGCTGGAAAAAGCCGGTCGCTTGCAAAAAGCGCGCTGGTCAACGGGTATGATCGTCGATGTGCAAACCGGTGAGGTGCTTGCTCTATCGACGTGGCCGTCATTTAACTCCAACAATCTTAATGAGATGACCGGTGAAAACCAACGTAACCGTGCGCTGCTTGATGTCTTTGAGCCCGGTTCGGTCATGAAACCATTTACTGTCGCCGCCGCTTTAGATTCAGGCAAGTATACGACGACGTCATTGATTGATACCAATCCTGGCTCTATTCGTGTGCGTGGTTATACGATTCGCGATCATAATAATCTGGGTCGTATTACTCTGGGTACGTTGCTACAGAAATCTAGTAACGTGGCCTCGACCAAGATTGCGTTATCACTGCCGCCTGATGCCATTACCAATATGCAAAAGCAATTTGGCTTTGGCTCAAAAACACCGCTGCAATTCCCCGGTGAGGGCAGTGGACTTGTCGTGACGCCAAAAGAGAAAGAAACCTCAAGGCGGGCGACGGTCAGTTATGGTTACGGTCTGCAAGTGACATTGGCGCAGGTAGCACAGGCCTATTCGGCGCTGGCAGCAGGCGGGGTTATGCATCCATTAACGCTGACCAAAGATGGCGAGCGGCCACCCAGTAAGCGTATCATGGCACATGAGCAAGCCATGTCTATCGTACAAATGATGGAGAGTGTCACCGAACCGGGTGGTACGGCTAAGGGTGCTGCTATCGATGGTTATCGCGTTGCTGGTAAAACAGGAACGTCGCGCCGTATCAATCCAAAAGGTGGCTACTATACCGACCAATATCGTAACGTCTTTGCCGGTATGGCCCCAGCATCTAATCCTAAGCTGGTCGGTGTCATACTTATCGAAGACCCGCGTGGTCAGATATATGCGGGCTTAACCGTCGCTCCTGTTTTCCATAACGTCATGAAAGAGGCGCTGCGTTTGTATAATGTGCCGTTAGATAAGCCGCTAAAAACCGAAGAACAGTAGGTAAAAAAGTAATCTTTTTAAATATTCCGCTATTAACCATTTGATGCGTTTTAACCGTTTAGGATTTGCCAATGACTCCGTCTATCTCGCCGCCAAGCAGCACCACAGTCACCTTGCAACAGCTGATTGAAGCCAGCGGTAGCGACAGTCATAGGCAGAACCACAAAGACAAACAAAGCCTAGCACAAGCATTGACAGCGATGATAATCGCATCTAACAGTCAGTTGCCCAATCTAAAAACATCACTTGCCAATATCCCATTTGAGCAGTTCTGCTTAGACAGCCGTCAGTTGGCAGCCAACGACGTCTTTGTGTTATTAAAAAGTCATACGCCAAACTGTCAAAAAAGTCGTGACTACCTTTATCAAGCCGCGCAAAATGCGGCTTTTATCCTAGCAGAAATTGACCCGCGCGCTTTGCTTATTAAAGCTAATGTACCGCCACATACCAATCTTGCTTTAACTGATGATAATGCTGAATCTATCGTACAGCAGCAATTGGACCGCCTGCCTTGCCCCGTATTATATGTGCCCAATATCCGTGATTTTTTAGGTGACTTGATTCAGGCGCGTTTGCAATATCAGCAGCCTGTGAGTTTGCCAACGGTCGTCGCAGTAACGGGCACCAATGGCAAAACCACTATCAGCCAATTGGTGGCGCAATTGACGCAGCTAACTGACATGAGTAGCGCCGTGATGGGAACAGCAGGTAACGGTAGATTAGGCGCTCTGGTGCAAGCCAGCCATACCACCGGTGATGCCTTAGCGGTACAGCAGTTTTTATATCAAATGGGTACAGAGAATGCTGAGCTATTGGCATTAGAAGCGAGCTCGCACGGTCTCGATCAGCAGCGTTTACAAGGTATGCCAGTATCGGTGGCGATTTATACCAATTTGAGCCGCGATCATCTAGATTATCATGCCGATATGGCAGAGTATGCTGCGGCAAAAGCCAAGCTGTTTGATAAAGCACATTTCTCAGAGTTAACCCACGCCATTATCAATATCGATGATGAGCATGCACAGATCATGCTCGATACCGCGCATGCCAGCCAAATAACGGTTTGGACCTATAGTTTAAACCCAGCAAAATCTGCAACCTTTGTTGCCGCTGAAATCAAGCCAAGTTTGCACGGTGTTGAGATTGCGCTGCGTACTGATTTTGGTAATGAAAAAATTAATATTATAAACGTCGTCAGCCCATTATTGGGTCGTTTTAACGTTGCCAATTTGCTGGCTGCTATTGGCGCTGCTGTAGCTTTAGATATTAGCCTGGAGCGCATTGCGGCCGTTATCCCGCAGCTACAAGGTGCGGTTGGACGTATGCAGCGTGTACCATCCAATGATGGTTGTTTTATTGTTGATTATGCCCATACGCCTGATGCGTTAAGCCAAGTACTTGCCAGTCTAAAAACCCATTGTAAAGGTCAGCTATGGGCAGTGTTTGGTTGTGGCGGCGACCGCGATGCAGGTAAGCGCCCATTGATGGCGCAAGCGGGATTGGCAGGCGCCGATAAAGTTGTATTGACGGCGGATAATCCACGTACCGAAGACCCAAATGTAATCTTGCAAGATATGCAAGCGGGCATGACAAACGAGCAATATCAGCGCACCCATATCGAACCTGCGCGCCAAGCAGCCATTGAATATGCGGTCAATCAAGCAGCGCCTGATGATATCGTCGTTATCGCGGGCAAGGGTCATGAAACCTATCAAGAAATTAACCATGTTCGTTATGATTTTGACGACAGTGTTATTTTGCAAAATGCTTTAAAGCAAGCAGGGCGCGTATAGCCTTTATAGATAAATAATAGCGCCTGCGCCTCATTTTTTATACTTTTAAAAAACATACATTCTCAAATATCAAAGATAAGTAGTCATCATATATAAGGTAATCATTATGACAGCCGACAACGATAACAGCATTCAGTCGCAAGGGCTGTATGTTTGGCAAGTAGACAATCTGCTTGCGGCAACCGCAACGCTGGGTGGACATTGGCAATTTGCTGACGGTCAAACGACATCAAGCAATAACAGCACGGACACACACAGCACAAACACAAGCAAGCCAATTACTAGCACTCGTATCGCTACCGATACTCGTACTATTAAAGCGGGTGATATCTTTTTGGCGCTCAGCGGTGATAATTTTGACGGTCACGATTATATCGCTACTGCCATCGAACAAGGTGCGGTTGCGGCTATCGTTTCACGCCCTATTTCTGCTGATATTGCACAATTAGTTGTTAATGACACGCGTTTGGCGTTAGGACAATTGGCAGCTTATCGTCGTCAGCAGCATAAAAATTTGACCGTGATTGCCATCACTGGTTCTAGCGGCAAGACCACCTGCAAAGAGATGCTCGGTAGTATCTTTGGACGTTTGGCGCCGACGCTGATTACCCGTGGCAACCTAAATAATGACTTAGGTGTGCCGATGATGTTGCTCGAATTATCCGATCATCATCGCTATGCGATTTTGGAGCTGGGCGCTAACCATATTGGTGAGATTGCTTATACTACTGAGATTGTAAAGCCGGATGTCGCTTGTGTTCTCAATATTGGTACCGCGCATTTAGGGGAATTTGGCAGCCGTGAAGGCATTTGCCAAACCAAGGCTGAGATTTACCATACTTTGAATGACACGCAGTACGCTATCGTTCCTGATAAAGATGACTTTACCAATAAGCTGCGCCGTATCGCTGAAAAGCATACCTCTCATGTGATTGGCTTTGGTAATACCGATGTCAGTGCCAGCCATTTAGATGTTGAGCCTGAACGCAGCGAGTTTAAGCTGCATATTGGCAGCCAAGTTCATGATATTAATCTGCCGTTAGCGGGCGAGCATAATGTCAATAATGCCTTGGCCGCTGCTGCTTGTGCCCATGCGTTAAATATCGATATCAGTGATATCGTCGTCGGACTTGAAAATGCCCGTCCTGCTAAGGGGCGCTTAAACAGCCAACTACTCGGTATGCATCGTTTGATTGATGATACTTATAATGCCAATCCGCATTCGGTGCGAGCGGCAGCTAAGGTGCTTGCAGCGCAAACGGGTACGCAAGTGATGGTACTCGGTGATATTGCCGAGCTTGGAGAAGCGGCGGTCAGCGAGCATCAAAGCTTGGGTCGTACGATTGCGACCACCGGCATCAATGTGCTGCTGTGTGTTGGTGAATACGCCCCTTATACGGTGGCAGGCGCAAAAGAGATTTCTGCTATCAACGCCCATGCCTTTGCTGATAAAGACAGTTTATTGGCATATTTACAGCCTTATTTACAAGCACAGCAGGCGCAGCCTTGTACGGTGCTGTTTAAAGGCTCACGTTCCATGGAAATGGAAACCCTTATCAATGCGCTAGTCGAGGAGTAGGCGGTGTTAGTTTGGTTGTTTGGCTGGCTTGGTCAGTATTATACGCCGTTTTCTGCGGTTTCTTCGTTGACGCTGCGCGCGTTACTAGCGGTTATTACCGCGCTTGCCTTTAGCATGATTTTTGGTGGGCGCGTCATTCGACGTCTGCGTGCGCTGAAATACGGTCAGGCGATTCGTAATGATGGTCCGCAGTCGCATTTGGCCAAAACCGGTACGCCAACCATGGGTGGGGTACTGATTTTGAGCGCGATTGGGGTCTCAACCTTGCTGTGGGCGCGATTAAACAATCCCTATGTATGGATTTTGCTCATTGTCATGATTATCTTTGGCGCGGTTGGTTGGGCAGATGATTGGCTTAAAATTAAGTATAAAGACCCCAAAGGTCTGATTGCCCGCAAAAAATACTTTTGGCTCTCGATGGGCGCGTTATTCGTCGGTATATCTTTATATTATATTGCTACCTTGCAGCCAGATATGGCCACCACACGTGAGATGCAAGATTTGCTGCTACCGATTTTTAAAGATTGGATAATTCCCTTCTCAGCCGTGCCGTTTGGTATTGGCTTTATTATCTTTACCTACTTTGTGATTAATGGTGCTTCTAACTCTGTCAACTTAACCGATGGCTTGGATGGCTTAGCTATATTGCCGGTGGTCTTGGTTGCAGCAGGTTTAGGCGCCATGGCTTATGTCTCAGGTGACGTGCGCTTTGCGGATTACTTGCATGTACCTTATATTGCCTATAACTCGGAAGTGATTATTGTCTGTGGCTCGATGATTGGCGCCGGGCTTGGTTTCTTATGGTTTAACGCTCATCCAGCGCAAGTATTTATGGGTGATGTTGGGGCGTTAGCATTGGGCGCGATGCTCGGTACGATTGCGGTTATGACCCGTCAAGAGATTGCCTTTGCCATTATGGGTGGTTTATTTGTCGCTGAAGCATTGTCGGTCATGCTACAAGTTGGCTCGTATAAGCTGCGTAAAAAGCGCGTCTTTCGCATGGCACCATTGCATCATCACTTTGAAGAAATTGGCTGGAAAGAGACGCAAGTGGTGGCAAGGTTTTGGATTATTGCCATTATCCTTGTGATTCTTGGGCTGATGACCTTAAAACTGCGTTAAGTCGTCAAACAGTTTCAAATCAAAAAAAATTTCAAATCAAAAGCCATCTTAAAATCTAAGATGGCTTTTTTATGTCCTATGCTATCTTCTCTTTTGTTATGCCTTTTATCCCTTACGAAGCCTGAATTTTGTTAAAATGGCAGCCATATTGTGATGACGTTGAGATACTTGTGAGCTTATTTATTTGTCCCCTTTGCCAATCACCTCTGCAACCAGCTGACGATACGTGGCGCTGTGATGGCAGCTTGCATCCAAAGCAAACGGCTCATCCGTTTGATGTGGCGCGTCAGGGTTATGTCAATCTATTACCGGTACAACAAAAAAAATCCAAAGCACCGGGCGACAGTCAGCAATCAATTGATGCGCGCAAACGGTTCTTAAATGCTGGACATTATCAGCCATTAAATGACTTAATTTGCCAAAAGATGGCGGCATTATTGACGGCACAAAAAGTCAGTATTAACCAAAAAGATAAGCCTATCAACTGGCTGGATATTGGCTGCGGTGAAGGCTATTACACGCAGGCAATGGCGCAAACGGGCATGGATGTGCTTATTGCGGCGGATATCAGTAAACCTGCCGTTGTGGAGCTTGCAAAAACCAGTAAGGCTTTAGGTCGTCTTTGGTATCAGCCAGTTAAAGACGATTCTGCCACAGAGGTAATTAAAGCGGCAGCCATCTATCCACTGGTCACCAGCGCGGCGCATTTACCGCTACGCGCGCATAGTATCAATGGTATTAGCAGTATCTTTAGCCCCATCTTGCCAGAAGCGTTTAATGAGGTATTAAGTGATGCAGGCTATCTAATCATTGCCAAGCCCGATATAGGGCATTTAGCGACGATGCGTGAGGCGTTATTTGATGACGTCCATGAGCATGATTCTGAGAAGTTTTTACAGGAATTAGCGCCTTATTTCCAGCTGCTAGAAACCCATCATATCAGCAGTAGTTTAAATTTATCGGCAGAGGAATTGGCAGACTTAATGACCATGACCCCTTATGCGTATCGTGCGCGTAGCGACAAGAGACAGGCGCTACTAGCAGAAGTGGCAGCACAACCTTTTGCGACAGAAGCTAAGTTTGTCATCTATATTTTGCAAAAAACAGCTGTTCAATAGAATTAATAAAGCACATTTAATGACAAATTATTTCATGTTAATCATTTTTCTTTAACAAGGACTCATTAATAAGGGCTCATTAATAAGTACTCATTAACAAAGATTCATTTATAAAACGGGTCCCATAGTGGCAACGATATTATTCCAAATCCGATAAGACAGCGGCCAGTTTTTCACTTCTTCGCGCGTCACTTCATCGGAGTCAGCGATATATTGATATTGGCGCTCGATAATAGCCGCGGTGAGCGCTTTATCACTAAAGAGAATGTTGTTTTCATAATTCAAATCAAAGCTGCGTAAATCCAAATTGCTCGAGCCAATCAAGCTGATTTGACCATCGACGGTCAGAGTTTTGGCGTGTAGCAGCCCAGGCTTATATTCATAGATTTTCACCCCTGCTTCAAGCAGTTGCCAATAGTAGCTATGACTGGTTGCAGCGACGATAAAGGAGTCGTTTTTCTTCGGGAAAACCATCGTCACCTCAACCCCGCGACGGCCAGTGTTAACGCCACATCGCTACCGAGCACTGCAGGACGGTGTTGACGTAATTTATTGATAATGTCTTCACGTTCACGCGCGAAGTTGCGCCCTAAATGCACCTCACCAAACATCCAATAAACCAATACACCAAAATAAGGTAAGACGAATAAGATAACAATCCAAGCCAAGCGTGCTGGTGCGGTTAAATCATCGCGCGATAGGACGCGCAAGGATATCAGCACCAGTAGGATAAAGTGAATGGTTAATAAGATGTCGATGAGCATAGGGCTGCCGTCCATTATTATTCTGGTTAATTATGGTTATTATCTTTATTAAAAAACGGTTTTATTTATCGGGCTAATTTATGAACCGCTTTATTAAATTCTATCAATATTCGCCAAATAGCCAACCACTGACAAAGGCAAAATACTCGCGAAACCACGCATTGTAGCGAATGGATAGCGGTGTTGGGCTGGCGAATAAAATAGGCTGCTGGTAGCCTTGATGCTTGGCAATGGCAGCGGCGCGAATGGTATGAAAGTCGCTGGTCACAATCGCAATAGGCGCGGTAATAGAGATACCTTTTGCCGCCAAAATTACTTGGCTATAGATTAAGTTTTCGGCGGTACTGGTGCTTTTGCCCTCTTGTAAAATGTGCTCAAAGGCAATGCCATGTGTCTCATGTAAATAAGTCGCCATAATACTGGCTTCACTGCGCGTCTGCCCCATACCTATACCGCCACTGGTCAGCGCTAGCGCCTCTGGCTGTGTTTTAATCAGCGGGGCGGCCGTATCTAAACGCTGAGCAAGCGTCGGTGTTGGCTTTCCTGCGATAGTACCTGAACCTAATACAATAATCGCCGCGACCTCTGGTACAGGCTGTGCGCTGCGTTTAATCTGCTGCTGCAACGAGAAAATAAATAACCCGAAGCTAATAAGCCAAATGAAAAACAGCAGCCATAGCGCATACCAAAGACGATTGCGGAAAGGGTTTTGCCTAGTAAATTTGCGGATGGCATGCCAAAATATCCCATGGGTGACAAAGGCGCTGCCCAATAAAAACGGCACGACAGTGCCAAAGTTGATTTTTCCGACCGTCATTAACACGGCACAATCAACCATGATAACGGCACCGATAGCCACCAATCCAACTCGCGCTATAATGAGTAATTTTTTTGCCATAGTTTTGCTTTTATTAGGTAAAGATACTTCTCTTTAGTTTAATTTTTAATGAATCAAATGTTGCTTTGTTTATTTCATAAAACGTTGTTTTAATTACCTGGCTGTTTGGTAATATTCATATATATAGTCGATTCAATTTAAAAAGAAGACAGTACTGCTGGGATAAGTTTTTCGAAGCCTCTGGAGTGCGAAACACACAGCAAGCGAGGAAAATTTATACCAGCAAAACACTATTCTTAACATACTTCTTTTATATTGGATTCAATATATACCAAATCTCATCCCTTTAACGTTAAGAGGAAAACCTTATGACGCCAATGATTTTTCATAATCCAAAATGCGGCACCTCTCGTAATACACTTGCTATTATGCAGGCTTCAGGTGAGACGCCAGACGTGGTGGAATACCTAAAAACACCGCCGTCTCGTGAGTACTTAGTTGAGCTATTGGCATTGATGCACATCACGCCGCGCGAGCTAATACGCAGTAAAGAAAACGTCTATAGCGAGATTGGCTTAGACAATCCAACATTGACCGATGCGCAATTGATTGATGCCATGATAGCGCACCCTATTTTAATCAATCGTCCTATTGTTGTTACCAATAAAGGCGCGGCGCTGTGCCGACCGTCAGAGCGAGTGTTTGAATTACTGGAAAATCCAGTCAGTAGTTTTACCAAAGAAGATGGGGAAATCGTCAAACATGTCAAAGGTTAAAGACACCGCAACCCTAGCAGTAGAAGACAATCTTGATAGCGAGTGTGATAGCAATATTGGCGCTACTGATTTACCCGCTGCTGATTTACTTAAAAACGATTTGCCCAATATTGATTTCAGTCAAATACAAGCTATTGATATTGAGTCTTTGATAGGTAAAGATGACCCACGCCATGCACCAAGAATATTGGTGTTATATGGCTCTTTACGTGCGCGCTCATTTTCCAGATTGGCGGCAGAAGAAGCAAGCCGTCTATTGCGTTGGTATGGCTGTGAAGTGCGAATGTTTAATCCATCAGGCTTGCCACTGCCAGATGACGCCGATAGCGACCACCCAAAGGTACAAGAGTTACGCGAGCTGGCACAGTGGTCAGAAAGCATGCTATGGGTCAGTCCAGAACGCCATGGCAGCATTACCAGTATTATGAAAGCGCAAATTGACTGGATTCCGTTGGCGCTAGGCGGCGTACGCCCGACCCAAGGTAAAACGCTCGCTATTATGCAAGTCAGTGGCGGCAGCCAAAGTTTTAATACCGTCAATCAGTTGCGTATTCTTGGGCGCTGGATGCGCATGATTACCATCCCTAATCAATCCTCTATCCCAAAAGCGTTTTTGGAATTCGATGATAATGATCGCATGAAAATGTCACCATTATATTTGAGAGTCGTCGATGTATGCGAAGAGTTGGTCAAATTTACGTGGCTTACCCGTGGACGTTCGGCATATCTGACCGATCGCTATTCAGAACGGGTCGAAAGCGCTGCAGAAGTATCCCAACGCGTCAATCAAAAATCGCTCTAACTTCTTTGTTTTATTATTGGTTTTATTATTGCCCTGATGAAATTTTCATTGTTTTATTATTGCTTCAATTGGCTCATTAAGGTTACTTCATGCTCGCATTCGCTATTTTTATCGTAACTTTGGTCTTAGTCATCTGGCAGCCTAAAGGGCTTGGCATTGGTTGGAGTGCGATGGGCGGCGCTTTGGTCGCCTTAGTATTTGGTGTGGTGCAATGGTCTGACGTTGGTATCGTTTGGGATATCGTTTGGGATGCTACCTTTACCTTTGTCGCCCTGATTATTATCTCCCTTATTTTAGATGAAGCGGGATTTTTTGGCTGGGCGGCCTTACACGTTGCTCGGCTTGGCAATGGGCGCGGGCGTTTGTTGTTTCCGATGATTGTGCTGTTAGGAGCGTTTATCTCCGCCTTCTTTGCCAATGATGGCGCGGCCTTACTGCTGACGCCGATTGTGATTGCTATTCTACTGCGCCTTGATTTTGCCCCCAAATCCGCTTTAGCTTTTATTATTGCCACTGGTTTTATTGCTGATACCGCAAGTTTGCCATTAGTGACTTCTAATTTGGTTAATATCGTCAGTGCCAATTATTTTGATATTGGTTTTGGTCGCTACGCGGCGGTGATGGTACCGGTAAATATCGTCTCTGTCCTAGCAACGCTATTGGTATTGTGGATTGCTTATGCGCGGCATATTCCTAAACACTACTCAACGGCAAATCTTAGCTCACCACAATCCGCTATCAAAGACCCGCTGGTGTTTCGAGCGGCTTTTCCACTGCTGGCATTATTATTAATCGCTTATTTCGCGACTGAATCGCTCGGGCTGGTTATCTCCGTAGTGACGAGTGCCGCGGCGCTTATACTCATGGCGATTGCTGGACGCTGGTGGCAAGGTGGTCGTGATGCCAAGTTTTCTATGACTAATATTCTTAAGAAAGCCCCGTGGCAAATCGTATTGTTTTCAATTGGTATGTATTTGGTGGTTTATGGTTTGGGCAATGCAGGACTTACTGCCTATGGCGCGCAAATACTTAACTGGTTAGGTCAACAAGGCGCGCTCGTTGCGACGGTTGGCACAGGATTCTTATCCGCCATCGTAGCGTCTGTGATGAACAATATGCCGTCGACGCTGATAGGCGCGCTGGCAATTGATAGCGCCCAAGTGCCCACTGCTACTCGAGAACTAATGATTTATGCCAATGTCATCGGCAATGACTTGGGACCAAAATTCACACCTATTGGTAGTTTGGCGACGCTATTGTGGTTACACGTATTGGCAGAAAAAGACTATAAGATAAGCTGGGGACAATATATGAAGGTCGGACTGCTGATAACGCCGCCCGTATTATTAGCCACGCTATTGGCATTGGTGTTTTGGTTACCTCAATTGCCGAGTGTTTAAGGGTGGGTCTTGAAGCTTAAATATAAGCTTTAGGCTTTGTATTTCAAAGGAATTAATGGGTGTTTAAGATAGATAGGGAAAGCAGAGGATATATAAGATTGGCGGTGAAGGAGGAAGCCCAACTACTATTATAGGTAATTGATACTTAAGGTATTAATATTTACGTTTGTATTTATAGACCAGCTATTAGACCAACACTTATTAAGTATTGAATGCAAGATGGATATTGGGATTTATCTCATAATAAAATGTAACTAAGTATTTCTAAGTCATTATTTGATTTCAAACATATACTATCACTAAAAAACTGTTTCTAGTAAGTTAGGCTCATTTTTCACTCATATTGTTTAAACCGTGTAGCATTGTCATAGTCACGCCAAACAGCGCCAATGGTTCCTTAACCAAGATGTCTGCATGATTCTCATTGTATACTCGTAAGATAATTTTTTCACTTATTATCAATATTATGATGATGAAGCATTCTGTTACCAGTGCAGTGATAATTTTTTTGCAGCAAGCTGTCAGCGAGTGATCAATTATTAGAGTAGTATTGGGATAGATGCTGGTATAAATCATACTGCCAACTTTTATGTTAATCAGATAGAACGATGCCTTGCAAAGATGACTTTAGATATAGAAATAGATGATTGAAAAATCTGAGCGCAGGTAAGAATCAGAGGACGATGATTGTCGTGAAGTTTTGAGATAAATGGTTAGGATGGTAATGAAGCTTTCTATTTGTCTTGCTTTTCAGTAATGCTATCCTACAAGTTAGATAAGATTTTTAACTCATTTAAATAAATGTCCACTCCTTACGTTCGACGATAGTAACAGACCACTAACCTTTGATGAGAAAGTCGGTTAGGTCATAAGAATAATTAGACTCTAGGAGTATGTATGTCTGCAACCAAAGAAGAAATAGCTGCCTTTTTAGCGTTAGAGTTTCCTCAAACCAAATGTATTGTTGAAGCAGTAGGTAATAGTGGTTCGACCTTATCACATGATATCGGTATAGACGAGCTGCGTCCTGGTGGCACTGTCTCAGGTCCTGTATTGATGAGTATTGCTGATGTCGCACTCTATGTAGCTATACTTGGCAAGATTGGAATTGTACCGTTGACAGTGACGACAAGCCTGACCATTAATTTTTTGCGTAAACCCTCAGCAGAAGCACGTATTATTGCTGAGTGTAGCTTGCTAAAAGTAGGTCGCACGCTTATCGTAGGCGAAGTTTCTTTATATTCAGAGGGCTCTAGTGACTTGGTCGCACATGTTGTTGGCACCTATTCCGTACCGCCTAAGCATGATTAAATGACTTATACATATACACTGTTAAACATATCTTCTCAGTACCCATAATAGTCACATTGTTATCAAGTATTTTTGTGCTTTGGCCCCTTAGTTTATTCAATTAATTTATATAAATATCTACTAGAGTTGAACTTCTAGCCACTAATATCCGTCAACCAGCCTAGACCCTGCTATCATTACCTCACTATAAAAACTCTTACCTTCCAAAGTATCTAGGAACCATAAATGCCCAGCCAAATCAATCAAGACGATATTAATAAAGCCGTATGGAATGCCTGTGACACCTTCCGTGGGGTCATTAGCGCCGATACCTATAAAGACTTCATCTTAACTATGTTGTTCCTAAAGTATTTGTCAGACGTCTATCGCGATGAGTACAACAAACTGGTTGAGCAGTTTGGCGACAACCCAGAACTGATCCATGCCATGATGTCCAAGCAGCGTTTTGTATTGCCTGAAGGCGCCAGCTTTTGGGATCTATACGAGCAGCGTCATCAGCCAGGCAACGGTCAACGTATTGATGAAGCGCTACATGCGATCGAGGAAGCCAACGGTACTAAGCTCAAAAACGTCTTCCAAGACATCAGTTTTAATACCGATAAACTGGGTCAAGAAAAGCAAAAGAACGAGCTACTACGCCACCTATTAGAAGATTTTGGCAAAGAGATCTTAAACCTAAGTGTAGAGCGTGTTGGTAGCCTCGATGTTATTGGTAATGCCTACGAGTTTTTGATTAAGCACTTTGCAGCTAGTAGTGGGGCAACAGCTGGCGAGTTCTATACGCCGCCTGAAGTGTCTAACTTACTAGCGACTATCCTTGAGCCTGTTGAGGGTGATGAAATCTGTGATCCTGCTTGCGGTTCAGGGTCACTACTCATTAAGTGCGGGGCAATGGTACGCAAAAACTCAAACTCTAAGAAGTATGCGCTATACGGTCAAGAAGCCATTGGCTCGACATGGGCACTGGCCAAGATGAATATGTTCCTACACGGTGAGGACAACCACCGTATCGAGTGGGGCGATACCATCCGTAATCCGCTGCTACTCGATAAAGACGGCAAGCACTTATTACAGTTCGATGTGGTGACGGCCAATCCGCCGTTTTCATTGGATAAATGGGGCCATGAGGATGCCAGTAGCGATCCCTATGGCCGCTTCCATCGCGGTGTGCCGCCCAAGACCAAAGGCGACTATGCCTTTATCAGTCATATGATCGAAACGCTCAAGCCTGCGACTGGCCGTATGGGTGTGGTCGTGCCGCATGGCGTGCTGTTCCGTGCGTCGAGTGAAGGCAAAATCCGTCAGCAACTGATAGAAGAAAACCTACTTGATACGGTAATTGGCTTACCGGAAAAGCTGTTCTTTGGCACGGGGATTCCAGCGGCTATTTTATTGTTTAAAAAGAACAAAACCGATCCTGTCAGTGGTAAAGTTGATGACTCCGTACTGTTTATCGATGCCAGTAATGAGTTTAAATCAGGTAAAAATCAAAACCAGCTGACTGAAGACAATATCGCTAAAATCATTGAGACGTACAAGGCGCGAGAGAGCGTGGATAAATATGCCTACCTAGCCAGCTTTGATGAAATTAAAGAAAACGACTTTAACCTCAATATTCCGCGTTATGTCGATACATTTGAAGAAGAGGCGGAGATTGATCTGGATGGGGTACGTTCTGAGCGTCTGGAGTTAAAGGCTGAATTGGATACGTTAGAGACTGAGATGGCAGGGTTTTTAAAGGAGTTGGGTTATGGTGCCTAGTGGGTGGAAAAAAGGCTTAGTTTCAGATTTAGCTGATACAGTCATGGGGTAT
Source organism: Psychrobacter sp. UBA2769 (assembly GCF_002352555.1). Classification (NCBI taxonomy): domain Bacteria; kingdom Pseudomonadati; phylum Pseudomonadota; class Gammaproteobacteria; order Moraxellales; family Moraxellaceae; genus Psychrobacter; species Psychrobacter sp. UBA2769. The sequence continues at coordinate 145,842 of NZ_DEIR01000012.1, read as the reverse complement.
GCGTTTAAAAGTAATGACTTTGTAAAAGAAGGAATACCTTTAGTACGAATGGGTAATTTATATCAAAATCAATTCCAACTTGATAGAAGCCCAATATATTTACCTGATGACTTCGTCATTGAATATAGAAAATTCTTGCTACAGTCAGGTGATTTAGTGATGTCAATGACTGGAACAATGGGTAAAAGAGACTATGGTTTTGCTGTAGAAATTCCTGAAAATACTCAGGATTGTTTGCTCAATCAACGCGTTTTAAAAATCGAACCAAGAAACAGCGACGCTAAAGGTTTTGTTCTAAATGTATTAAAAAGTGAGATTTTTCTATCAAAATTATATTCTTTGCCTGGTGGAACTAAGCAAGCTAATCTATCAGCTACTCAAATTAGAGAAATATCAGTTTTAATTCCACCTCTCCCAGAACAACAAAAAATCGCCAACATTCTATCCACTTGGGATAAAGCGATTAGCACCACCGAGCGTTTAATTGAGAATAGTACCCAGCAGAAAAAAGCCCTGATGCAGCAATTGCTGACGGGTAAGAAGCGGTTGCTTGATGAGTCGGGTAATCGGTTTGAGGGTGAGTGGGAGGAAGTGAGTTTAGGTGATATAAGTAAATATCAAAAAGGCTATACTTATAAATCTAGCGAGTATTCAGAGGATAAAACTAGTTACGGCTTTCTTACTTTGAAAAGTATTCTTAGAGGCGGAGGGTATAGTGCCTCTGGAATCAAATACCTGTTGGCTTCAGTAGATGAGAAATTTGCAGTTAAATCTGGAGACGTTGTATTCGCAGTAACGGATTTGACCAGAAACGCTGAAGTAGTTGGTGCTCCTATATTTGTCCCAGAGCTAGAATTTGAAAAAGCTTACATATCGATGGATTTAATTAAGCTAGAGATTAAACCTTCAGTAGATAAACTATTTATTTATTATTTATTGCAACTAGCTTCTAATCGAAACTTCATGAGAGCCAGAGCAAGTGGTTCAACAGTTTTGCATCTAGATGTTAAAGGTTCTAAAAAGCTTAAATTACGAATGCCTAAGTTAGTTATAGAGCAACAAAAAATTGCCATTGTGTTAACCAATGCCGATAAAGAGATTGAGTTGCTTGAGCAGCAATTGGCTGATTTGCAGCAAGAGAAAAAGGCGTTGATGCAGGTATTGTTGACGGGTAAGAAGCGGGTAAAAACCTAAAACTAGGATGTTGAATTATGTTAGAAGAAGATGTTCAGTATGATTACTCATTTGATGTACTTCTCGAACAGGTCTCGGAAGAGGACTTATTTGAAGATAAAACACACGAACGAGTAGCAGAAACTCTAAATAGTTTAATGACTACTACAAAAAACGGTTTAACTATTGGACTAGAAGGTAGTTGGGGTTCAGGTAAGTCTACTGTTATAAACATTCTAAGACAAAAGTTATTAACTAATGACAAGAAAGTCTTTTTCTTTGCTTTTGATGCATGGGCGCATGATGGCGATCCTCTTAGAAAGATCTTTTTGGAAAGTCTAATTACCTCCATAGATCCTAGTCAGGAGGATCAAAAGCTAAATGAACTCAAGAATGAAGTTAGTGCTCGCAAGAAAACTGTAAATATTACAACAGAAAAATCTGCTTCTAAGCTTGGAAAAATATTATCAATTAGTGCTGTGTTTATACCTGTTGGAGCGGCCTTGTTAACCGCTGTGCCATATGAAGATTTGCTATGGCCTTGGCACGATTCCGCAACGACAGTAAACCTAATATTATTGTTCGCTCTGATTTTTTCATCATTACCTCTAATGGCTTTATTCTTCTGGGGTGTATTTGGAGAAAAAGATTCTTCGACAGGTAAGATCAAGTGGGACTTTTTTGAATCCCAGTCAACTGAAAATTATACTCAAGATATTACTGAAGACGGTGAGAGAACTTCAATTGAATTTGAAAGATTTTTCAATGAGACTTTAAATTATTTGTTTGATACTGAATCTAGATATCAGTATGAACAGGCAGTGATTGTTATAGACAATTTAGATCGAGTCGATGCTGAATACGCTCAAACTATTTGGTCTACTCTTCAAACTTTTTTTCAACATAAAAGCTCTTCCCTTAATTCAAGCGATCATGAGTGGAAAAAGAAGCTTTGGTTTCTAATTCCTTTTGATAGAGAAGCTATTCAAAAAATTTGGCAAAGTGATAGTTTGGAAGGCAAAAAAAGTAATGTGATAGCTACTTCTTTTATGGAGAAATGCTTCCAAATAACAGTTGAGGTTTCTCCGTCTGTTATGTCTGCATGGATCGATTATTTCAAAAAATGCGTGGATAAATCGCTCTGTGGTTGGCCTGAGGAATTTAAAAAAGATTATATCGAAAGTTACATACAGTGTATGAGCAAATTAGATGATTCGCCTTCGCCTAGAAGAATTCACAATACAATAAATCGGGCTGGCATTTTAGCATTGCATTGGAAAGGTGAGTTTAGTGCAGAATCTTTATGTATATATAGTTTAGCCAAGCAGTCATTAACGGAGATCGAGTTTAGACGTGCCTTAATAAATGACGGTGTACCAGAGTCATTTCCGACCACTCAAAAAGTTAAAAAAGTAAAGGCTGAGCTTGCTGGTATTCTATTTGGAGTAGATGCATCTAAAGGTATGCAGTTACTTCTTGCTCCTGAAATTAAAACATCTCTTTTAAAAGGTGATGGCGAGCTACTTAAATCACTTGAGTCTACACACAAGGATGCTTTTTGGCTTGTCCTTAGAGCAAGTAGTGATGACTGGATCGTTAAAGAGATACATGATGATAAATATAAAATTGATTCAATAACAGCATTACATGATGCATTTATAGAAAATTATGATCAGCTTAGTCAATATATAGATAGAATTGAATATGCTATTCTGAACTCTTTTCAAGAACTGGACTTAGATACCTATAGTTTTTCAAAAGTAGTGATTTATCTATTTGAGATGTCTAATGATAAAAAGAGTTTATTAGAAAGCTGTAAACAACAGCTACAGTTGAGGTTGGACGCATTCATAAAGAAAGAAGAGTTCGGTGGAAATGAGCTAAAGCATTTGGAAGAACTAAAATTATTACTGGAGTCAGAAGGTGTTTCACTAAAGACGTTCCATTATTTTAATCTAGATTATGAGATGTGGAGTAAGTGGTTACAAGAGTGTGAATCTCAAAAAGTTAAAATGAAATCTGTACTTCCTAAGAAGAGTATATATAAAGAAATTATTGAAAAATGTGAGTTTGGAAATAACGCTTTAAATATGGCTTCCGTTGATATATTAAATAAAACTTATACGATTTCTAGCGATTACAGTCATTGGGATTCATTGATTCAATCCATTATTAATTGGCTTAATCTTCCTAGCCGAGACGCCGATGCCGAACCTATATATAAATTGATAATCAATTTATTACCGAGAATTAGCGAGAAAGAAGAGCTTTTATTAAAAGAGTGTATTACTGGTCAAGAATTTTGGCAGAGAGCAGTTTTATCTGAGATAGTTAATAATCCATCTCTACCTTTTCTAGTCGCTATCCTAGATATAGATTTTAGAGATAAAGAACATATATCGTCTTTCATCAAAGAGTATCTATCTGAAGAACTCAATGAAGAAATGGTTATATGGGCTTTTGAGTTGTTTGAAAAAACAAATAAATTAGATGTGATTTGGGAGCTTGCTAGAGATAAAGACAATATATTTGCGATACAGATTCTAGAGAAAATTGATAATGGAGCCTTGTTCTCTTGTGATGCTAGGTATGTTGATGAAATTAACTGGAGTTCCGAACTAATTTTAGAAAATACTATTATTAAACTTTGTGATAATGGTGCTATAAAAAATCTTGAAGATGGTATTAAGGAAGATCCACAGACTTATAGCAAGGTAATTTATCTAATAAATAAATACGGAAGTGATAGTGCAAAAGAAATGGTGATGTCTATATTGAATTCTTTTGACAGGAAAGAGTGGCTGAAAGCTTTTGAAAATGATAATGAGTTATTACTTTGTGTCCCAAATGATAGTTCTGCTTTCAGTATGGAGTGGTCTGATTACTTTAAGAAAATAGTTATAGGTGAGATAGAAGAGCCTGAATATAATATATTTAAGTCAAATTTTAATTTGAAAGATAAAGTTCTAGATTTAACAGATGTTCACCTTAGAGATATCACAAGAAAGTATTTTGAATTTCATGAAAAGGATTATCTAAGTGAAGAAAATTTCATGCTTATAGCTCCACTTATGAAGCCTTACATGAAAGATATACAACAATCTGATTATGAGATGAAGTTAAATAGCTGGATAGATAATGTGTACACTAAAAAATTAGAATGGTTTTTGAATGTTGATGTAAGTACACAGAATGAACCATTACAAATGCTTTTTGCTACCATCAAGAATAAAATGCAGTTGGAAGAGAATGAAACATCAAAAATCTATAGAAATTTAAATAAGAAATTAGATTTAGGTATAAGGGTAAGAAGGTCTAAGAATAGCAAAACCACTGAATCTAATCTAAAAGTTGTAAACGATGAATAATACACCCAACTTCCAAGAAGAATTTAGCTCAAAAATCCCTACCTTAACCTTGCTCACCACGCTGGGTTATCAGTTTATTCCGCCGAATGAATGCAACGCCATGCGCTCAAAAGTTGCTTCAAACAAAGCCACCAACCAAGTGGTGTTATTGCCTATCATGCGTGCATTTTTAGCCGAGCAAACTTTTACGTTTGAAGGTCAGGCGCATCCTTTATCAGACAGCGCTATTGATAAAATCATGCACGAGCTAAACCCTGCTATGAACTTAGGGTTGCAGGCAGCAAACGAGGCGCTATATAACGCTATGCTTTATGGCGTGACCGTGACTGAGTTTATCGACGGTAAAAAAACTTCGCAAACCATTAGTTTGATCGATTGGAATAACATCGACAATAATAGCTTTCACGTTACCGAAGAGCTGGTCGTACTCAATAGCGAGGGCACGAGTAGCCGTAGACCTGATGTTGTTTGCTTTGTGAATGGTCTACCGCTGGCAGTCATCGAAGCCAAACGCCCTGACTCCAGTAGAGAGTGGCAATCTACCAATGCCCAAGCAGTGTCCCAGCATATCCGTAATCAAAAGCAAAAAGAAATACCGCATCTATTTGCCTATAGCCAGTTATTGCTAGCAGTTAATGGCAATGACGGTCTGTATGCCACTTGCGGTACGCCTGAGAAGTTTTGGGCAAAATGGGTGGAAGAAGAGATCTCTGAGCCTGAGTTTCATCGTTTAAAGAACCAAGCGCTCAGTCCTAAGCAAATTGAGAATTTGTTTGGTGATCGTCCTACCTCTATTAAAGAGGAGTATCAGTCACTAGTTGATGGTGGTGATTTAGTCGTCACCGACCAAGACCGCTTAATCATCAGTCTTTTGCAGCCTGAGCGTTTGCTTGAAATGACGCGCATGTTTACCTTGTTTGATAAAAAGGCTGGCAAAATTGTTGCTCGTTATCAGCAAGTTTTTGGTATCAAAGCCCTGATTGAACGTATTAGCACCTTTGACGAGAAGGGCAGTCGTGAGGGTGGAGTGATTTGGCATACTACAGGCAGTGGTAAATCTTTCACTATGGTATTTTTCTCCAAGGCGCTCATTTGGTTAGAAGCGCTGGCGAAGTGCCGTGTTATTGTCGTCACCGACCGTGTTGATCTTGAGACCCAGCTTAGTAAAACCTTTGCTTCTGGTGGTATGCTTAGTGATCGCGACAAAACGGATGCGATGGCAACTTCTGGTCGCCGTCTAGCGCAGCAGATTGGGCAGGGTAATGAGCGGGTTATTTTCTCAATTATTAATAAGTTTGGTTCAGCCGTTAAATATGATGAGTGCTATAACGACAGCCCCAATATCATCGTCATGGTCGATGAAGGTCACCGTAGCCAAAATGGTGAGAATAATATTCGCATGGCGCAAGCCTTGCCAAATGCTGCCTTTATCGCCTTTACGGGTACGCCCTTGCTAAAGGACGATAAGACCGAAAACAAATTCGGCAGCATCATTCACTCCTACACCATGCAGCAAGCCGTCAAAGATAAAACCGTCACCCCATTGCTCTACGAAGAGCGTATCCCTGAGCTGAATACCAACGATCAAGCCATCGATGCATGGTTTGATCGTATTACCCAAAAGCTCACCAATGATCAAAAAACCGACCTAAAACGTAAGTTCTCCCAAAAAGGTCAAATCTATCAGGTTGAAGGTCGTATTGAGCTGATTGCTCATGATATATCTGATCACTTTCAAAACTTTAAACAGCAGCACCTAAAAGGTCAATTGGCTTGTGATTCTAAAGCCTCAGCTATCCGCTACAAGATCGCTTTGGATAAGATTGGCAAAGTGACCTCTGTGGTTGCCATGTCACCGCCTGACACTCGTGAGGGGCATGACACCGTCGATGGCGAATCAAAAGACATCGTTCAGAACTGGTGGCAAGATAATGTCGCCAAAGAGTACGGCGGTGATGAAAAAGCGTACACCAAAGCCATTATAGAAGCCTTTAGTCAGGACGATGGTCCTGACATTATGATCGTCGTCGATAAGCTATTGACGGGCTTTGATGAGCCAAAAAATACCGTACTGTATATTGATAAGCCACTAAAACAGCACAACCTGATTCAGGCGATTGCGCGGGTTAACCGCTTGCATGAGAAGAAGCGCTTTGGTTATCTGATTGATTATCGTGGCATCTTAAAAGAGCTGGATATCACCATTGAAAAATACCAAGACTTAGCAGAACGTACGCAAGGCGGCTTTGATATCGAAGACCTTAAGGGTCTGTATAACGCGATGGATACCGAATACAAACAGCTACCAAGATTGCATAGCGTGTTGTGGGCGATCTTCTCATCGGTAAAAAACAAGCAAGATGGGCAAGCGTTAAGGCAGGTGCTGGCGCCAAAGATGCAGGAGATCGACGGCAGAGTAGTCGATACCAGGCTTAAAGAGCGTGACGACTTTTATGCTGCCTTGACCGCATTTTCTAACGCTATGAAAATTGCGTTGCAATCGGCGTCTTTCTTTGCAGATAAATCATTCGATAGTAAACGTGATCGCTATAAGCAGGATTTAAAAGCCTTTATTAACCTACGTAAGCAAGTCCGTGAAGATGCAGATGAAACCATCGACTATGATGAATATGAAGCAGATATTCGCAGCTTGCTTGATAAGCATATCGCAGGCCTTGAAGTTCGCGAAGCAAAAGGGGCTTACTTGGTCGGCAACTTAGGTAAGAATGTTAAGCCCGAAGCGCTCAGTGATAATGAAGCACGCAACCAAACCGATAAAATCACTGGTCGTGTCACTAAGATGATTGAGCAAGATTTGGCTGATGATCCTTATGCGCAAGAGTACTTCTCTAAACTACTTAAGCAAGCGATTGCTGATGCCAAGGCGATGTTTGATGCACCTGTAAAGCAGTACATGATGTTTGCTGACTTTGAGCAAGCAGTAAAAGACCGTGCTGTTGCTGATGTGCCGAATGCGTTTATCGATGATAATGGTAAATTAAATAAGCATGCTCAGGCTTATTTTGGTTTGTTTAAGCTTTTATTTGACGCTGGTGGTGATAATGATAGCTTAGCGGATAAAGAGCTAGATAATGACAAGATGGTCGCTTACGCCTTTGAGATTGATGAAGTAGTCAAAACCAATGTGGCGGAATATTCCATCAATGCCAGTGAAATTGAAAATGCGATTAATAGACGATTATTGCCAATGTTGTTTGCTGACTTAGGTATCGATAAAGCGCAGCAGCTCATTGAAGCCGTGCTAAAGATCACCCGACTTGGGCTGTCGAGAGAGACAAGTAGCCCACGAGCAGCAAGAGGATAGTAGGCAATGACTGAGAATGGTGACTTTTATTATGGTCAAGATAAGATTCATTATGAAGTAGTGCGTAAAGAAGCAACTTATAAAGAAAAGACAGGCAAATCTAAAAGCGATAAGCTAATTGTTGAAAAGACCAAACCTCGCAAACCCCGAAAAGTGGTCATCAAGGTACATCCTGATCAGCGTGTGGTTGCTACCGCGCCTGTCGATGCTACCGATGAGGTGATACACGATGCGATGATGAAGCGTGCTCGTTGGATATGGCAAAGCCTACAAGACTTTGCCAAGCAAAAAGACCATGTATTGCCTAAGCGTTATGTTAGCGGTGAAACCCAGTTTTATCTGGGTCGTCGTTATGTGTTAAAAGTGATAACAGATGCAAAAACTAACGATAGAATAAACAGCACTGTGAAGCTTAGTCGCGGTAAGTTGAATGTAGAATTGTCTCAAAGTGATTCTGAATTAGACTCTGAAAAACAAGCAGTTCTCGTGAAAAGCTTGATTGGTAAATGGTATAAAGATAAATTTAGGTCGATCTCTAAAGAGAGGCTTGAAGCCTTGCTATATAAGGCCTCGTGGGTCGAGAGTAGTCCCTCAATAAAATTAATGACCATGAAAAAGCAATGGGGGAGCTGCTCAATTAAAGGCAATTTAATATTAAATCCTCATTTGATAAAAGCCCCAAAGGAGTGCATTGATTACGTGATATTGCATGAGCTGTGTCATATAGCTGAGCATAACCATAGCGAGAACTTTTGGCGCTTACTAACTCAAGTAATGCCGAACTGGAAAGAGGTGAAGGCTAGGCTCGACGGGATGGCTGAGCTTTACTTGAATGAGTGGAATTTGGAGCTAGGTAGTTTAAGATGATTTTTTGGAAAAGTATCAGCCTCCGATATACCCGAGGCGCTTCACTTAATTACTCTATGTAATGGTTGAGTTAAAAAGGTGGTATTCACAAAAATTCGAGGTTTTCAATGCTTAAACAACATCGACAAGCACTAGTAGTTGAAGGTGGTGGAATGCGTGGTGCATTTACCAGTGGTGTCTTAGACGCATTTTTACAACAACAATTTAATCCTTTTGATCTTTGTGTGGGGGTGTCCTCAGGCTCAACGAACGTTGCTAACTATTTAGCTGCACAACGAGGTCGCACCCTGCAGATTTACTTAGATCATTCACTTCGACCTGAATTTATCCATTATGGTCGTTTCCTTAAAGGCGGGGACTTACTGGATCTAAAGTGGATGTGGGATGTGGTGGAACAAGAGCATCCACTAAATCAGGCACAATTATTTGCCAGTCATGCTGAGTTTTACATGGTGCTAACACATGCTATTTCAGGTGAAGCTAACTATATTAAAGCCTGTAAAGACAATATTTTGGATGGATTAAGAGCATCAAGTTCTATTCCAGTGCTAACTCGACAAGCGGTCGAGATATTTGGCGAACCTTATTTCGATGGTGGTGTAGCTGATGCTTTGCCTGTGCATTGGGCCGCTCAACAAGATCGTGTTGCTAAGCTAATGGTAATACGTACTCGCCCTCAAAATTACTATAAAGCAGGTCGCAAAGGCGATCAGCTGTTGGCTAAATATTTTTCTAAGCAACGATATGGTTTTGCCCAAAGCTTATTAACACGAACCCAACGTTATAATGATGCGGTGCAATTTTTACATTCTGCATCACCACAGAAGTTTTTAGAAGTTTGCCCACCCGACTTGAAAAATATGGCAGGTCGATTATCTAAAGATAAAGCTAAAATCCGTTATAGCTATGATGTAGGACTAGAAACTGGGTACAAAGCGATTGAAGATTGGCATAAACTTTAATGATAATTCCGTTAATAAATCAGAATGCTTAAAATTAGACATTAACTGTTAAATAATGCAGCTTAATTCTATTGGATAAGTATCTTATGGTTGAGATATTTGCCGTTCAGTCATTAGCCCATGCTATATCTAACAGTGATATAGACTATACCACTGTTGGCACCTCTTGTTGTTTTAAGCCAATCGTTCTCAGTCTTCCTTGGTCATCAACTTCTTTAATAACCAACAACCATTCCTCATTAATCGCAACCGTATCGCCTGCTACGGGTGCCATCTTTAAGCTATCCTTAATGTATTCAGCAACCGTTTGTTCCCACATGTTTTTCGTGTTCAGGGTATCTTCTAGAGATTCGGATTTCATCCTATCGGTAAAGAATGGCACATCTTTAAGTTTGACACTCGGCGATAGCATCCAATCGCCATAAAAATCATCGATGGCTCTACGGTCTAACGTCGTGTCATTAAAAACATCCGCAATCTGACCGGCATAATCGCCACTCATGGCATACCAAACGCTATCGCCAAATTTAAGCTTGGTGTCTTCATTAATCGCTAAAATTTGCTGACCGCGCACCAAGGCAAAAACACGGATTTCCTCAGGGCTGATGCGCGTAGAGATGTCCCTTGGATGACGACCAATTGCAAACGCACCTAACTTTACTTCAAATTCATACAACGTAATGCTTGCTCTATCTGACACCCACACTTCATGCTCTTCTTTTGGGCCCTTATTGTTAGGAATACGCACCTTAAACAGATTGGCCATAAAAGGAATGGTCGTCCCTTGTAATACTAATGATAAAACTACCACACCAAAAGCAATATCAAATAGCATAAAGGCATTATCTACCCCTGCAATCACTGGCAACATGGCAAGGGTAATAGGTACCGCACCGCGTAAACCAACCCAAGAGATGAAACCGATCTCTTTGTTTTTAAACTTAAAAGGTAAAACACTGGTATAGACTGCAATAGGACGAGCCACTAAAATCATAAAGGTAGCAATGGCCACTGAATAAGGCCAAACTTCAAGAACGTTCGATGGTGTGACCAATAAACCCAATACGACGAATAACACCGCTTGCGACAACCACGCAAAGCTGTCCATTACGCGCATGACATGCTCAGTTGAGCGTACCTTATGGTTGCCAATCAGAATACCCGTGACAAAGACGGCTAAAAAGCCACTTCCGCCTAGTAAGTTGGTGGCAGCAAACACTGCTAAGCCAGCCGATAATATCAAGATGGCATACATGCCTTCTGCCAAGTGTATTTTGGGTAATAACCGAGAGAGGAAGTACCCGAAGAACAAGCCCATTCCTAGACCAAAGCTAAGCTGCTGTAATAGCAGCCCTAAAAAGCCTAGCGCTGTCTGCCCAGCGGGGTCGACATTTAAAGCAATTAATCCTGTGACTAATAAAATCGCTAACGGGTCGTTGGCGCCAGACTCAAGTTCCAAAGTTGCTTGGACGCGGTCGTTAAGCTTAACACCGCCATTACGCAGCAGTGAAAACACCGCTGCCGCATCGGTAGAACCAACGATTGCCGCTAGCAATAGCCCAAAGCGCCAATCGACATCAAGCAGCCACGTGACGAATACACCTAGTATCATTACGGTCGCAAGTACGCCCCAAGTAGCTAGCGTAATTGCTGGTTTTAGTCCAACTCGAAACGATTTAAAAGAAGTACGCAGTCCACCGTCTAGCAAAATACAAGCCAATGCCGCCTGCCCGACAAAATTGGCTATTGCATATTGAGAAAACTCAATACCCAAGATACCCTCTTCACCAGCCAGCATCCCAACGACCAAAAATAATAGCAAAAGAGGTACACCCAAACGTGCTGATAAAGTGCTCGCCATAATACTGGCAAAAATTAACACTGCTCCTACGAGATACACGATATTTAAGGTATCCATCTTTTATTAAGCCCTATTTTATAAGTTATGATGAGTTGGGAGTTGGGAGTTGGGTTGTTGCGATAGCGGTAGTTTAGTTTTGCTGGGGACAGCGCATAGTGTTCTAATACCAAAGCTTATTTAATTAGAACGGAAACATTATTTATCCCTTGCTTTCAAGCAGTTAGTTATGGTTTTAAAGCATTCCTTAAGAATAACATCTAGAATCAAATCTAGAGTACTTATTTTTGAGTAGATCTCTTAAAAAGGCCATTAAGAATGAACTGTCCTGAGATGGTCGGAGACTTAACATTCTGAGTCAGGCAGCTAAGCCTGATAGATTTTTATTGAATAACCTGCCTATTCAAATGAGCCACCCCGATATTGATATTGAGCTATGCTGAAAAGACCGTAGAGATGAACTTGGTAGACTAAGCATCATAACAGGCGTTTATCATGCATAAAAAAATCAGGGCCTACAGAAACTACCTTAAAGCTCAAGCAGTTAAACAGATAGTAGACAATAATGGCAATATCTCAGCAACTGCAAAGCCGCTTGGCAGAACACTCTCTTCATATAGTAAGCTCATCGTCACCTATCCAATCAGGTCCTATTTCAACCTTAATATCCCGTGCATTAATTGGTTCATGGCATTCTGAACATACCGTTACGGAATGCATTATTTGGCCGCACTTATTGTGTCTATGTAGCAGCGGCGCACCCCGTTCATCAGCCATGTGTTTGTCTCCCCAGCTAACCAATGCTAAAACGATTGAATGCAAATCTAAACCACGCTCTGTCAATCGATATTCCTCGCGCAGTGGTTGCTGTTGATAGGCTACTTTTTTCAGAACGTCAAATTCAACCAGCTTACGAAGCCGGTCAGACAAGACATGACGTGTGATGCCTAAGCGTTTCTCAAATATATCAAAACGTCTGACACCTAAAAAACAGTCACGTAAAATCATTAGCGTCCAACGATCACCAATGACTGCCAAAGTGCGAGCTACTGAGCAAGGCTGTTTATCAAGTTCATCCCAACGCATATGTTACCTCCTACATGTGTGAGTAATAGATTAGCTTGACAGTCTCTGAAAAGAAAGCTATATTTTTGTTAGTTCTAAAAAGGAACCTATAAGGAAATAGAGATGTATAGAGCACCCGTAGCAGTTGTAATTGGCGCAGGCGATGCCACCGGCAGCGCTGTTGCGAGACGTTTTGCAAGAGAAGGTTTTACCTTATGCGTGACCAGAAGGAGTGTCGACAAACTTAGCTCGCTAGTCAGTGATATTGAAGCCGCTGGTGGAATAGCAAAGCCATTTGGTTGTGATGCGCGTGTAGAGCAAGAGATGGTTGAGCTGTTTACCCATATTGAACAAGACATTGGGCCGATTGAAGTGGTGGTATTTAACATTGGTGCGAACGTCCATTTTTCCATTGTAGACACCACAGAAAGAGTCTACCGAAAAGTATGGGAAATGGCAGCGCTATCTGGATTTCTCACAGGTAGAGAGGCGGCAAAAGCAATGCTTCCCCGTGGAAAGGGTACGATTATTTTCACTGGCGCGACGGCTTCTTTACGAGGTAGTAAAGGTTTTTCTGCTTTTGCTGGTGCTAAATTTGCTTTACGGGCTTTGGCGCAAAGTATGGCTCGAGAGTTAGGGCCAAAAGGTATACATGTGGCGCACCCTATCATTGATGGTGCCATTGATACCGCCTTTATTCGCGACAATTTTCCTGAGCGCTATGCACTTAAAGACCACGACGGGATCTTAAATCCTGAGCATATCGCTGAGCAGTATTGGCAATTGCATTGTCAACCGAGAGACAGCTGGACGCATGAGCTTGATCTACGCCCATGGTTAGAGACTTTTTAGAAACTTTTTAATATATTTTGTCAGGAGTACTTTGAGATGAGTAAAAAAGTAGAGTTTTTCTTTGATGTAGGCAGCCCAGCCAGTTATTTGGCATGGACACAATTAGAGAGTATTGCACAGCGCACCAACGCTAAAATCATTTGGCGGCCTATGCTGCTTGGTGCTGTCTTTCAAGCCACTGGTAATGCGTCACCAGCTGCGGTTCCTGCTAAAGGTGCTTATATGCTCAAAGACCTTAAGCGTTTTTCAAATATTTATGGGGTGCCGTTTAACTTCAATCCATTTTTCCCGTTGAATACGATGCATTTAATGAGAGGTGCGACCGCTTACTTGGAAGAACCTGAGTTCCAGACTTATTTAGCAGCCATTTTCAACGCTTTATGGTCTGAACAGCTAAACATGGAGTCACCCGAGGTTGTGGCTGAAGTTTTGACCAAAGCAGGCATTGACGTGACTGATTTTATGGCACGTATTAGTGAGACTGAGGTCAAGGAGCGTTTGAAAGATACCACTGAAGAAGCTGTGGCACGAGGTGTTTTTGGTGCGCCTAGTTTCTTCGTGAACGGTGAGATGTTTTTTGGTCAAGATCGCTTAAGTTTCGTTGAGGTTGCTTTAAAAGAGTGGCCTTAATTAGCAACGGTATAGCATGAATTGAAAGCGTTTAGACTGAGCTCTTTCCTAATGATGACAGAGACCAATAAGAATATTAGTTATAATTGTAAATTGATTGAATAAACACTTTTGTGGTGTACTGTATGGGTTAATGAACTATGATTGTATTTTGGTAAATATCTTCATCTGTTACTAATAAACGGGTCATATCATGAAAAAAGAGACGCTGACAGGTTTGTCTATTATTACATTTGCAGCATTTTATATTTGGATTCAAAGCGACAGTAACTCATTTTATGAAGAAAAAGACACTGAACTCGAACAAGCTCGCAAAACATCAAAGATTGCACTGCTAACGAAGTGCCAAGAAACGACAAAACCTATGCTTAAAAACCTTAAGTCTATGGAGATTAACCGCAAAAATACAGACTACAGACTATTAAATAACGGTAATTTCAAAGTTACAACGCATTACTACGCTAAAAATAGCGTGGATACTACTCCTCTGGTTGTGGTCGATTGCCTATTCGATAAAGATGGTAATTTACTAGAGACCATTCCAGATTCTGTGTAACTGTCATTTAGCTTATAGCAATACTGAACCGCCCCGAGTTTATCGGAGGCCGATTTAATTGAGTCAGGTAGCAATGCCTGACAGGATCAAACTATAATAATACCGCTTTCAAACTCAAAAGGCGATACATAGCCCAATGCACTGTGTATACGCTTTTTATTGAACCGATCTACCCAATTCAATGTCGCAAGTTGTACATTCGCTAAACCTTGCCAATCTGCTTTTAAATATTCAATTACCTCTGTTTTGTATAACCTATTCCCTGTTTCAGCCAAAGCATTATCAAGGCCTGGTTATATATTTTTTCTTATGTTATCAAGCCAAGCTTGCATACTTGGTGTAAGCAAGCGATGACGACGCCAAGCCATGACAAGCTCCCATTTTAACTGAGGTTGGGTTAGTGGCAAGCAGACTAATCCTGTTAAATCCAACTTTTGAGTATAATATTGAGGCAAAAGAGTCACACCCATATCCTGTTTTACCATGTCAAGAAGCAAGTGCCACTGATTGGTTTGGCAAATAATATTAGGTTCAAAACCTAGTGATTGACAGTTTTCTATAATCATTGGAGTAAATGATGAATTGGAGGTAAATAAAATTAGGGGTGCATTTGATAGTGACTTAAGTGTTACCTTGGTTTTTCGCTTACCCATACGGTTTTTATTTGCTACGACCACCACTGGATAGCAACATATCGACGAGTAGTCAAAATCATCGTCAATCGGCTTCATCAATGTTGCCACATCAAGTTGCCCCTCTAGAAGGGCCTGCTTAAGTGACTCAGCACCATCTTCGATAAGTGAGGTTTCTATACTAGGATGCATTTGGTAAAAGTTAAAAATAGCTTTGCTTAGTATTTCACTGCCTAACGGTGAAATCCCCAGACGCAACTTACCACCTATTAATTGCTGATAATCTACTACTGTTTGTTCAAGATTATCTGCCTTTTGTAAGATATCCATTGCTTGAATATAGAGGTTTTCGCCAATTTCCGTTAAATTAACTCGCCGCTTTTTATGAGTTAAAGGCTTATCAAACAGAGCTACGCCTAAATGTTCTTCAAGATTACTGATGGATTTGGTAACGGTAGGTTGGGTTAAATTGAGTTGAATACTGGCTTGAAGAAACCCACCTGTTTTTACGACTGTCACAAAGCAGCGTAATTGTTTCAAAGTTATCATAAATAATAAACCACAGTTAGGAAGGATAATGAAATTTATTATAGAAATTAGGAATAAAAATAAAAATATAATTCATAATTTATGACTGTAGTGTTCTTATAATAAGTGGTCTCTAATTAACAAACAACAACTATTATGCGTAATCTTAATATTCGCTTACTCCTCTCTTTTGTAGCTAAAAAAAAACTTACACTTCAAAAGTTTTACCGTCAACCCTTGCTTCATGTCCTTATGCAATGCGCTATTATCGCAGCTGTCTGGTATTGTGCTGCGATATTGGTTGAGTTATTGCATTTACCCGTATCCTCAGGCGTCTTAGGAGTGCTTTTAATGCTGATCTTATTAATGAGTGGTGCTATTAAGGTTAACTGGGTCAGATTGGGTGCAAAATTTGTTTTGGGTGAATTAGTATTAATGTTTATCCCGCTTATGATGTCAATACTTCAGTATAAGGCGCTGTTTGTCAGTCAGGGATGGCAATTAATGCTGACAATTATCTTGAGTACCGCGATGGTGATGTTAAGCTCAGCATTAACTTTTATCATGGGGCGCCGTTTGCAACGTAGATTGTATCGTCATCAGATACATAAAGCCCAATTAAACCTAAAAAATGATAATAATGCGTGAGTATTTGCGATGAATACTTGGTCAATCCTTTGTCTCATTTGGACATTAGCTGCTTATTATATGGCTAAAGTAATCTATGTGCGCTATCGAAAATCTTGGCTAAACCCTGCTATGACGGTTCCAGTAATAACGCTTTCATTAATGATTATTTTTAATATTTCTTATGATACTTACTGGAAGGATACAGCTTGGATTGTGCAGTTACTTGCCCCCGCAACGGTTGCGTTTGCTATACCTATTTATGAGTATCGTCGTTTAATACGTCAACATGCTTTGGCTTTGACCGCTTCTATAACTGTTGGGATGGTGGTGGGAGTCTTAAGCATATATATATTCGCTGGCTTGTTCCATTTTGATAGGACCTTGACCTATAGCTTGATGGCCCGTTCAATATCGACACCATTTGCGTTAGACTTATCTGAAAAAATTCACGGATCTTCCTCTTTAGTTTCATTGTTTACTTTGATTACAGGGATGGTGGGAATGATTTTAGGGGATATGATCTTGACTTTTTTTCGTATTCGCTCCCATCTTGCAAATGGAATCGCATTTGGTAATGCATCACACGGTTTTGGTACAGCCCGGGCAAGTCAGCGCAATGAGGATGAGGGCGTTATAGCCAGTTTAACAATGATTTTAGCGGGATTATTTATGGTATTCTTAGGCCCTTCATTAATACATGGCGTAATGTTATTTGGGCAAGTTTAAATAAATATATATATAGACCCTAATCCATATTAAGAGTAGATATGATAACAGCCATTATCACTAACAGATAAACAATAAAAAAACGTATAAATTTCCGTTTTTATTCTAAAGTTAATTCGACTTTCACTAAATGTAATGAGCTTTATTTCTTTTAAACTTCAACCTATTAACTTATATTATTTGAATATCAGATAAAATGAATGACTATTTTTTGAGGATACGAGTGTTTATGAGTTATTGAATCGGGATTTTCTAAATCATCATTTTAAATCCCTTAACAAATCATTATTTTTCTTGTAACAACAAATAAGATAGAGGATTTCTTTACTCACACTGAGATTCTAACCATTTACATAGTTTAATAATATCATCCTGATTATTCTTTAATTCCTTGTAAACGAAGTAAAATTTATCCCCTGTTAGTAGTTCATGCATTGGGATTCTAACGAGTTTCTGCTTATAAGATGGATCTAGTATCATATAGTTGTTAACGAGGGTAACTCCCAGATTATACCGTGCGGCTTCTATCGCTAGTAGTACATGACTAAAATGATTTATCTTTATATCCTTCGGTAACTCAAATCCGCCTGCCTTACACCACCGCAGCCAATCCTCCGCTGTATTCTCACTTATATCTGTATACCTCACGGATAATATTGGATGCCGCCACAATGTATCAGGAAGTGGTTTATCTCTTATTTTCTCCCAAAGCTTTTGACCACAAACAGGATATAAAGTTTCAGAAAATAAAAACTTACTGATGAAAGCATGTGGAGGGGGATTGACGGTAATATAACAATCGGCCCTTTGCTCATTATGATCAGACGGATGATTAACCATATCTAAAGTGAGTTCTATTTCTGGATACTGTCTATAGAAGTCTTCTAATCGAGGGATCAACCAATTTACTGCGACTGAACTGTACAGAGCTAAGCGTATATGCCCAGGTTTTCCATGCTTAATAATCTGACTACTATCTGAAAGAAGACCCAAAGCGCCACTCACATCTGTGAAATAACGCTCACCAACCTCTGTTAACGAAAAGGTCCGGCCTTGCCTGTAAAACATTGCTTCCCCAAGATACTTCTCAAGGATTCGTATTTGGTGACTCACGGCACTTTGTGTCACATTGAGGCTCTCTGCTGCTTTTGAAAAGCTGTTAAGCCGTGCAACGGATTCGAAGCACTGTATGGCACGCAATGGGGGCAAATCCATTATTACCTCAGCTAATACTAAGTATGTTTTATATCATTATACATCATAGCGTTACTTGAATATACTGCCTGACAGATCGTTAAATCAGCATGAACCCATTGGGGTTTTAACAGTTTCTGAATTTAAAGTAGGGCGGGGAGGATAAGAATGCCAAAGATAAGTGTTGCATTTGCCATGACGCTATTGGTACTAGGAAATATCATTGCGGTCTTCTCGGACGCCTTGATAAAGGACTTGCCCTCTGAGACGGCGGTATATCAATTTATCCTATTTCGTCAATTAACAGCGGTTTTAATGCTGTTGCCATTTTGTTTACTCTATAAAAAGAGCAAGTTATTCAGTAATATGAAATGGCACTTTGTTCGTAGTCACGTGTGGTTGTTAGGTGTGATATTCATGGTACTGTCTCTTCAAGTATTACCTCTCGCGACTGCGAACGCCATTTTTTATGCCGCCCCTTTATTTATATTGCCGCTAGGGTTTTTATTTTATAAAGACAGATTAACCTTTCCAACTATAGCGGTATCTATGTTAGGTTTTGCTGGTATCCTCGTTATTGTACAACCAAAACAGATCAATTTAGGGGCGGTTTTTGCGCTTATAGTAGCGGTAACCATGGCGATAAACAATCTCTTAGTTCGTAAACTTCCACAAAATCATTCTGTCTATCAAACGCTACTTTTGACCAATTTATTTGGAATACCGTTCGCGCTTGGGTTGGCTATTTGGGAGGGACAGCCATTTGACTGGCGCTCATTGATTACGGCTGCCAGTTCAAATGTATTTATTTTGATTTATGCGGGTATATGCGTACAGGTGTACCGACATATTGAAGCGTACAAAGTCTCTAGTGCGGAATACTCAGGTTTAATAGGGGCGGTGGTGGTCGGAATCATATGGTTTAATGAAGTGCCAAATATGACTTTTTTAGTAGGGTCTGCGTTAATTGTTATACCTTTGATTTGGCTTGCTACTCTTGAATCTATGAGGTTTAGACAAAAGATTGGGTAGGATAATTGTATGTCATAAAGCTAAAAGCTTTCTTTAAAAATCCCTCAGACTGGTGTTTGAGCGTGAGGATTTTAATTGAATGGACTGAGCTTATAGCCAGTCTAAAGCGTTTTTATCAGCGTTGCTAGAGAACGCAGGGTAATCATCCCCACAATAAAACACTTACCAAATAGAATAACGCTTCCTTATTTAGCTTCTGTATCGGCGTAAAGCCGCCATTGCCCATGTTTGGGCGTTCATTATTGTAATGGTATAACCAATTTACTGCTTGTTCGCGTATTTGCTCTAGGTTATCAAACAGTTCTTGATTTAATCAATCATAGCGCATCGTTCTGTTAAAACGCTCCACATAAGCATTTTGCTGTAGATTGCGAGATTCAATCTAAATTAAGATGATGACTTGATCGAAAGCCCAGTTTCTGAGCGCACTACTAAGATATTCAGGGCCATTGTCACATCTTATTTGCACGGGCTTACCCTCATATTCAATAAGCTGGTTTAAGCTACGTATGACTTTTTGGATTAGTAGTGAGAAATAAATCTTAAAGACGGCGTTCTGTAATGGCATAATAAAACTGGACAGCGTATAAGAGATACTATCCTAAAAAAGCCAAATCAAGTGCTAATTAGATCAACTCTTGCTTGGTAAGGCTGCTGATGTTTAACCACGCCGAAACAAATATGCACAAGCTTACGCATAACTGCGCAGAAAGCCTGCATTTTACACTTACCGTTAGCAAGCAGTCGCTTATACTGCGTCTTAATGTCAGGATTATGCTTAATGGCGACTAGCGCCGGCATATACAGTTTTGCTCTGATATCACTTGAGCCATTCTTTGCTAAGCGAGACTTGCCCTTAAATAGCCCTGATTCAGTATAACTGTAAATGTTGGCTTTGAAGAATTTGGTTCAGTATAACTGTAAATGTTGGCTTTGAAGAATTTGGTTCAGTAACTTTGAGACTTGATTGGCAGGCAGTTAGTAGAAGTGCAAATAAAAGATAGCCAACTGATTTAATAAGCCTAAAGAAATTATTCCGGAATATGTGGGGTTAAAAAACGCACTAAGACAGTGATTATTAAGAGTATTACAAGAAGGTATTGGTATTTTATAAATCGTTCTGGGCTAAATAAACACAGCACAGATACTATAAAAATTCCTATAAGTTCAATCAAATTAGATAAACTTTGAGAGCCAAATCCTAGCCCAGTTAATACGACCCACAAAAATGATGGTAAGAATACTAGGCTAAATTTTTTCAATGGTTTGTCCATAGGTTAGGCTTAATAATATAGGTAATAGAAAAACATCCAAGTTGACTGACTTTTACAAAGTGTAAGATTGTAAAGAATGCGATGTTTGGTTAAAGATTTTTTTAACTAAAAAGAGACTTAATTTAAAAAATATTGAGAGCATCCTACATTTTGTGTAATTATTGATGAAAGCCACATGGCTGTTACACAGAATATAGGATGCTCTCCATTATTAAGCTTATATACCTATAGAATAGATACTTCTAGCCAATATGGGGGTGTTTTTCCTTTAGAAGCTTGAGAACGTGGCTGAAGAATACGTAATTCATATTTACCTGAATATGGAAGCGTGTAATAACCTTGGTCATCCAGCTCAGGGGCGTACTCTCCTACGTTAA
This sequence comes from Psychrobacter sp. UBA2769, assembly GCF_002352555.1. Lineage (NCBI taxonomy): Bacteria > Pseudomonadati > Pseudomonadota > Gammaproteobacteria > Moraxellales > Moraxellaceae > Psychrobacter > Psychrobacter sp. UBA2769. The sequence goes on along the minus strand of NZ_DEIR01000012.1, from coordinate 124,793 downwards.
CAGAGTCTGCTAAATTCTTATGGAATAAATAAGAATCTACATTCCCTCCCGTTGTTTTAACAGAAAGCTTTTGGTTCTTTTTGGCATAAAATGTATAGGAATCGTACTTAATACCCTTTAATTTCCCATAATAGTTAGCTGAACTAGCGCCTTTTTTAAATTGAACATCAACAGTTTTAGCCACTGCATCTGAAGAGGCGGCCATTACTGTAGGGCTTACCATTAGAACAGGAAGCGCAATTAGAATAGCAGCAGTTAAATTTTTCATATTTTAAACACTCAAGCAGTAAAAAAAACGATTTTATCTTATTGCACACTGTCAACCTTTATAGATATGTTATATTAGTATTACTAATATAGAGAGTGCGTTGGTAAGTTACTGAATAAGGCTGCCCGTAATGGATAGTATTAATTAATGCCCTAGCTTCTAGTTCTACCGCAAACCTACCTATGGTAGTAAAAACCTGAATTTCATCACGTAAACAAAGAGAACACTGCTAAATAGTAGTGTTCTCTTATTATATTAAAGGAAAAATTATGCGTTCTTTGCTTCTAACGACAATGTGCTTAACGGGCAGCTTAGCTCTAGTGGCTTGTAGTAACCATCGTGCCGACACCACGGATCTGAGTAAGCAGCCTACAATAGAAGCGCCGGTAGCGTCAGGGGCATTTACTGCTTTTGGAAACAAAGGAAAAATTTGGCGAATAGTGATTGAAGGAAATGAGCTAAGTATAGAGGCAAATTTCTTAAAGCCAACGACAGCAACAGTTACCGTGGTGGGTTCTGGTTCTGTCAATACTGAAGGTGTCGAATACGCGAGTACTGTCAATGGACAGCCTATTGTTGTGAATATAAAAAATAACCTTTGTATCGATGACAATGGCTATCAAAATGAATTTACTGCAATATTAACTTACGCAGGCAAAGCATATCAGGGTTGTGCCGTTGCCGGTGCAATAGAAATTGCGCCCACATAGCAGATAAGCCCAAGCGGTAGCCAATGTATACCCATGAGAGTAATTACATTGCATCGTTGTAGGCATGAAAAAGTTGTCAAAATAACTAATCACGCGCTTTCACGGGTTCGGTTTCCTAGTGAGGACGAACCTTCAGCTTCAGGCTAATGATATCGCGGTTTTGAGTTGTTGTGATAACTGTGGTGTACTTCATGATGTACTTACCATGCATATTCTATTCGAGATCGGTGCGCTATACAGGCATCGAACTGCCAGTATTGTATGTGAGGCTAACAACTATGAAGTCGATTGTCGCAGCATAGTTATCGCTCAATGACACAAATAGGATAACCGCTTGGGTTTCTGCCACCGCCTAGATCCAAGCAAATATCATCGTAATAAAATTCATGGGCTTTGATGCCTAGCCAAAATGCAAAAATAGCATTGACAGCAATGATTATTATCATCTTATTATTCATATAGAGATCCTAGGTAAACAAATAACTATAACGATATTTATTTGGATATATCTTATACGAATTAGAAATTAATAGAGCTGTAGCGTGTTCTCATGTTTTATTTTTTGTAAGGTAGTTCAAATAGGGAACCATCTGTTTCATCCTTCAACCCCATTAATATAGTAGAATTACTTTAAAATCGATACAGTGCGACTGGGATGAATTTTTCGTAGCCTCTGTGATAACAGCAAGCAAGGAAAATTTATACCAGTCGCACATAGCTATAACGTATCGCTTTTATTTTGAACTGACTATAGACCACTTAAAATAGACTGCTATCATGGAACTAATCAAAATAGACTGGGTACATTCGGACATTAAATGGTAAATCAACTGTTCATTATCTATAATAATAAGTGAGCTTATCAATTTAAGAATAGGTGGCCATTTGATTGGGAATAGCCAATATTTTATTTTATAAATAGCTGGTTTATAAGGATTTATACGCGACGTAAGAAGGCGTTATTTACGGAAATAGGCACTCTATTACTACGTAGCTGTGTTAAAAGAGGGGTATTTACCACCTTCAATTTCGATCCATTATATCCACTTAATATGCCTTTTGATTTTTATCTAAAGGTATCACAACGTCATATAAAAATCGATTTAATGCAGTAAAGCTTGATAATAACCATTATGTTGCATTCATAATCGCTTTTCTGCAAAATGGCTTATCTATAATCGCTTGAGCCACTCATGATGAATAACCACACGTCAGACCCTATTGGCGCAGCATGGCTTATCCGCGATGCCAGAATCAATCTGGTTTCTCCTTTATATGTCAGCAGTAGTATCGGTGGGCGCAGGCAAACCTATAAAGACGGTGATGTCATCCATAACGCTTATCAGGAAACTGCGCGGCCACTGGACACTATCGTTGCGCACTTACAGTTCCACATGCGTCATGAAGTACTGAGTTTAGAGTTACTGACTCGTTTGTTTGAGCAGATAGGGGCTAATGACGTACAAGCATGGGTAAACGCTGAGCCCACAGGCAGCTATGCCCGTAGAATGGCTTTCTTGTATGAATGGCTTATGGGTCAGCAGTTAGCAGTACCGAGTAATTTAGGCGGTAACTATGTGGACGCTTTAGATGCTAAGAAGCAGGTTACTTCAAGCCCTGCGCATGTCATAAAGAATGCTCGTTGGCGTATCAATGACAATCTTGCAGGAACCCGTCATTTCTGTCCTCAACTGGTGAAAACAGAGGCCTTTACGCAAGCCGCTGCACTCGATATTGCCACGATGGTTGACAAACTTAACGATGAGTTTGGACAAGACTTACTGATGCGCGCCTCCGTATGGATGACACTGAGAGAAAGTAAGGCCAGCTTTACCATAGAGGGAGAAGGGAAAGAGTTAAAACGTATTGAACGTTTTGCAGATGTGATGGCACGGCGCACAGGTAAGGGTGAGCTATGCTGAAGAAACTGTAGAACCTATAGTGTAACTTTTAAGACTGAAGCCATCAAAAAAATAGCAGAAAACAACTAAAATGTTTCAGCGACGGCAAAGTAGCTAGGCAGCTCAGGATGAATGAGATACCTTAAATATAGAAATAGGAAATGAAGCACTGCTTCGCCCCGACGCAAGATAAGAGCTATGCTCGAATGAGACCACCGTGTACTTCGCAAATCACAGTTAGTGAAATACGCCTTTATTAAAGATAACCAGTCCCTCTTCAGCATTACTACTATTTATAGTGTCGATAAAGGATTGTATGAGCTGCTTTTGAATAGCTTTGATGTCATCAAAGCTATTCATGCTACCAGCCATTTGCCCGGCCAGTTTTTTAATGTCAGATTGAGTAGTCATTGCTTATTCTCCTGTTAGTGTATTATAAGCAGTTACATTCCCTTTAGGAGAGGCTCAAAATAGCTAAATCAACTTGTTTTAGGCGCAATTTCAACAGTATATTATTGATTCAATTTTCTGTAATCATCACAGCCATCCTAATCTGCACTAACACATTTTTATAGTGGCCGCGCTAAACCAAAAGGCTCTAAGCGATCTGGGGATGGCGCTTAGAGCCTTTTAGAAATCATTAGACATGGGTGTTAACTTATTTATCAGTTCGACTTACTGTAATATTAATCATCATTATCAGCTGCTTCTACTTGGCTACGAATAATCTTACCAGTCATGCTATCGACAACCACTTTATGTACTTGAGTGCCTTTAATAATCTCAATCTTATAGGCAGGTTTGCCAAAATCCATATCAAACCCTGCTTCAATGACTTTTCCTTTCACACTTTGGTTCGCTTTTTGTATTGCTTGGTTCAAACTGGTCTTAGACTTTTTCATCGCGTTATATTCTGCTATATCTTCTTTATCAAGTTTCTCTTGCTTATTGCTTAAAACCTTACCGCTATTGGCATCTATTTTTACTTTATATTCAGTATTATTAGCGATAGTCTTAACCTCGTAATTGCCACCTGCTGAATGGTCATTTTGATCAAAGTCAGCGCTAACAACATCACCTTTAATGGTTTTTTTAGCAATAACAATGGCTTGCTCAAGACTGACCTTGCTTTGTGCCGCTGCTACAGCCTTACTGACTTCGGTTCTTGTAGTGGTGCTTTGCCCTACAGCGATAGCAGCGGTGCTAACACCTGCAATACTAAGTACCATAATGATAGATTTGCTTAGAGTTGATAAGTTTTTCATGATGTTATCCTTTGTCTTTGAGTGTTTTTTATGACAGATGGGTTGTGCCATCTACTGTATTTATAATTTCAGTATAGGGAAGAAAACATAGGTGAAGAGTAGCGCTGGTTGAGGGTTACAGTAGCTGTGTTTTATTTAAAAAAACCATTAAAATTTGGAAGTCAAATAAATCGGTTTTGTATTAAATATTATTACTACTATGCTGATCAGACAGTCGACGTTTAATAAACCAAACAATAATAATGACTATGGCAAGCAATAAGAAAACTTTGGAGTAAGGCGCTAACATAGTCGTAATGACCTCATAATTTTTACCTAAGTAAAATCCTGCTAGGGCCAATATTGTCGTCCAAATGCTAGATCCCAAAGCCGTTAATACTAAAAAAGAGGCCATTGGCATCTTATTCATCCCCGCAGGGATGGAGATCAATGAACGAATACCAGGTACCATGCGGCCAAAAAAGACCACTTTCTTACCATGTTTATCGAACCACGCATTGGACAACGAAACATCCTCAGACTTAATAAATACGTATTTTCCGTACCTTTCAGTAAATACCATTAAGCGTTCTTTATTGAACAAAGTTCCCAGATAATAAAGAGGTAATGCACCAAGGACGCTACCAAACGTACCGGCTACTATGATTAATAGTATATTTAAATCACCTCTAGCGGCCGAAAAACCTGCTGCTGGCATAATAAGCTCAGATGGTATAGGCGGAAAAACATTTTCAGCAAACATAGCGAATAAAATGCCGACATAGCCAAACTTTGCCATGATAGCCAGCACCCACTCACTCATTTGATGCATTAATTTACCTTATCTTGTTGATGACTGATTTCTTATTATAGTGGAATAAAGCGGATTCAAATTAAAGGTAATTTGTAACAATAGTTACTAATAATTATTTAGCGGTGTTCTAAAAAGTATACTGACATCAGACACAGTCATAATTGACATAATAGAATACCAAACCAAATGCTTTAAAGTGGTTATCGAGAAAAATAGCATGCCCTAATCTAATCAGATCACGGAACCTAAACTATTACCTATTCTACCTTTGCTAGTGCAAACCTAATTAAAAAAGACTGTTACGCAAATTCATCACGATATGAATTGAGTTTTTAATAGGAAAGGACTGTAATAGCCTTGATTGTTCTAATGTTGATATGGAGGGCGTTGTGACTAATAGCTGTGCAAAGTTGTTGGCAGATAAGCAATTAACCATAGTTTTTATTGAAAGTGCGACCGCGGGCTATCTAGCGCATCGCTTTTCTATGAGTCCTTATTCAGGCGATATATTAATGGGCGGCTTGGTATGTTACGACGTTGCGATAAAAAAGAACGTGTTAAATATATCAAGCCAATTAATTGCTGAGTGTACGCCTGAATCACTAGAGGTAACAAAAGAACTGGTTAATAAGTCTAAGACAATGTTTGATGCCGACTTGCATGTCGCTTGTACAGGTTTATTAAAGCCTGGAGGCTCTGAAACGGAGGAGAAGCCTGTCGGAACGTTTTTTTATTGCATTGGTTATAAAGATGAGCTTTATGATTTTCGCAGCATCTGTCAAGGCGCGCCTGAGCAAAAGCTACGCAGCATCAATAGTCTTATTTGTAAGAGCATTATTGAGGTGGTAAACCGCCATACTGACTAATTTACAATCTTATTATTTAAAGCTTTAGCCCATCCTCTTGAATGATGGCAACGATTGCATTCTTCATTTGGCGCTGAAATACATTCGACATAACCGCAATGCATACAAGCATAGAGCTGACCATCCTTTATGGCTTTCGTAGCCTGAAACTCTTTAGGAAAAATGGGTAGTCCATACTGTGTGTCCTCGTGTGGAAATAACAATACACTAAACTCACCATCTGTTTCGAGCAATCCTACTTCCACTTGTCCTAAGTGACGCACGCCTTGTTGGCGCATCTCGCTAAAGAACTCATCGTGCGACATTTTACCTTTCTTGACATCTTCCATTATTAACATGCCATTTTCTACGATATAAGTAGGTTTGCCTTCTAATAACAGCTCAAAAAGCTTATGTTTTGTGCTGAACCACGTAAAAAGTCTATAGAGAAAAAGGACAAGGCTCATGATGAGCACCGCTTGGATAAGTGGCAGATCCTCTGTAAACATTGGATCACCAGCGATAGAGCCAAGTGCCAAAATTATAGTTAATTCGAAAATTGAAAGTTGGCGGATACCGCGCTTGCCTGTACTTCGTAATAACAAAATGATCAAGCAAAACATAATGGTGGTACGTATGACTATTTCTGCCGCAAAAGCCCATGTAGTGTCATAAATAAAAATACTTATCCAATCCATTTTGTTTTTCCTTGGTATACACCGTATAGCTAAATTTATAGTGCCATGTGGAGAATTGGAAATGGCTTTCCCATATCCCCAAATGGCGATTGTACTATGACTTTAAATCCTAGGTATTTATAAGAACCATATGTTCTTTAAAAAAATATATGGCACACAAGCTAACAAACTCTTACCTTTCACCACGTGAAAACATTAAATTTGTCTGTTAGGTTTAACTTGTTAGTTGAGCGTTATTTTGGTTTCATAAAAGAATGACAGCAATAAATGATAAAAAGAGTAAATGGTCTGCGTTAGTACTTAAATTGGCTCAGCTCAATGACTGTATGATGGTTTCCTAGAGTTTTTTTAAATATTTCGATCTTAATTATAATAAGGATATTAAAATGAAAACATCAGTACCTACTAAGTCGCTTCAAAATAAATTATGGATAATGTTTTTAGTGAGTTTCTTTGGTCTCAGCGCTTGCAGCAGTGAAACAGAAGAGCCAGCTCCTAATACAGAATCTAGCGAAATGACACCTGTGCAAACAGCAACCGAGGCTGAAGATCAAGCCCCTGCTTCCACAGAGGATGTAGAAGGTGCGGGGGGTACAGCGTACTATTCTAGTAATGGCAGTGTAGAAAATGATCAGAAGGCTGATGATACGGTTACTGTCAATGAAAATAACTCGAACTTAGATCAAACACCAGCAGATGGAGTGCAGTAAGTATCAGAAAATGCACAATAGACCTCTTGCAAAAGTACCAGTTCATTGACTTCAACTGACGAAGCTACAGGCGCTAGCGATGACTTATGCAAGAGGTCTAATCCATTAAAGATTAAAGGGTTTCTGTAAGGTTGTGATCAGCTTGAATCGCTCTGACTATATCGGTGGTTGATTTACTTGAGACAGACAGCTATGCCTAATAGGTTAAGATCATCATATCTTTACAACTAGATCACTTCATTGTTGAGTGTAGCATCACTCAATATCGTTTACTAACTAAGACTTAGTGACTTAAACAGAAGTTCTATCCAGAGCTTTAACTAGAAAGTAATTATTCAGGGTTCAGAATACTCTCGGAAAAGGTTCAATAATGATATCTTTAATATCAGAAAATCAGCCATTGTTCGCCTTAGGTCTTCTGATTTTTCTGGTTATCTCTGTTCTATTGGTTTTTCAGTATGTGGTTATTCGTTATGGTCAGCATCTTTTTACTCAAGCAATCCGCTGTTGGGTGAGGACAAAACGGAACCTTGCAAAAAATAAAAATATCATTCAATTCAGAGATAAGTATCCCAAGCTGGATGTGATAATGTCTCGGCGGTTTGATTTACGGGATTTTTATGGGCTGTCACTGACATTTCTATGGGTAGTGATAGGTTGCAGGCTGGTGTTATTCATTGCATTGGCTGAAGCTGTGGCTACGTTGAATTCTATTGTTTCCATCGATTATTTTATATCGGCGCAGATGAGCTTACTACGCGATGCCGACGTTGTTGGTTTTTTCGTCCTGATAACCAGCTTTGCGTCTACCCCTATTGCCGTTTTGGTCGTTTTGTTTGTTGCTGTGAATTGCTGGGTAAAGCAGCAACGCTATATAATAGTAGGGTTATTGATTGCTACTTTAGGCAGCACTGCATTTACTTCTTTGTTGAAATATTTATTTCAGCGTGAAAGGCCTGCTAATAGCTTATTAGTTGTGCAAACTTATTCGTTTCCAAGTGGTCATGCGACGACCGCTATGGCGTTATATGGATTTATCGCTTACCTACTGATTCGATTCAACCAAGATTTTGCTCAAAAAATTCGTATATTTACAATAGCGATTCTTTTTATCCTCTTGATCGGATTGAGCAGAGTTGTATTGAACCAGCATTATCTAAGCGATGTACTGGGCGGTTATCTAGTAGGTGCATTTTGGTTGACACTTGGCATCAGTATTACAGAGTGGCTAAGCGTAGAAAGTAAAATCATATGGAAAGTCGAGTGGTCAACTTCTCATGCATACATGATATGGCTGAGCGGATTAGGTGTATTTATTAGCACGTTGATTTACGCAAAAATCTATCAATTTACAATGTTATCCTAAGCATCGTAGTAAGCCACGATGAAGCATCAATAACACACAGCTAAAGGATCAAGTCCTAACTAAACTGACTAAAAAAGCCCGTGACCATAGTCACGGGCTTTTTACATTTTCAGGGTATGATTATTGAAGATACAATAATCAATATTTATTTTGATTACGCCACTCATCTACATCTCGTTCAGCATCTTCTTGTGAATGACCATATCGCTCTTGGATACGGCCAACCAATTTGTCACGGTCACCTTCGATATGGGTTAGATCGTCATCTGTTAAATCTGCCCACTTTTGTTTTACTGAACCTTTGAGTTGGTTCCATTCGCCTTTTAGTGTTTGGTTATTCATATCATTATCCATTTTTTGATTGTTTTTATACTGTTCATCCATACTTTTTTCGTTCACATTTTGATTGTCCATTATGGTTTTCCTTTTCCATTTATGAGTTTGTGCTTCATTGTCTTTATACCAATACTATGCTCATTCATCTTTTATTTTTTTTATTGATAAATAGGCTATCAGCAATTATTAAACTTCAAGCTGACATATCTAATATAGAGAGACACAATTGGGCTGTCTGTACAACGAATGTTTAAAGTGTTGCTGAGCTATTGTTAAGTCCGCTAATATGTTATTACGATGTAAGTTGTGTCTTTGGCTAGATTGAACCGACTCGGGATTGTCGGAGACTAAAAATTCTTAGAGAATACGACAATGAAAAGACAAACCTACACTCATGAGATTAAAGAACGTGCTGTTCGCATGCGGATTGAAGCGTCGAGCGACTACCCCTCTACATGGTCAGCCATTCAAGCCATAACGTCAAAGATTGGCTGTACATATGAAGCCCTACGATCATGGCATAAGAAGCACATACAACAAACCATTCCTGCCTCAGTACAAGCTCAAAGCCAAGAGCAACGTATTAAGGATCTCTAGTGCGAAAATAGAGAGCTTAAGCAAGCCAGTGAAATTATACACAAGGCTGCTACTTTTTTCGCCCAGGCAGAGACGGGCCGTACACCCAAGTAATGGTCGACTTTATTGATGACCATAAAAACAATTACGGGATCGAGCCAATCTGCCGAGTACTACCGATTGCCCCATCAGCTTACTATCGCGCTAAAGATTTAAGCGACAACCCAGAAAAGTGTTCACAGCGTCAGTGGCATGTCGATTTCTACATCAGTGAAATCAGCGGTATCTGGCTGGACAGTAAATGCCGTTATGAGTGCGTAAGGTTTGGCAGCAGATGCAAGCGAACGGTTTAGAGGTTGCTCGATGTACTGTTGAGCGATTAATGAGACATTATGGCTTACAAGACATTGAGCGGCTAGGTATATACTGCTTTTATCATTAATGTATTTACACGAGTAATTGTCGGCTGGAAAGTATCTAGTCGTATGAACACTGATATAGCAGCGGTAAATCAGGCGATAGCAGACAGAAATAAGCCTAAGGAGGTGATTCATCACAGTGATCGAGGGGTTCAGTGCTTATCCATCTGCTACACCAATAAAATTGCCGAATCGAACATTATTGCGTCTGTGGGCACCAATGGTGATTCATGCAACAATGCATTGGCTAAGACGATTAATAGGATTTATAAATCTGAGGTGTTTCATTATTTAAAGCAGAGCTGGGACGGTGTAAATGATGTTGAACTGGCAACCTTTGAATGGGTGGATTGGTTCAATAAAACCCGTTTGCATAGTACGATTGGTTATGTGTGACCCTTTGAGTTTGAAAAGGGGTATTGTAATAATCTTAATCTGTTAGGTGAAGCTGCCTAGCTCAAGTAAATCAACTTCCGATAAAGTCGGGGCGGTTCAGTTTAGTCGTTTCTGAAGGTTGGTCTTGGTATCTTGCAAAGCACTAAGGATAGCTAAAAACAGCTAAGGATAGCTAAATGTAGCTAGGTTAAGATATCTAAAGTGTTTCAAAAATAGCCTAGTAGCTGTTTGAGTTTATCGTTTTGCCACCTATCTGCCTGCCTATAAATATACTCATTTATCACATATCTTGCTATATCACTTATATAGCAAAGCAAGTTAATTTCTGGGTATGCGCTAGCTGTAGTCATCCCGTTGGATTGCATATGATCTAGCTGATCGTAGATTGCGTCAGTTTGCAATCAAATACCATTAACCTCATAGTTGCTTAGCTCTTTGAGCTGGGCTGCTACAAACGATAAAATCATATCGTCGTAGTAACTCCATGAAAAAGACTTTTCTGTTTGGCGCTGATAGCAAACATCATCCCATAAGTTTTTGAGATAGCCCATATTTAATGCAGTATCAAAGTTTTGCATCCATCTGATAGTCTGTCTAGTGATCTTATCTGACAAGATTCTAGATAGCGCTGTAGAAATATTCAACGCTATTTCTTTTCTTAAATCCATAGCTATAGTCTGTATCTAACCTTTATATATGTCTAATTAAAGCTACATTGCATATAGCATGCTACTAAATTACTGGATCAAAAAGGAGGCAAAAAAACAAGCCGCACTACGCGCCTTGTTTTCTATCCTTGATCAGTGAATCCGCGCAGCCATCTTACTTTCAATCCAATCAGCCACTTCGCTTTCTACCCATGCTACACGTCCCTTTGATAGCTTTACTTGAACAGGGAATGTTGGGTCGTAACGATCAGATTTTTTATTGACCATCTCATAAATCGTAGTACTGCTAAGCGCTGTATAATGCATTACCTGCTTGAGCGGTATCATGCGAGGTATCTGTAAAGTGCTAGCTGTTGATACGTTTTGTTGTGTGTTCACATTTAATAATTGCATGATTATCTCCTTTGTAAATTAATGAGAATCTTTCTTCTCATACAGTTACGGAGTCCCATATTTTTTTACGGCATCCCATGTCGTCCAGTGACTGGCCTTGTATGAAACAATAAAAGAAGGAGCTGAATGATCAGCTCCTTCTTATGTCGCATCTCTAGCTCGATGGTTTTAGCTCACTGCTGTCACGCTTTTTCGTAAGCCTTGCTCAATGCTGCTCACGTTCTGAGTGCCTAACCCATTCTGATAATTCCCTTGCTGAGTACTGCTCACATCCTCCGTCTCGATTGGATAAAACTCTTCAGCCACGTCTAACAATCCATCACTATCAACCTCAAAGCACGAATTGCTATAACCACCCTTAGCCGCTTCCTCCAATGCGGCTTGATCAAAGCCATGTTCGCTAAGCTCACGATCAATCGCTCCAGCATGTTGTACCGCATCTTTAAGCGTTACCCCATCACGCAATGTCAGATCCACAAAGTAAATCGGCGTTCGATAGCTTTGTGTGGTGCTTTTACCTCTTAGTGTTAATTGCAGCGGTAGACATGACAGCTTATTACCGGATACTGCTGCAAAATAGCTCAGCCTTGCTGCAAGCGTGCGAATGCTATTAAAGCCGGTGGTGCGAAAGATAAACGTGCCCAGCTCATCGTCTTCAGACAGATTGACGTAGAGTCTGCCATAGGGCTTACAAGCCCCGCCTTGCGCTAATGGGCAACGATCAGGGGATGGACATGGCAGTTGCTCAACACCCTTGTTTGTGCGGCGTTGGCACTGCTCACCGTCACCCACACATAACGGTCTACCCGTTTGTCTATCAAATAGCGTGTACTCAGCTCGTAGGTTTAATTCAGGATTATTAAACAGCATACGAACGGGAATTTGCCTCAATTTACCGTCATTATTTGCGCGTAGCTTTGCATCGAGGGGATGATTGATCCAGCCGTCTTTATTCTGCACTTGGCTGGTGATGGTGAATTGATCGTCTTTAGCAGGTAAACGTTTGCCGTCCTTTTGAATGACACGTCCAATGCTGATACGACCTAGAACTGGCGGGGTTATGGTTAGACCTTTAATCATGGTGATATTCCTTATGTGTTTTAGTTAGCCATAAAAAAGCCCACCTATGACGGGTGGGCTGTTATGCGCTTATGTGAGTGAGTGGCGTAATTTCTTGATTATGATTGATGACTGAGCACTGGCTTAGTTATCGTTAAGAATGACAAAGCGACGACTGCCCGGGCGGGTTTTGCTAAATTGCTCAAGCAATTCAGGATGCGCTTTGGTTAGTGATTTGCTATCAAGACTGGTGCTGTCTTTCGAGCGCTTCCAAGAAATAGCGCCTTTCTCGAATACCGCAATTTCATTATCTTGAATGAGGCTTTGCAGCTGATGCTTCACTTGGTCGTGACGCTGCTCTAACTCTTGCATGTCGTTACGGTAGCTAAGCAGTTGCTCAAACAACTTATTGGCTCCGTCATCTTCCCGCAGATCAACCTTGCTTGAGGGCTCAGGGGTTGGATAAAGCAGCTTTAAGGCTCGTGCAGCAGATTCTGAATGATCAGGGGTTGGTGGCGTGTCCGTCTCCACGTATTGCCAGAACAGACGCTCATGCTCCATGATGGACTGGATTAAGCGCTCATCACGCTCAACTTTATAAATCTTCGCTTCATGACCACATAGCAGCACGCAGATGTGAGCCGCAGTTTTACCAGTGACTGCCAGTTGATGTTGCACTTGGCACGTCACATAGAGAGGTACGCCATGCTTCCACAGCTTAGCGCCATGTTCCCCTGCGGTTTTACACTCTAAAATCTGTATTTCATCTGACCCCACCACCGAGTAATCTAAATTAGCCAGCATAAAGTGATTGTCAGGATCAGGATGCTGCAAGATCGCATTTACACGGCGTACTTTATTGCCTGTGTGCTGTTGATAGTATTTAGCCACCATCGGCTCTAAGGTATTACCCCAGTACAATGGTGAGTAGCCATCAATATCATCATCTAGATGCGAATGCAGGCGACCAGTCTTAATCATCCATAATTCCAGCATCGACAAATATGGATGGATACCACAGGCTGCTGCTGCATCACTACTACCGATACCTTGCTTACGAACTTTCAGCCATTCCTCATGACTGAGGGTTTTGGTATTGACCAGACGTTTAGCGGTGGTTGATTGAGCGGTGGTTATAGGCGCTTTCACCTTAACGGTTGCACGCTTGGCTTGTCTTAGCTGAGCGATATGGTTCAATGCGATTGTGTTCATGATGAACTCCTTCGTTAGATTGGTTATTGGTTAATACTGTTTATTAAAAAGACGACATAAAAAAACCACGCTCGAAGGCGTGGTTGATTGTATGGTCAGATTTCAAATGTGACTGGTTAAGCCAGCATCAGTAAGGATTCCTCTAAACCCTTTTGTTTAAGCTTAGCGCCAGAGCCAAACCAAGCGCCGTCTAATCGATGGTCTCTCGACATCGCCCTACGTTCGTGATCGACGTATTCCGTAATACTGCACAGCAGACCGTAAGCAGTATCTTTGGCCGCATCTAGATCGGCTCCGCGACCTTGACCGTTAAACATGTTCATCACCTGATTCATGGCTTTAGCATTGGGCACGGCGTCTTTCTCTTTCTTAGCACTGTTAAACAGAATGATGTCATTGTCCTGATCGTTGAATACACGGCTTAGATAGTTGGCGGCTTCTGCTTGGGTCACACGGCGCTCTGATAACTGCTTCATCTCATAGCTATGTTCATCCCATTGCTTCACCGAGACGCCTAATTGCTGCTTGACCTTGTCTGCATCAAAGGACGTAGAGTGCGGTACTTTCACCACGCCGCCGCTTCCGTTAGCTAAGCTAATGGCTAGGGTATTATTGCAAACCACACGGATCGATGTGAACTGTGCGGTGGTCGCCAGAGTGCCGTCACAAGCCGTTGCAAGTAAAAGATAGCCATTACTGACATCTTTCCCCTTAAGTGTTGCTGACTGGCCTGTACGGGCCAATGCCCATAGCTTACGCCCTCCCTTAAGTACGCCTGCGGTTTCCAATTCAAAGTCAGACTGCTCGGTAAGATCACGATAGAATTCTAAAATCTCACGGGGCTGTACTTCTTGATAGCGCTGACTGACCACCGATAGCGGCTCGAAATTATCGCTACGGTATAGCACCTTTTGCTCGGCAAAGGGCAGAATCAGATTATGCCCTTTGTCATTGTTTGCCATGTAGCTGACATCCGATGATTCAATACGCCAATCCATACCCGCTTGCTTTGCCCAGACCTCGATAGGCTGCTTGGGAGCCAGCTCTTCGCCCAAACCATGCCAAGGGGTTTCGCCGACGTATGCGATTGATTCTAATAAATGTGCCATGAGAATATTCCTTTTATTGTTGAATAAATTAAGTGGTTTGACTGACTTCATGCTTTGATACATGAGTCATTGAAGGTTTTAATAAATGAGCTTTTCAGACGCTAAAGGTATGCTGACAGGTACGGCATAAGTAACGCGGCAGGATGGCCGCTCTAATGAGTGGCGGCTGCATTAGTCTTTGCTGTGCCAGATTAATGACGGTGGCAAGGGCGCTGCCTGCGACCATGCCAATCATAGGGTTAATCTTGTAGTACTTGCAGACGCTCATACCAAGACCAATTAGCAGCTTTGGTGAGAGTACTTGCTCTGTTAATCCTTGTGTACTGGTGTCTATGTTTTCGATGACATGGGCTGAATGACAGCTCGGACAAATAGGTTTCATAGGATCTCCTTGATAATGGCGCATAAAAAAGGCCTGCTATAAAGCAGACCTTGATGACACGTTTTGGGGTAGATTGATGAGGCAACGATGACATCGATACTCATCACATAGGGATGCTATATATCTGTAATTATTTTGCTATGAGAGATTCCCACGCGTTTTAGCTGTATTAACCATTAACCTTGCTAGAAGGCATGCTTTGCCCAAAGGTATTCATATTCGGTAAAGACACTTTAAGACGTTGATAGCTACCATCAGGCTTATCAGGACGGGTTAAATACAAGGCAGCATTAACCGCATTCTCGACTTCCTGTAAGTTATTACGATGAATCATGCCGATACCAAGTTTGCCGTAGCGTGCGAGTTCTTCCTTACGTTCTCTAGTATTTGAAGTAAAGCAATAGCCAACGCCTTCAGTAATCTCTCGCCATTTTTGTCCAACTTGATCAGCCAAATAACTGTCCTTGTAATGCTTCGCACCATCAAAGATCAGCAGCAGATGACAATGGAAGCCACCATTTTTTCCACCATGTTCTAATGACCAAGCATGGCTAAGTAAATGCTTAAAACAAGTATCGCCATTATGAATGGCGTCTCTTAATTTTTTCATATGAAAGTCAAAATCACGAATGGTAATGTGATGACTGATCTCTTGTATGTATTTTAAATCCACTCGAACAAACAACAATCTTGAATGGTCTGATATGAGGGTTCTGATATTAAGCTCTAAGTTTTTGCCATTTTGATTACTCTGATAACGCCACGCGCTGTAATCTTTCTTAATCACCTTCTCATAACCTGACAGTAACTGAATAAACTGCACCGTCTTTTCATCGTTCCAAAATACGTTATAAGCGTAAGCGTCACCAATAATCATATTGGTGCTTTCTATAAATGCCTGGATAGGTTTTGAGTATCTGAATTCAGAATCAAGGCTAATCATGAACGAGTAATAGAACTCGTTCAATTGACTTTTGATTTGTTGAAAATTGATCGTACCAAATAATACATCTCTAACCAGTCTGTCGACGTTAGAGATAAGCTGTGAGTGATTAACAGGTGAGTAGATCATGGCTTGCTTTCCTATGAATATAAAGTTGAATGGGTGCTACATATATTCATAGGGTTGTGTATTTTTTTACTGTTCAGTGCGGATAGCATCCGCCTTAGTTAAGTAGTACTTAATATAACTTATATTATCGTACCGAGATTTTAGAGGTATCCAAAGGCAATCTTTTTGTAAGCCAGCCTTGGGTTTATGAAAAACCCAACACAGCAAATTACTGTGTTTTAGGGAAGAAGGTGAAGATGGAGTTAGCTGATAGAAAGTTGCCTTGTTATATGTGATTAATAGTGTTTGACTCCATATGGAATATGACATAACCTAACAAAGTTACCGACGTTTTAATGACCTTTCAATGATCTTTTAATAATACATAATTTTGCGTCTTTATTTTACTTTTAATTATTATATAAGGAATCATAATAAGAATGAATGTTATTGAAGATGAGAAAAGCTTAAGTGAGCTAGATAGAAAAAAGGAAGAATATATCGAAAAAAGAATTAACGCTCTTAGCATATACAATGTCTATTGGTGCCTCTTTGAGCTACGTTCGAGAGCTCGATTACCAGCAGAAAACATACTAAAAGATGATTCGTTTTGTAAATTACAACTGATAAGAATCTTAAAAAAGCAAAGGTATGACTCTAGAAGTTTGAATATATTTTTAGAAGCTAGTGCTGAGAACAGCATACCGCTGTCCTATGTCAAGTGGTTTTACGAGGATAAAAGAGCAGCATTATGGTTAAATATGGTTTTAAAAAAACACAATATCCTGACCGAATCAATTTTTATAGAATCTGATATAACAATTTTTGTTCATAATGTTATTTACAATAAGCATTTATTTATTAGAGGAAGAAGTCTTCAGGCAGGTCACAATACTGATAATGAGTCGCTCGTTTCAGAAAAAAAAGTATCTTTGAATTTTTTAAAAGAGGCCTATTTTCGTAATAAAGTTGATCCAAGAGATGTCAAATGGTTGATTGATAGCAATAGTAATAAAATAAGTTATCTGTACCAGTATATGCGAAAAAAACATGACATTAATAATTTGCTAGCAAATAAAGAAAAGAGAAAAAATGAAAAAGAATTGACCAAAAATATCAAAAAAAATCTGACAAAAGGTGAATCAAAAGAAATCAATAAAGATGGTTATAAAGAAGCTTTAATCTGTAGTGATACTATTTTTTTTAAAGCAGCAGATACAACTAGTAGGCTTGATCATATATTGGCTTCACTTGACTATTGGAGGTTAGATAATTATTGGTTTGACATAACGAATGTTATATTAGATGAACAGAAAATAAATAGTAGAGCCTTATTTATAAAAAATATGTATGACGCTTGGAATGCGAAGCAGAAGCGTGACCGTGATAAAATTAAGAAAGAACAGGGTATAAATCTTACCAGTGACAATAAGAAAAACCTAAAGTATCTTGCTAAGGCTTATGGTAAAACACAACGTGAAGTCTTAAACGACTTAGTTGAATCTGCTTATGGTCAGATGATGTGTCAAGAAATTCAGTTAGACCCACCTTTTCCTAATCAATTTAAGGCTTTTGATGAGATACCTCTAGTACAGCCCTCTAATTTGCAAAGCGAACATACTGAGAGAGAGGCCATTTCTGATGACACTTCGCTAACCAAAGATAAGCAGGAGTCAAGTAGCGAGCATAGTGAGAAACTACTCATCTCTGAAGAAACCTCACGGATTGACGATAAAGGAGAGCCGAATAATACGTGTGATGACCTGTTAGGTCATTCAACTCCACACCTTAATAAATTTGTGCTAAATGATGCTGTTGAAACAAGTCATAACAGGGGGCTAGTACAGCCATTTTTTCCTCAACAAAGCCGTGACAAGCAGACTATAGATGAAGAATGCCCTTTTGAACGTAACTCAAGATTTATTACAGACAAGAGGGCGGGAAGACCTCTCTAATCTTTTGACTATTCGTAGTCTCTGATAATTTTAACTATTATCAACATAATCTTGCAGCTCATCTGCTGTGATCCCTTGATCTAACAATGCTTTGATCAAGGTTTGCTTATCAGCATTTTGTAATGAGTCAGGACGTTTGCTTTCTAACGACTTCTCAATTTGCTGCCGTGCTATCTGAAAGTCAACAACTTCGCCTGTGTCTCTGAGCAAGTCTAAAAAGTCTGCCCAGACTTGCATGATCTTGCGGCGCTCATCTAAGTGCTGAGCATGATTATAGACCGCTCGGATATCGTTTTTTTTGTCATGTGCCATCTGCTTTTCGATCGCATCGCCCCTATAGCCAAGCTCATTTAGGTATGTGGAGGCGATGTGACGAAAGCCGTGCCCCGTCTGTTTGCCAGCATAACCTAAAATATCAAGCGCGTTATTGATAAATTCTTCACTATACGGTTGGTGCATACCAGTGTGGTAAAACACATATTCATACTGCCCTGTGATGGGTTTCATCTCATCTAGTATGGCTAGCATCTGATCTGACAGCGGTACGACATGTTTACGCGCTACTTTAAGGTTATCAATATCAACACGCCATAAGCGGTTAGCAAAATCGATATGCGCCCATTTCATCATACGCAGCTCAATGGTACGACAGAATGAATAGGCTAAGAATTTCATACCTAAGCGAGTCTGATTGTGACCATGGTAGCCCTCGATAGCTTGGAGTAGGGCAGGCAGCTCATGGATATCCACATGCTTCATGTGCTGGCTTTTGGCTTTAGGATAGAGTGCCTTTAAATCATCGATTGGGTTTTGCTCAATGATACGTTCGCGTTTGGCACGCCTTAAAACATTAGCCACCAGATCAATCGTGCGTCTAGTCACTTCACGTGGCGGCTCACCGTTCTTGTTCAGACGCTTTTCGATCTCATCTGCCATTGCTCGGCAATCTTCAAAGCTTACATTCTTTAGCGCAATGCCTTCAAAGCGGGGCAATACGTCTTTATGCATACGGTTATAGTCTTGCTGATAAGTACGTGACTTGACGTTACGTTTACGCTCAGCGAGCCAATCTAATGCGTAGTCATTAAATTTTTGCGCGTGGATATTGGCAAGCTTGTCTTGACGCTTTTTATTTTTTGGATCGATGCTGTCAGCAAGTAATGTCTTGATCTCAGTGTTGGCTTGTCTAGCCTCAGCTAATGACATTATCGGATAAGTACCAAGTGTGAGGCGTGTCTGCTTGCCATCAAATCGATAGGCGCTTATCCATGTCTTTGTACCTGTACTGCGTACCAAAAGCTGTAGCCCATGCTGATCACTATATTTGTCAGGACGTGAAGGTGTGCATTTCTCACTTGGTTTGAGCTTGCGAATCTTACTATCGCTTAACATGTTGGTCTATCCCCTGTGGCTACAAGCTATATAAATCAAGCGATACAACAAAAACGTTGGTCTAAAGTTGAATCATAAAGCTATTAAATGTTGGTCTTTTTGAGGTCTAATTGAATCATAGACCAACGAATAGACCAACACAAGCGATGTGATAGGTGGGTCCCATTGGGTGGAGTTGGGAAAATAGTGGGCATAAAAAAAACGCTAGACGCGTTATTTATAAAGGGCTTAACTGGTATATGGGTAGAATTGGGGCGAGGTGGGAAAATGGGTTTTTAATAAGATTGGCGGTGAAGGAGGGATTCGAACCCTCGATACGCTATGAACGTATACACACTTTCCAGGCGTGCGGTTTCAGCCACTCACCCACTTCACCGTTTTTTGCAAGACCAAGATTTTTGGCTGCCTCAGTATAGCGGATAGCATTTAAAATGTCACCACTTACGCCGCATCTTTCTTTATTGGTAACTGCCTGCTAGGATAGCGCATACGTAATGGCAGGCATAGATGGTTGAAAGTGGCATGATAAGTTTTTTTAAAGATAAAGCACGGGTTAAAAATAACCTCATAATGGCAGTATTCACTGTCTTAATAGGGATGTCGTCTGCACACGCGGATGATCTGAGTCAGTGTAGCCAGTCTTTTTATGGTGGCGTCTATCCTGAATTTACCAATCCTAAGCTCAGTAATAACACCCAAGCGCTATGTATGGACGGTTTTGCCGTTATGTACTCGGGCGTATCACGCACCCCGCTGTGGTCAGCAGAATATCTCGACCGCAAGCGCTTGCAGCAAGCCAAAGAGATTGATCGTGAAGACAGTTTTCATGAAGAAAGCCGCCTGCCAAAATCCATGCGTGCCAAACTGTCTGATTATTCAGGCTCCGGTTATGATCGCGGGCATTTAGCGCCCAATGGCAATATGGCCAATCGCAGCCAGCAGTATGATAGTTTTAGCCTTGCTAACATCGCGCCGCAATCACCGCGTAATAATCGCTATATTTGGCGTAATATTGAGTCTGCCACGCGCTATCTAACCCAGCAATATGGCGAGGTTTACACCATTACGGGAGTGTCTTTTACCAGTAAAAAAACCAAACAACTGGCGGATCGTGTACTGGTACCCAGTCATTTCTTTAAAGCCGTTTACATACCTGCAAGCAACCAAGCAGGCGTCTATTATGCGCCCAATGATGAATCAGAGCGTATAGAGGTGATTAGTCTTGACGAATTAACCGCCAAGATTGGCATCGATGTGTTACCGGTATTGGATGCCCAAACCAAAGCCCAAGCGTTTGATTTGCCTTTAAAAGCAGGTGACAGCTCCGATTTGCCCGAAACTCCCCAAGAAGAACCGGTTTGGATGCTATTTGTCCTAGCAATCATTGACTGGCTCATGGCACAATTACGGGCATAAGTGGTTTAAATGTAACTAAATCCCCACAGCATTGAAAGATTGGGTAATGCGCTGTTAAGGTAAAGGAGGACGAGATGATTGATCCATTTGCAAATAATCACCAGAGTATGCAGATTGGTGATTTGGTTATTGAAAATCAAGAAGATAAAATCATTATTTATGGTGACATTAATCTGGTCTTTAATGAGGCGGGATATGAGCAAGCACAGCAGCTACACGAGCTCACTAGTAAAATTATGCTGGCATTTGAAAACCGCACTCAATATAGTAATTACGATGATAAGTCAAAAGAAAAAGATGACCAAGCGGATAAAATTATAGACAATCCGTTCCTGTAACTGTTTGATATGCTTTTGATTTTATAGTAATAATAAACTATAAAAAAATTACTAGGCAAAATCTAAAAATTGCTTATAATGGGTCAAGACATCGCTTATGTCGATCAAACTTTTTTTTGCAAAGCTAAGCATTAATAAGATATTAATATCGGCTTTCAACTGAAACTTAGGATAGAGCTGCAAGCTTGCAATAAAAGATTGTTGATAAAAGGATAAGCGTAGGACATCAGAAACACAACGTTTCTAGTAATCATTGAATGAAGGGAGTCAATTTATGAAATTATTCGCAAAAACTACTTTAGCAGTTGCTGGTATCAGTTTAGCAAGCATGGCATTCGCCGCTGACCCATTACACAACACTACTTGGCAGACTTTTGATGAAGGCCAGCCAAAAGGCGTGGTTAAAATCACTGAGTCTAACGGCGTCCTAACGGGTAAGCTTATCAGCACGACTTCAGAAAAAGGTAAGAAGCATGTTGGCATGACGATTATCTCTGGTCTGAAAGCTGACGGTGGTGGTAAATACAGTGGCGGTACGATTACTGACCCTGAAAAAAATAAAGACTATCGCATGACTGCTAATCTAAGTGGCAGCACTTTAAAACTAAAAGGTTATATCGGTCCATTCTCACGTAGCCAAACGTGGAAAAAGAAATAAACTGCTATAATTCTGCCTTATGAAGTTTGGTTGTTAACGTATAATAGACTTCATAGAAAGATAAAGTGTTAAAACTTTAAAGCATAAAGAATCCCGCATGACCGAAAGGTTATGCGGGATTTTTAATGATGGCGCTTTTATCAATGATGTTTTTTTAATGTGAAATTTATTAATACCGATTTTATCAATGCCAATTTTATTAATGATGGTCTTATTGTGGATAAAATAGTCCTCAATAAAACCATCGTAGATAGTAGGCTTACCTTATAAACTCTGGATAGGCTTCCATACCACATTCAGCAATGTCTGCTCCTTGATATTCTTCTTCTTCAGAGATACGCAGACCTATGACAAATTTAATGATGCTCCAGACTATCAGACTACTTATAAACACCCAAGTAAAGATGGTCGCAGCACCAGCAATTTGACCGAGCAATGTAGCGGCTGGATTGGTCAGAGGGACAATTAGTAGACCGAATAAGCCTGCCACGCCATGCACCGAGATAGCGCCAACTGGATCATCAATTTTTATTTTATCCAATATTAAGATGGATAGTACAACGATGACGCCTGCCACCATTCCAAATAGCGTTGCCTGAAGCGCTGATGGCGTAGAGGGTTCAGCAGTGATAGCGACAAGACCGGCTAATGCACCATTTAAGAGCATGGTTAAATCTGCCTTACCAAAGATGATGCGCGCGATGATAAGGGCGCCGATGGCTCCACCGGCAGCAGCGGCATTGGTATTCAAAAACACTACGGCAACCGCATTGGCGCTGGCGATATCGCCAAGCTTGAGCACTGAGCCGCCGTTAAAGCCAAACCAGCCCATCCATAAAATAAGCGTACCAAGCGCAGCTAAGGGTAAATTGGCACCAGGGATAGCACGTATCTCACCATTGGGACCGTATTTACCTCTACGTGCCCCTAACAGCAAGACCCCTGATAACGCGGCAGCAGCTCCTGCCATATGGACGATACCTGAGCCCGCAAAATCAGAAAATCCCAAATCGCCAAGGCTAAATAGGCCAAACACGGCTTTACCGCCCCACGTCCAGCTACCTTCTAATGGGTAAATAACTCCGGTCATAACAACGGCAAACAGTAAAAAAGACCATAACTTCATGCGTTCAGCTACGGCGCCTGAAACGATTGACATACAGGTGGCGACAAAAACCACTTGGAAGAAGAAATCAGAGGCGGCCGAATATACGGCATCACCAGCAAAGCCATTTTCAGCTGAGGTCGCCAATGCGTCTGCTACTAAGGTTTCAGTGCCAGCAATACCGCTCAAAAACAGATTGCCATCATACATAATGGCATAACCGCATATCATATACATGGTACAGGCGGTGGCAAAAAGGGCGATATTTTTGGTGAGGATTTCGACGGTGTTTTTTGAGCGTATCAATCCTGCTTCTAACATGGTGAAGCCAGCTGCCATCCACATGACCAGCGCCCCACACATTAAGAAGTAAAACGTATCTAGCGCGTACTGGAGCTCAAAGATTTGGTTTTGCATGTTAATTCCCCCTTGAATATATGCAATATAACTATCGAGATGACCTATAAATCAGTGTTTATAGATGGTCTGGCGCTTAATTATTAAATAGCGTCAGGACCTGTCTCACCCGTACGAATACGAATGACTTGCTCAAGATTGGTCACGAATATCTTGCCGTCGCCGATTTTGCCAGTACTGGCGATACGCGTAATGGCTTCGATAGCAGGTTCGACCATCTCATCCATCACCGCCACTTCGACTTTTACTTTAGGTAAAAAGTCCACCACGTACTCGGCGCCGCGATAGAGCTCGGTATGACCTTTTTGACGACCGAAACCTTTAACCTCGGTGACGGTGACACCTTTCACACCGATGTCAGAAAGCGCTTCACGCACATCATCGAGCTTAAACGGTTTTAAGATCGCAGTGATTAGCTTCATAAAAAAATCCTTATATGGGTGATGTCGCAGGTTAATAGAGGCAGTTTGCTGCCGCATATTATTGTCATGCTTATGGTTAGCGCTTCAAGAACTGTGCCAAACCTACTCAAGGGGGTAGGTAGGTTTGCGCACATGCGCTCAAAAACACTCATCAGTATGACAAAAAATAGCGCTTATACCATAACAATAAATAGCACAGTTATTGGTATAAGTTAGAGAAATCAACCTTTAACGTTGCATGAACGAAAACTTTATTATAACCAACTTTTTAAGCACTTGGGGAGGCTATCACTTTATTTCATGTGATGATTTGATAAAAGGTGAGGGCAAAGAAACGAGGAGGCGTAACAGGAAGAGGTTACAGAGGCTTAAGCTAAATACGATAGTAAAGCGCGATGAATCACGCTTAATATTCAGCCTCTGTATTCAAATAAACGAGCGGCCTTAAGCCTTGGGGAATAGTAAATACGGGGTCTTGGTGCTACCAAGCAGTTTTTTGGTCTCGCTACCTTTTAGCAGTTCAAGCAAACGTGGTTGCCCAAAAGCCCCGGTCATTAGCAGACCAATATCATTTTTACTTTGATAATAGTTTAAGGCGGCAGTCACATCGCGGCAGTCAAGCAAGGCCTTTTTACATTTGATGCCAGCTTGCTTAAGGCGTGCATACGCTTCCCGCAGTGCATCGCAGTTTTCTGAATTTTCTTTGGCAACCATGACGATATGCACGGTCAGCGCCCGAACAAGAGCCGTTTTACACAGCCAATTGAGCAATTTATGCGAAGTAGGGCTATTGTCAAAAGCAAATAATGCCGTGGTTGGGGGCAAAAATGGTGCATGAGTCACCAAAATGGGGCAGTGGCTTAAGCGGATAAGCTGGCTTAAGGTTGATTTGCAGGTGACATGATGACCGATGACGATTAATTGTGCTTTGTCATCGACGTAATCAATGCTATCACTCAAGTTTTCATGCCGATGTAATGTATAGGTTTTAAACTTATGAGGTTGCTGCTCGCAGTAAGTGGTTGCTTGGTGTAGCAGCAGCTTACCTTGGGCTTTTAGCTCGCTATTACTGAAGTGTTCTTTTGCCGTAAATTGATCGAGCAAGACATTTTCATCATCAATATTTAGGCAGCCGGAATAATCAACGGCGGCTTTTTGTTGTAAACTTGGTACGGAATGGAGCAGGCCAATGGGCGCTTGCAGACGAATAGATGCCCACATACTGGCATCCAATACGGCCTGCACATGATCGGGACAGTCCAAGCAAGCAATCACGCTATCTGGCTTCAAATTACTCATAAAGGCACCACATATCTCAATAATGAAAACACAGGCCCGTTGGTTAAAGTCATCCTTTAACCAGCGAGCCTGATTTTATATACCAATATAATTGCTGATGAATAAACCAAACGTTTATCTCAGCTTGATAACACCCATGCAGTTTTGCTTAATCCAAGAGCCCAATATCTCGGCGATCATGAATCGAAAAACGATCGATAAGGGTGCGGCTGGCGCTATTGAGTCCAACCACTTTGACATCAATGCCTTCACGTTGCAAGCGCATGACCAGCTTGTCCAAGGTATCAACGGCACTGACGTCCCAAAAATGAGCTTGGCTGACGTCAATATGTACGCTGTCCAAGGCTTCTTTAGTATCAAAACTCTGCAAAAACTGCGTCGTTGAAGCAAAGAAAACCTGCCCTTGCACGTAGTAATAGCGGGTATTGCTGCTGTCGTCATATTCACTAAAGATGGTTAAGAATTGCCCGATTTTATTGGCAAATGCTAAGGCAGATAACAATACCCCAACGCCGACGCCATACGCTAGGTTATGAGTAAAGACGGTGGTCAAAACCGTCGCTAGCATAACGATATTAAAGGACATCGGATGGGTTTTAAATTCACGGATAGATTGCCAATTAAAGGTGCCGATAGAAACCATAATCATCACCGCCACTAGTGCGGCCATCGGTATCAGGCTGACCCAGTCACTTAAGAATACCACCATGATAAGCAGTACCACGCCAGCGATGAGCGTTGATAAACGCGTACGACCGCCAGATTTGACGTTAATCATCGACTGTCCAATCATTGCGCAACCTGCCATCCCACCAAAGAATCCCGACACTACGTTGGCGATACCTTGACCACGGCATTCTTTGTTTTTATCACTTGGCGTGTCAGTTAATTCATCGACAATGGTTGCGGTCATCATAGATTCTAATAAACCTACGACGGCAAGCGCGATAGAATAAGGTGCGATAATCAATAAGGTATTCAAATTGAGCGGAATATCAGGTAATAAAAATACCGGTAAAGAATCTGGCAAATCGCCCATGCTACCGACGTTACGAATATCAAGGTTCATATACATGGCGACCGCGGTTAGGCCAACGATACAAATCAGTGGCGATGGAATCACGCGTCCGATTTTAGGAATCAGCGGAAACAAGTAGATAATGGCCAAACCGGCTGCGGTCATGATATAAACCGTCATGCCGACGCGCTCAGTCATCGGGTTCAGCTCGGGCAACTGAGCAGCAAAGATCAAAATCGCCAGCGCATTGACAAAACCAATGACCACCGAGCGCGATACAAAGCGCATTAAGTTACCAAGCTTAAAGATACCCATGATTATCTGGATAACGCCGCAAAATAAGGTTGCCGCTAGCAAATACTGCAAGCCGTGCTCGGCAACTAAATCAACCATGACCAGCGCCATGGCACCGGTCGCCGCTGAAATCATACCGGGACGACCACCAACGAAACTAATCACCACGGCGATACAAAACGATGCATACAGACCGACTTTTGGGTCGACACCGGCGATAATGGAAAAGGCAATCGCTTCTGGAATCAAGGCCAGTGCGACGACCAAACCTGATAACGTATCACCGCGAATATTGGAAAACCACTCTTCACGTAAACTGCCAAAAAAAGATGTCATAAGTAAACTGCATAGGGTTAGAGGCAAAAAAAGCAATCGTTCATCATTGAGCGTTAACGCTTAGCGATAAAAGGATTGCATCGTGATTAACTATGTCGAGATGATATCGACCATAATTACGTTATAAAAATCAGTCATCGTGATAGATGCTGATAATCGTTCTGTAAACAGGTACTCATGCAGTCATATGGCTGTGGCACTATTATTTGCTTGAGTAATTGCCTGCTTAAGTAATTATCTGCTTGAATATTAGCTAACTACTTAGCTATCGACCTTTATAACGGTATCGCAAATGCCATCACCCATAATCAATATGATGACAGTCTTTAAAATGATGAATAAGTGTCCGCGATGATCTATTGCGGTAGAAGAAGATAAATAATCTGTCAGACGAAAACGCCACAATATAGGGCAGTGCTTGCCTGTCATACCATTATCACCATATGAATCGTTGCTGAAGAGATGTGACAATAGCGCGATACGTGTGACAACATGCTAAACTAAAATGCTAGATTGCATACTTGGTCAAAATAGCTATTTAACCTAGCGGTTCCTATTAGGGCAGCTATTATAGCATTAGCGACTCAATATAAAAACAGGCGCATAATAACACAAAGTCTCAAAAAACCAGTACCGAAATCCGAGTGATACCTTTATGATGCTGTTCATCTAAAGCGCCTTACGCAGGCTATATATAGCGCCTATTTATAGAGCTAAGTTTATAGGCAGTTTGTTTATAGAATCTACTTATAAAAGCTGTTTATAAAGCTGCTTATGAAACCCGTATGCTTGACACAATTTTTTTCGTCCAATAGATAGAAGGAATAGATATGACCGCCAGCACCGCAAAAGAAGCCTTACTTCATAAAGGCAGTGGTTTACAAGTCGTGGTCGGTTTGGGGCAGTCGGGGCTGTCGGTGGCGCATTATTTGACCGCGCAAGGCTACCAAGTCGCTGTGACTGATAATCAAGTGAGTCCCACTTTAGCAGACCAATTACCTGCTGCTGTTGAGATTCGCCAATTTGGGGCGATAGATGCAGAGTTATTGCAACAAGCCGCTCGAATTATCATCAGCCCTGGCATCTCATTAAAAACAGCAGCAGTTGCCGCGGCGAAAGAGGCGAATATTCCGGTCGTCAGCGACATTCAATTATTTTGTGAAGCGTGCCGCGTACCGATTATTGCCATTACTGGCTCTAACGCTAAAAGTACCGTAACCACATTGGTTGGCCAAATGGCGGCGGATGCAGGGGTGAATGTTGGCGTGGGCGGCAATATTGGCGTGCCAGCACTGACTCTGCTGTCTAATAGCGAGATGGAGTTGGCAGTTCTGGAGCTATCAAGTTTCCAATTAGAGACCGTCACCAATTTAGGCGCACAAGTGGCAACGGTACTGAATATGTCGCCTGACCACTTAGACCGTCATGGCGATATGCTCGGTTATCATCAAGCCAAGCATCGTATCTTTCAAGGTGTCAAGTCAGTGGTTATCAACCGCGAAGATGCCTTGACGCGCCCGCTGGTGGCGGATAATTTGCCACGTTTGAGCACGGGCATTCACGCTCCTGACAAAGGTCAATATGGGCTGATTACCGACTCAGAAGGGCAGACGTATTTAGCCCGCGGGACAGAGCGTTTGCTCTCGGCGGATAAACTGCGCATTAAAGGTCGTCATAATTTGCTTAATGCGCAAGCAGCTTTGGCATTGGGTGAGCTTGCTGGTTTACCACTTGATAGTATGCTTAATACTTTGCAAGCATTCACAGGGCTTGAGCATCGCTGTGAATATGTCGCCACAGTCGATGGGATTGATTATTTTAATGATTCTAAAGGCACCAATATTGGTTCAACCATGGCAGCTGTCGAGGGCTTAGGGGCGGTATACGCACCTAAAGACGGTAAGCTATTATTAATCCTAGGCGGGCAGGGCAAAGGGCAGCAATTTGGTGAATTGACGCCGTTTATCAATCAGTATGTCAGCCAAATGCTGTTTATTGGCGAAGACAGCCAACAGATTGAGCAGCATTTACGAGCAGCAGGCATCCGTGCTGACGATGTTTCATTACATCAGTGCCAGACGTTAGAAGGCGCTTTTGCGATGATTAAACAAGTCACAGAAAGTAGCTTATCGCAAGTACAAGCGGTGCTCTTATCGCCTGCTTGCGCCAGCTTTGATCAGTTTAGTGGTTTTGCTGCCCGAGGCGAGCACTTTAGTCAGCTTGTTAAGCAGTTAGACACTGTCTCACAAGGCAGTGTTTATTAAGATAATGTTTCATAAGATAGTGTGTCATCAGATAGTTGGTCGTGAGATAAGTTGCCATAAAAGAGCTTGTCGCTAGATAGCACGACCATCAGCTTTTATACTGTTTCGTTTATCGTTGTAAAAATGGCAGGCGTTTTTTGATAAATGATTGTTTTGCTTATAAATTGCTGCTACTGTCAAATATAAGCAGTAAGGCTTATGTAAACCAAGTGATGAATCAGGTGACGAACCAAGCAGTAACCCAGCCACCTTGCCATGTCAGTACTGAATATTGACACGGTAAACTGCCAAAAAGCGTGGTTTGTCACTAACTAGCTGTCTGCTATTATCTTTTTAAATAAAATCTATTTCATATTTTTTAAACGGTGGCGTTTTATAAACGCCGTGTTTTTTCGTTTGCTAGTGTATATAAAATTATGGCGCTCTCTTCTCTTTTTCGTTCGAACTCTCAATCGCCACAAGCTACTGGCTCAGATGGTATTCTGTCTATGCCATCAGCGCGCGCAATTTTATTATCGAGCGTCGGCTGTATGTTGGTGCTTAGCTTATTGATGGTGGCTTCTGCTTCTATTCCTTTTGCGCTCAGTCGCGGCATGAGCGAGTTAAATTTTTTCTATAATCAGCTCCTCTACATGGGTATTGGTCTGTTTATCGCCGGTTTTTCTTATAAACTGGTATCGCTAAAAAGGCTCTATAGAACTGAAACCCAGTTTATGCTGTTGGCGATTACCGGGCTCTTGTTATTTGCCACCTTATTTAGTACGCCTATTAACGGCTCGAAGCGTTGGCTAACGCTCGGCGGCTTTAACTTTCAGGTCGCAGAGCTTGCAAAGCTGGTGATGATTATATTTGTCTCAGACTTTGTGGTACGGCGCTCATTTGAGGTACGTAATGGTTGGGATGGCTTTTTACGCATTGCGATAGTGGTCGGGCTAATTACCGTTCTGTTACTAGCGCAGCCAGATTTTGGCTCGTTTGTGGTTATTATCGGTACTGTCTTTGCGATATTTTATATTGCTGGCGCGCCTTATAAGCAGTTTATCGCGCTCGGTGCTGTCGCCGTTGGTGGCGCAGTATTAATGGTAGCGACCGTACAATATCGACTCGTACGTGTGATGTCGTTTTTGGACCCTTTTGATGATGTGCAAGATACCGATTATCAGTTGGCACGCAGCTTAATCGCCTTTGGTCGTGGTCAGTTTACCGGTGTCGGTTATGGCGAAAGTGTACAAAAACTGTCGCATTTGCCAGAGGCGCATACGGATTTTCTGTTAGCGATTACCGGTGAAGAATTGGGCTTTGTTGGCGTCACGATGATCTTGATACTGGAGGCGCTCATTATCGGTAGTGCCATGCGCATCAGTTATAATGCCCTTAAACGTCGCCAAATGCGTATGAGTTATACCGCCTTTGGTATCGCGGTGGTGTTTATTGCCCAAACCATTATTAATGCGGCGATGAATATGGGCGCGATTCCGACCAAAGGCTTGACCATGCCATTCTTTAGTTATGGCGGTTCATCGATGCTGATTAGCTTGGTGATGGTGGCGGTGCTGCTAAAGATTTATAAAGAAAGCCCTGAGATTGAGAAAAGCCAGTGTCGTTATTATTAAGTCACTCTAATCATTAACTATAAAAAAAGCGTCGCTAATAGCGGCGTTTTTTCTATTAGGGCTTAGGACTATGTTATTAAATGCTCGGCATATTTAAAGACTGCATATTTTGTAGCGGCAAATTATCCCATTGTGCAATCGCTTGCTTCAGCATATTTGTTGGGGTATCGCTATCAACGGCAGGCTGCTGCAATAGCTGTAAAGCATGAGTAATTAGCTTACTTGGGTCGCGAGTATCAATCGGCTGGGCAAGGTTTTGTTTCGACAGCTTTTGACCGTCAGGACTGCATATCAGCGGCAAATGATACCAATAGTCGATAGCCGGTAAGCGCGCGGCATGCATAATGCTGATTTGGGCGGTGGTCATCGGTAAAATATCCAAGCCGCGCATGATATGCGTGACACCTTGCAGTCCATCATCAAGACTGGCTGCTAAAATATAGTTAATCATGCCATCTTGGCGACGTACCACCATATCTCCCAAGGTGTACTGCGGGTTATCCCATTGCATGCCTTGAATGCCATCTTTAAAGCCCATGCGATAATTTGGCAACTGTATACGTAGCTTATTTTGCGCTTTATCAAAACCTACATCTAGACAGCAGCGCGGATAACGTTGTCTGTTTAGAAGTTTTTGGTTTGCCTGCTGCGGGTCAATACTTTCTCCTATCGCTTTTCGCTCCCAATAACGCTCAAGACTTTTGCGTGAGCACTGACAGCCGTAGGTCAGCGGATAGAGACTTGAAGATAAGTAATCATTATAAATATCAATGCGTTCAGATTGGTAGATGACATCGCCATCCCAGTGTAGCCCGAGCACCTCCAAATCAATCAAAATCTGCTCAGTAAACTGGCTATCGCAGCGTTCAGTATCAGTGTCTTCGATACGTAAGAGCCACTTACCACCGATAGATTTGATATGACAAAAGCTGGCAAGCGCTGTCGTTAATGAACCAAGATGCAGCTCACCAGTGGGTGACGGGGCAAAACGCCCGATAGGCTGTGATGACGATGCGGCTGCGGCTGGAGTTGAAATTTGAATTGGCATAGGAGTATGGATGGTTTTCAAAGTAGGCAGTATCAGTAGAATAAAAACATAGAATAATAAATATAGCGCCAAAAAGATATTTATCAAATATGCCTATTTTGTTGGTGGCGTGTCAATAAGCATCAAGTTCATCTATAACTGGCGATATATAAAAGGCAGGAAAATAAAAAACAAGAACCTAAAACGCAACGAGCGACCAATAAATGGTCGCTCGTTTTTATATTAGAGTATTAATGACTTTTAAACTATCTGGATTTAAGCACCTTATTTAAGCACCTTGGTTTTGACGCTCTTTAATCTCAGATAAAGTCTTGCAGTCAATGCACTGAGTTGCTGTTGGACGGGCTTCGAGGCGACGCAGACCAATCTCTACGCCACAAGTTTCACAAAATCCGTAATCATCGTTTTCAATTTCGGCGAGAGATTTATCGATTTTGCGAATCAGTTTACGTTCACGGTCACGCGTACGCAAGGTCAAAGCAAACTCTTCTTCTTGCGTGGCGCGGTCATTGATATCTGGCATGGCGCTAGACTCATCTTGAATATAAGTCTTAGTACGATCCGCTTCGCCAATCAGTTGGTGCTTCCAATCTAATAACATTGCCTTAAAATGCGCCAATTGCTCATCAGACATATACTCTTCGTCTTTGGCAGGTTCATAAGGGGTGAACTTTACATCACTCGGATTCGTGGTCAGGGTGCTCATATGGGTATCCTACTTTTTCAAATTAATTCAATAAAACGACATATCAAAAGACAAGACGTTATAAATTTATCAAACGCTATAAATTGTCCCTTTATAAAACGTTTTACCACTTAGTAACACAAGTAACACAGCTGATCTAATAATACGGTTATCTCGATAGGACGCGGGCGACCTATCAATGGTCAGGTATATTGTCATGAATTTATTTATTTAAATGCTTACGGTTAAATAAATAGACAAATCCCTGACTGTGAAAACTTAGCTTGTGGTCAAGTTAGCCATCCTAGCTATTATAATTTTGTCTAAATAAAGCTTAGACCATGCTTATTTTTCTTACATTGTCTAACAGTATAAGATACAGGCTCTGGCGATATTATTCTAGCCAAATTTTAGCCAATAAAACTGGTCGTCAAGTATCTAGTCTTTCGACCCAGCTTGCAACCTCTCCATTGTTGGCTAATTGCAACCAACGATATCCGGGTAGGGCGTTTTTATCATAAGCAAAATCGTCTTCAAAAGGTTGAAACTGATAGCAAGTAGACGGCGTGCTATACACCGTCACTCCTTGCCGCTGACGGACTTGCTCTTGATGGGTATGCCCGCTGATAATCACTTTTAGATGCTCAAATGCCGCCATCCGTTGCCAAAAAGTATCGGCATTTTTTACCATATGCTGATCAATCCAGTCAGAGTCGACCGGTATCACGTGATGGTGTAAGGCGATGAGCGCAGGCTTCGTGCAAGTCTCTAGCTGCTGACATAGCCAATCAATGTCGGTCGCTGTCACCTCTCCTGCTACTTTACCAGTGATGGACGAGTCTAATAGCAGCAGCTGCCAATGCTCCGTCTCAATCATATGTCGGCTTAGCAGGCGCTCATCGGTAGGTCTGGCAATCAGTTCACGCTGAAAAAATGGCAGCTCACTGTCATTTTCATCGGTGACATCATGGTTGCCTGCGATACAAGCAAAAGGAATGCCGGTCGCCTGCAACACCTTAAAAATATGGTCGTAAATATCAGTTTGTACTTTATTGACCAAATCGCCTGTGACAATGATTAAGTCACAGCGCCGGTCTTCGCTTAACGCTTGTTTGATAATTGCCTCAAAGCTGTACTGGCAAATCGCCACTTCACTACTGGTTTCGTCAACCGCCGCAGGCACATGGGATGATAAGTGCAAATCAGTGATTTGCAGAATATTTACCTGTCCGTCTGGCGTGCTGATGGCGCTGGCAGGATAGCTAAGCATTGGATTTAGTCCCTTATCAATCAAAATCGCGTTCAATCAAAACACCGTAGAAAGCATTTATTTTATTATAAAAGTCGTTAACTATATTCTTGATAATATTAGAGAAAGTTTATAACATTATGACGAGTAAAGCTCTAGCAATATTGATGAAATAAAGTTCGATA
The DNA here is from genome assembly GCF_002352555.1 of Psychrobacter sp. UBA2769. Classification (NCBI taxonomy): domain Bacteria; kingdom Pseudomonadati; phylum Pseudomonadota; class Gammaproteobacteria; order Moraxellales; family Moraxellaceae; genus Psychrobacter; species Psychrobacter sp. UBA2769. The sequence goes on along the minus strand of NZ_DEIR01000012.1, from coordinate 90,942 downwards.
AAGGCGAAGTAAATAGCTTTCTTATGACGGTGATAATAACTGCTGCGACCGCCATAAGCGCTGCCAGATATTTGGATATTTAGTGGCGTGGCGACTAGTGGCGTGGCGACTAGTGGCGTGGCGACTAGTGGCGTGGCGACCAAAATTTTGCCATCAGAGATTTTGTACCTGATTTTATGCCTATTAGCTTTGAGATAATCAGCGCAATAAAAAATAAAATAGCGAGGACTAAAACGATAGCAAGTCCGGTCTGGATATCAAACCAGATACTGCCCCAGACGCCAAGCGTGACGCCGAGCTGGGCAATGATTAAAGCGATAATAACCATTTGTTTTGGCGAGGCTGACCAGAGACGGGCGGTCAGCGCGGGCAATACCAATAAACCACTGATTAATAAGCTACCAACCGCTTGCAAGGCAATGGCACAAAACCCCGCCAATACGCCCATAAAAAACAGCCGCTGACGAGTCGGATTAATACCTTGAATCCGTGCCAAAGCCTCATGAGTAGCCAGTTTGATTTGCGCCGGCCATATATAAATAAGTAATCCTAAGCCCACCAAAACACTGGTTGCAATTAAAGGTAAATCCGCCCAATCAAGCTCAAGTAAATTGCCAAATAAGAAGCCTAAGACATTGGCTTGCTGGTCGGTCAGCTGGGTTAACGTTAATAACCCTAAGCACAGTAGCGACACTGCAACCACGGCTAGCACCGCATCGACGGGCAAGCGCTCATCATCAATTAATACCAGTCCCAGTACCACCATTACACTGACAATGCCAATACCAATGCCCATAGGTAATTGCCATAATACTGCCAACGCTACCCCTAACAATGTCCCATGCGCCAGTGCATCGGCAAAAAACGCCATGCGGCGCCATAATACCAAGCAACCTAAAGGCGCAGAAAGTAAGGCTAAAATGCTGCCAGCAATCCAGGCAGGGGCAATGATGGCTAACCAAGCGGTCATAATAGATATCCGTAACATTTTTAGAAAAAGGAATAAGGCGGTTGTTGCCTGAATAAGCTTGGTTGTTAATTATATCTCGCTTGGCGCATGATGCTCGCAGGCGTGCGGCTGATGGACATACGGCTGCTCATAATGATGTCCAAAGAGCTTTTGAAACTCTGAACTAATAGCAAGCTCGCTTGGTTGTCCCTCACAGCAGATATGTTTATTGAGACAAATGACACGCCTGCTACCTTTCATCACCCAATGCAAATCATGCGAAACGACTAACATGGCGCAGCGTAAAAACTCCGGCAGCTCATCAATAAACTGATACAGCCAAACTTCCGTATCAAGGTCAAGCCCTTGCATTGGCTCATCTAAAATTAATAAATTGGGTTTATCCAACAAAGCACGCGCTAGCAATACGCGCTGGGTTTCACCGCCTGACAGGTGCAGCATTTGCCGTGATAGCAGATGCGTTAAGGATAATTTTTCAAATATAAATTGACGCTGCTCAGCGGTTAAGCGCTTTTTATCTGCTTGGGCCAATAAATCGCACACGCGTAACGGTAAAATGGGCGCGACCGTAAAGCGCTGCGGCACATAACCGAGCTGTAACTTTTGGTGCGGTGTTATCTGTCCATTCGTTGGCTCGATCAAACCCAAAACCAGCTTTACCAGCGTCGATTTGCCCGCGCCATTAGGACCGATAAGGCTGACCGTTTCATTGACGGCAATATCAATGTCGATATGCGAGAGGATGCGTTGCTGCCCGATATGGTAGCTGATATCGCTTAAGCTCAGCAGTTTGGTGGCATTATTCATCGTCTTATCACTCATATTAATGGCAGAGGATGGCTTGGTTGGGGAAGTCGCTAGGCTCATAGGGCAGTACTGATATGTTGGTGATAAGTGAGTAATGGAACCACAATAATAGGGATAAAAGCATCGCTAAGGGTAAAAGCGTCAACCTAAAATATTGGCAATCAACTATTTTATTGACACGCTTGGCAGCGACCACTGAGCTCAATGACACTGCGCTCCACCATAAAACCGACATCTTGTTGTGCAAAGCTCATGATTTCTTGTACTGGTAAACTGCTGCATTCTTGCACACGCTGACACTGGGCACAGATTAAAAATGCTGCTGTATGCTGGGCGCGTGGATGACAGCAAGGCACATAAGCATTGATAGACGTTAGCTGATGAATCAAACCTTCGCTTAATAAGAACTCCAAGCTGCGATACACAGTCGGCGGCGCGACGTTTTTTGGCGTCTGACTGTTTTTCTGCTTAGCTGAAGCAGGAGTTTTGGCTTCAGGTTCGGTCAGGCGCATTTGTTGCAGCTGCGTGATTAAATCATATGCACCCACAGGCTTATTGGCTTCTAACACTAACTGATAGATTTGTTGGCGCAACGGCGTAAAGCGCGCACCGCTTGCGCGACATTGTTCTTTTGCGGCCATAAGGCGCTCATTCACATCGGACGGCGTAAAATCTTGCACATCGTGTACATGATCGCAAACGGGTGAGTGACTAGACATGAAGCAAGCTCCTAAAAATGACCCAGCGCTTTTATAATTATCACCTTTATATCTACAAGGCACTTTAGTATAAGGCACAATTTATGATGGTTTTTTATATTGTTATAGTATAACATAATAATATGCAAAGGCGGATATCGCGTTTGAACCTATCGGTACATACGCCTATTTTAATCAAAATAACGTCTGAAAACGATTATTCGCACTATTATTATTTATTGACCTTTAAAAGCAGCCATTATGATTTCATTTTTTAAAAGTTTTATACGTTTACCGATGGGCTTACAGCGCTTATTAGCGACAGGCGTCATTATATTTGGCTCGTTAATGATGAGCGCGCAAGCGGCAACGGTCAGTGTGAGTAATTATCCGCTGTTTTTATTAAGCAAAGCGGTCACAGAAGGTGCGCCATCTGCCAAGCAGTTATTGCAAGCAGGGGAGGTGGGGCATCACGGTAGTATCAGCCCGGGCGATATCAAAGCGATTCAGGACAGTAAGTTTGTGGTCTGGTTTGGTGAACCCTTAGAGAACAACTTAGCCAGCACTCTAAATAGCGCGCCCAATGCAATTGCTTTATTTAAGTTTGATGCCTTTAAACGTCATCCGCTTCGTGATATTAAAGGTAAACCACTCGCTGGCACGCTTGACCCGCATATTTGGCTCGATCCTGACAATGCAAAAGCCATTACCCGTGCGCTTGCCGTCATTCATAGTCATGCCAATCCGCAATATAAAGCGCTTTATCATGCCAATGCGCAAAAATTTGCCCAGCGCATGAATAGGGCAGTGGCCGCAGCCAATGCAAACCACGCGCAAAAACCTTTGCCGTATTGGGCCTATCACGATGCTTATCAATATATGGAAGACAGCGCCAAATTACAGCTGATTGGCAGCTTAAGTACCGATCATCATTTAGCGCCGAAAGCCAGTCAACTACGCTGGCTACATGATCAGCGCCCAGCCAAGCAAATGTGTTTGGTCAGTCCAAGCAGTCCTGCCAAAGGTCTGCTCGCCAAGCTCCAACCGGTTAAAAGTACGGTACAAGCAGAAGATATGAGCAACAGTAAAGACTTTGTCAGCGGTTGGCAGACGATGGCGCAGCAAATTCGCCAATGTATCGCATAAATACTTTTCTATAAATGATTTGCACGATGGTAATTTATAAAGCTATTCAAAAAAGCTATTTAAAAGACTCGGTAAACAAGTAATTAAAAATGACGTAAGGCGCATTTGCTTAATCATCATTAGCAAATGCGTCGATATAAACACCTTGTTATTAATGTATTCGCGAGACTTTATTCACTCTGTAGAGCACTCTTTATTGCCAGATAAGTAAATGCTTGATAAAAGGCATATTTTACTTGCTTAAAATTGCCTTGCTCCCTATAATAAGTGGCGTTTTAATTTGGTTAAAAGATAACGTCTGTAGAGTGAGCCATTCACGGATAACTTTGTCGCAACTGTGCTACATTATCCCCACGTTATAGAGCTATAGAAATATCGATGACCAAGCCTGCCAAACGCACCCAAAAAGATAAAATTGGTATTTACCTAAAACGCCAAGCATGGATTTTATTTATCCTTATTGTGCTTGGCTGGATAGTAGATGTCGCCTGGCTGGGTAGTGATAATCACACGCTGGTTATTGCAAAGAGTAACGCCATTGGTGCGCTACTCAGTTTTGCCACCCAAGCCGTGTTTGCTGGATTTATCTTTTGGTATACCGGATATCGCGCGCGCAGACACATTGTCAGCCAGCTATATCGTGGTCAGATGGTCAAATGGCTACTGACCGTGTTCGGTTTCGCACTAATTTTTATTACCATACAACCTCTATCAGCGCCTGCGCTATTCATCGGTTTTATGGTAATGCAGATTAGTCACAGTTGGATGTTGTGGCATATACGCTAGTATTTATAGACGATTATCATTTTAATGGTCAATATTATAAATAACGTTAGTTTGTCATCCTGCGGTCCAACTTCTCTACGATTACTGTTATAACGTCATTAATATATCATAAAATGACTCAGAACCGTTTTTACAATAAGAATATGAATATAGCGCTTATCTCAGCGTAAAGCGTCAAATAATTGCGATTACTAACCCCTTATCTAAACAGGGTTATCAGATATAATTAAATTATCAATATTGTATTATAGACGCAAAGCTATGTAAGCTAACGTTAACAGCGATTAACGTATTCATACAGTAAATAAAAAAGTCATAATTGACTTTACACGAATACCACGCTGCATTAATATAGGCAGCTAAATATCTTGCTGACAAGCGCTGTATTGAGCGTTTATCGTGATAAAACGATATAAGCAGACACATATATGACATTTTTGCGTACACATGCAAGGGCTATTACTGAATCATCATAAGCCCTTTTTTGATAGCTAAAATTTATCGGGCGTTATCGAATTGAGCAGTAGTCGTACATTGGTTATTCAGTTTGGTTAATGAGTAATAGCAGATTAATTAGATAGTTATGGGTTGGATGTTATTGGTTACATGAGTGCTGTCGCAGGATTTATTGATTTACTGAGTAGTAGATTCACTAAAACCGCCAACACCTCATCAGATGACAACCATATTTTTTGGTAGTTGATTAAATCGTTGATTAATAAGAAGCTTACATTATGGCATCCGAGCAAACATCATCAGAATATATCTCTCACCACTTAACGAATTGGACGTACGGCTATCTGCCGGGCGAAGGTTGGAAAGTTGCCTATACTGCTGAAGAAGCAGGTTTAATGGGTTTTAAAGCTATCCACCTTGACTCTATGTTATGGTCAATCGGTCTGGGTATTTTATTTTGTGCCATCTTTTGGATGGTTGCCAAAAAAGTTACTTCAGGCGTACCAAGTAAGACTCAAGCAGCGGTTGAGATGATCGTTGAGTTTGTTGATAACAACGTTCGTGATTCTTACAGTGGTACCTCAAAATTGATTGCGCCTTTGGCGTTAACCATTTTTGTGTGGATTTTCTTGATGAACTTGATGGATCTATTACCTATTGACTTTATTCCAAGTCTTGCAGGCCTAGTTGGCGCTGCGATGGGTCATGATCCACATCATGTGTTCTTCAAGATTGTTCCAACGACTGATCCTAATATCACCCTTGGCATGTCGTTCTCTGTCTTTGCGTTGATTATCTACTATAGTATTAAAGAAAAAGGGTTGGGCGGCTTTGTTGGTGAGTTAACACTGCATCCGTTTAGCGCCAAAAACCCAATCATGCAAATTATTTTAATCCCCATCAACTTTATCTTAGAGTTTGTTACTCTGATTGCCAAACCAATCTCATTAGGTTTGCGTCTATTCGGTAACATGTATGCTGGGGAGCTGATCTTCGTATTGATTGCCCTGATGCCGTTTTGGATTCAATGGGCGTTATCTGTACCGTGGGCAATTTTCCACATCTTAATTATTACCCTTCAAGCGTTCGTATTCATGATGTTGACGATAGTTTATATGTCGCTTGCATCATCAACTGAACATTAATTATACATTCAATAGGTAAATGAGGATACATCAATGGATCCAGTATTAGGTGGTTACACAGTTATCGCAGTAGCACTGCTTATCGGTCTTGGCGCACTTGGCACAGGCATTGGTTTTGCTATTCTAGGCGGCAAGTTCTTAGAAGGTGTTGCACGTCAACCAGAGCTTGGTTCACAGCTGCAAACTCGTATGTTCATCGTGGCAGGTCTACTTGATGCCGTACCGATGATTGGTGTTGGTATTGCTATGCTATTGTTGTTCGCTAACCCTCTAGCAGGTTAATCAGAAAGCTCAGTTGTAAATGTTTGGTGGTCAAAGTTTGTATATTAAACATAGCCAAAGTTTGGCTATCAAATATGATCAATGAAACTGATTTTTCATTAACAAAGAGGTGATCACGTGAATATCAATTCTACCCTCATCGGTCAAGCCATTGCTTTTGCAATATTTGTGATTTTTTGCATGAAATTCGTGTGGCCACCACTTATCGGTGCCATTAATGAGCGTCAGCGTAAAATTGCTGAAGGCTTAAACGCCGCAGAAAAAGCAAAAGCAGATTTAGCGACCGCGGAGCAAGATGTACAGCAGGAGCTTAATCTTGCAAAGACCAAAGCTGCTGCTCTAATTGAGCAAGCGAACAAGAGCGCCAATCAGCTTGTTGAAGATGCAAAATCGCAAGCCCAAGCGGAAGGCGAGCGCATTCGTCAACAAGCGCAAGCCTCTATCGACCAAGAAATCAATCAAGCGCGCGAATCATTGCGTGCCCAAGTTGCTGAACTGGCTGTACTTGGTGCAGAGAAGATTTTGCAAGACAAAGTCGATGTGCAAAAACATGCCAGTATGTTAGACCAACTGGCGGCGAAGCTGTAATTGTGAGGATATCATGGCTGACTTATCAACCTTAGCACGACCGTACGCTAAAGCCGCGTTTGACTATGCCAATGAAAACGGGGTAGTAAATGAGTGGGAAAACTTCTTATTTATTGCCAGCACCGTTGTCAGTGACAAGTCGTTCAGTACTTGGCTAGACAATCCAGCTGTTTCTGCTGAGCATAAGTCAGCTGCTTTGGTCGATCTTTATGATACAGAAGTAGCTAGCGCGAATGATTCTGCTTTTAAGCAGTTATTAGTCGAGACCCAAGGGGCTCGTCATGACAGCAACGCCAGCTATCCAAAAGTATCAGTAGCACTTAGTAACTTCGTTAAACAGTTATCAGAACAAGAGCGTCTGGCGCTGCTTCCTGAAGTTTATGAGCATTATCGCCGTCACAAGGCAATAAGCTTAAAGCAGCTTGACGCTTATGTGACCTCTGCTTATCCATTAACCGATGCCCAGCGTGATACGCTGCAGACGCGTCTTGCTGCTTCGCTCAATGCGAGCGTGGTGATTCATGAGTCGGTTGATCCTAGTCTTTTGGCGGGCGCTACGATTAAAGTCGGTGACAAAATCATCGATGATTCGATGCGTGGCAAGTTACAACAGTTAAAAACACAGCTAACTGCCTAATGCCAATCATCAGTGCAGCTTAATAAAGCTTGCGTGATATAAGAGCATTTAAGTCAGTGGCGGGTTATCATAAATTAAAGGAAACAAGGCAATGCAACAATTGAATCCAGCGGAAATCAGTAATCTGATTAAGCAGCGTATTCAAGACCTTGATGCGGGTGCAACTGCAAAGAATGAAGGCACGATTGTCAAAGTATCTGACGGTATCGTGCAGATTCATGGTCTTGAAGATGCCATGTACGGCGAAATGATTGAGTTTGAAGGTGAAATCTACGGAATGGCGCTTAACTTAGAGCGTGATTCTGTTGGTGCGGTAGTATTAGGCGACTTCCTAAAACTACAAGAAGGTCAAAAAGCCTATTGTACTGGTCGCATTTTGGAAGTACCCGTAGGTCCTGAGTTGCTAGGCCGTGTTGTTGATGCTTTAGGTAACCCTATTGATGGCAAAGGTCCTATCGATGCCAAGATGACTGATAAAGTCGAAAAAATCGCTCCAGGCGTCATCGACCGTCAATCAGTAGATCAACCAGTAATGACTGGTTATAAAGCTGTTGATACCATGATTCCAATCGGTCGTGGTCAGCGTGAGCTTATCATTGGTGACCGTCAGACGGGTAAAACCGCGATGGCTATCGATGCGATCATTGCGCAGAAATCATCTGGCATTAAGTGTGTATACGTCGCAATCGGTCAGAAACGTTCTACCATCGCTAACGTGGTACGTAAGCTTGAGCAAACTGGTGCCCTTGAATATACGACTGTAGTTGTAGCTTCAGCGTCAGAGCCAGCAGCACTACAGTATATCGCACCGTACTCAGGTTGTACGATGGGCGAATACTTCCGTGACCGCGGCGAAGATGCACTGATTGTTTTTGATGATTTATCAAAACAAGCGGTTGCTTATCGTCAGATTTCACTATTGCTACGTCGTCCGCCAGGCCGTGAAGCCTATCCTGGTGACGTATTCTATTTACACTCACGTTTACTTGAGCGTGCATCACGCGTAAACGCGGCGTACGTAGAAAAATTCACCAACGGTGAAGTGGTTGGTAAAACCGGTTCTTTAACCGCGCTACCTATCATTGAAACCCAAGCTGGTGACGTCTCTGCATTCGTACCAACCAACGTGATTTCAATCACTGATGGTCAGATCTTCTTAGAATCTAGCCTATTCAACTCAGGTATCCGTCCAGCAGTTAACGCTGGTATCTCGGTATCACGTGTTGGTGGTGCTGCTCAGACTAAGATTATTAAGAAACTGTCTGGTGGTATCCGTACCGCTCTAGCTCAGTATCGTGAATTGGCTGCATTTGCTCAGTTTGCATCAGACCTTGATGACGCAACGCGTGAACAGCTTGATCATGGTGAGCGCGTGACTGAATTGATGAAACAGAAACAGTATCAGCCAATGTCTATCTCTGAGCAAGCCGCAGTTATTTATGCGTCGAACGAAGGGTTCTTAGCGGACGTTCCTGTTGAAAAGATCGGTTCTTTTGAAGAAGCTTACTTACGCTATATGCATGATGAGCAGAGTGAATTGATGCGTGAGATTGATGACACTGCGAATTACAATGATGATATCGCAGGTCGTTTAAAGTCATCTTTAGAGACCTTTAAACAAAATCACAGTTATTAATTTAACGGGTTAAGCCTGAGTTGGTTAGCACTCTAGTTTAGGGTGCAAAAAGTGGCGCATTATCTGANNNCTCTTTTAAGATAGCAGCGCCACTGTTTTAACCAGCAATGGTCTAAGATTGCGTCATGCTACAAAATGTAAAGACATTATCCAATAAGTTCAGTGTTTTATATTAAATGATTGTTGCATACGCCCATGCTTTTTAACCCTCTTATATTGGAATCATTATGGCAAGCTTAAAAGAGATACGTGCCAAAGTCACCAGTATTAAAAGTACCCAGAAAATTACTCGCGCTATGCAAATGGTAGCCGCCAGTAAAATGCGCCGTGCCCAAGAGCGCATGGAAGTGGGTCGCCCGTATGCTGATAGTATGCGCCGGGTTATTTCGCATTTGGTGCATGCCTCATCAGATTACAAACATCCGTACATGGTAACGCGTCCAGTTGATAAAGTTGGCTATATTGTCATCACATCTGACCGTGGTTTGGCGGGTGGTTTGAATATTAACCTATTCAAAGCTCTATCTAAAAGTATTCAGCAATATCAAGACCAGTCTGTACAAGCCGAGTTTGCAGTGATTGGCGCTAAAGGCGTCAGCTTCTTCAAAAACTTTGGTGGTAAAGTCACCTCAGCTGTGACTGATTATGGTGATAAACCCACGTTTGAGCAATTAAACGCGCCGGTCCAAGCAATGTTAGAAGACTACAGTAACGGTAAAATCGACCGTATCTACGTGGTCTATAACCAGTTTGTAAACGCCATGACCCAAAAGCCGATTGTCAATCAATTGGTGCCTCTACCAGAGGGCTCATTTGGTGACGAAGAAAGCGGTATTCAAACAGAATTGAGCTGGGATTATATCTACGAGCCTGACATCAAAACCTTGATTGACCAATTACTTGGTCGCTATATCGAGTCGATTGTCTATCAAGCGGTAATGGAAAACATTGCCTCTGAGCAGTCTTCACGTATGGTTGCGATGAAAGCGGCGACAGATAATGCTGGTGACCTAATTAACGATTTACAGTTGGTTTATAACAAGCTGCGTCAAGCGGCGATTACCCGAGAAATCTCGGAAATCGTTGGCGGTGCTGCTGCTGTTTCATAATTGAGACCCTTTATAAAACCAACTATATACAGAAGTTCAAGGAGAACGCAATGAGTAGCGGTCGTATTGTACAGATTATTGGCGCGGTTCTTGACGTTGAGTTTAACCGTAACGAAGTTCCTCAGATTTTTGATGCCTTGCAAGTAGACGGCACTGAAACCACCCTAGAAGTACAGCAACAGCTAGGTGATGGTATCGTACGTACTATTGCGATGGGTTCAACCGAAGGCCTAAAGCGTAACCTACCAGTGACCAACACTGGCGCACCTATTTCTGTACCAGTAGGTATGGGTACCCTAGGTCGCATCATGGATGTTCTTGGTCGTCCTATCGATGAAGAAGGTCCGGTCGCCGCAGATGAGCGTTGGTCTATTCACCGTGAAGCGCCAAGCTACGCGGATCAGTCAAACAGTACTGAACTACTAGAGACTGGTATTAAAGTTATCGATCTACTTTGCCCGTTTGCTAAAGGTGGTAAAGTTGGTCTGTTTGGTGGTGCTGGTGTTGGTAAAACCGTCAACATGATGGAATTGATCAACAACATCGCTCTAAAACATGAAGGGTTGTCAGTATTTGCTGGCGTCGGTGAGCGTACGCGTGAAGGTAACGATTTCTATCACGAAATGCAAGAAGCTGGCGTTGTAAACACTGAAGACTTTAGCAAATCTAAAGTTGCGATGGTATACGGTCAGATGAATGAGCCACCAGGTAACCGTTTACGTGTTGCGCTGTCTGGTTTGACCATGGCTGAGTACTTCCGTGATACCAAAGATCCTGCCACTGGCAAAGGTCGTGACGTATTGCTATTCGTTGATAACATCTATCGTTATACACTAGCCGGTACTGAAGTATCAGCACTACTAGGTCGTATGCCATCAGCGGTTGGTTATCAGCCAACACTAGCTGAGGAGATGGGTATGCTGCAAGAGCGTATTACGTCAACGCAATCAGGTTCTATTACTTCTGTACAAGCGGTATATGTACCTGCGGATGACTTGACGGATCCATCACCAGCAACGACGTTTGCTCACTTAGATGCGACAGTGGTACTAAGCCGTGATATCGCTTCACAAGGTATCTACCCTGCAGTTGATCCACTAGATTCAACGTCACGTCAGCTTGATCCATTGGTTATTGGTGAAGAGCATTACAACGTTGCTCGTGGTGTTCAAGAAGTTCTACAGCGTTATAAAGAGCTTAAAGACATCATCGCCATCTTGGGTATGGATGAGTTATCAGAAGAAGATAAACTAGTCGTTTATCGTGCTCGTAAGATTCAGCGCTTCTTATCACAGCCATTCCACGTCGCTGAAGTATTTACCGGTGCACCTGGTAAATATGTCCCACTACGCGATACCATTGCAAGCTTTAAAGCAATCATCGCTGGTGAGTATGATAGCCTACCAGAGCAAGCTTTCTATATGGCTGGTGGCATTGACGAAGTAGTAGCTAAAGCTGAAAAAATGAAGTCTTCTGCAGCGTAAGTTGTACTCGTATTGACTAATGAGTAGGTATAATATAAACCTTGTATCTACTCTTCAATCACGCATCGCAGTTTTTACTGTTTTTTGATCGCGCTTTGATGGTAAGGAATTAAGTATGGCAACGTTACAATGTCGCGTCGTAAGTGCTCGTGAAGAGTTGTATTCAGGCGAAATTAGCATGTTAATAGCTAGTGGTACCGAAGGCGAGATTGGTATATTGCCAGGTCACACTCCGCTTATTACTTTGCTAAAGCCAGGTGCAATGCGCGTCCAAACGCCTAACGGTGAAGAAGAAGTGATTTACGTCTCAGGCGGCGTGTTAGAAGTACAGCCAAAAATGGTCACCGTACTTGCTGATACTGCCATGCGTGCACATAACCTTGACGAAAGTAAAATCGTTGAAGCACGTAAGAAAGCTGAGCAAATGCTGGTCAACCAAACTGATACTGTACAGACCAATGCTGCCTTGGCTTCATTGGCTGAGTCAGTCGCCCAGCTACAGACTATCCGTAAATACAAAAACCGCGCTTAGTCTTATAGTTTGTAGCAAAGGTTAGAGTATTTCTTTAACTTTTTTACAATAATAAAAAAACAGTCCATCATGGGCTGTTTTTTTATACCTGTTGTTCTGATAGCTAGTAATTTTTTCTGTTAACGTATCGGTTTTGATTTGCACGGACTATACATAGAAATTAGTTATATTATTCAAGAATTCTTAATAACCAACCAATTTTTAGTAAATGAATGAGAAGTCACTAGCGACAATGACAATATATGGTTATATTAGGGGTTAGATAAAAATTTGCTCACGATAAAAGTTTCTTACACAGATTTTCGTTACATGCATTCTTATAAAATGCATTCTTAAAAGAGTGTCCTAATTATATCTATATGAGTGAGAGGTTCAGTAGGGCAGGACGTTTGAATGATTAATAGCAAACGCTTATTTCATATAAATAATGCCTGATGCCTTTTTATCAGGATAAAGGGTATAATTTTTGGACGCAAACTAAAGTTTTAATGGGTGTAGTTTATAGGTTTTGTTAACAACTATAAGCTATAGTATAGGAAGCTGTGTGTTTAATAGTATACTGTGCTACCAAGTTTGTAACCGCTATAACGGCATCGATTGCAACAGGTTACGGATCGATTAAGTTACGGTGCTATTAATTTACCGCTCTTACTTTTACTGCTTTTAAATTAGATGTATTAGAGGATATAACAATGACAACGAATGAAGAAGACAACACCCCCCGAATCTTGATTGTTGAGGATGACGAGCGTCTGGCCATGTTGACCCAAGATTATTTGGTCAAGAACGGTTTAGAAGTGGCAATTGAAACTGATGGTAATCGCGCCATTCGTCGTATTGTCAACGAACAACCAGATTTGGTCGTGCTTGATGTCATGCTTCCTGGTAGTGATGGCTTGACCGTATGCCGTGAGGTACGTCCACACTATCAGAACCCAATTTTGATGCTGACCGCGCGCACAGAAGATATGGATCAGGTATTGGGTCTTGAAATGGGCGCTGACGACTATGTTGCCAAACCTGCGCAGCCACGTGTACTGCTCGCGCGTATTCGTGCATTATTACGTCGCTCAGAAAACGCGCCATCAGAAGATGTGCCACAGCGTTTAGAGTTTGGTGAATTGGTCATCGATAATGGTGGTCGTTCAGTGAATCTAGGTGATGAGCTGGTTGATTTCACCAGTGCAGAATATGACCTATTATGGTTATTGGCTTCTAATGCTGGTCGTATCTTGTCACGTGAAGATATCTTTGAGCGCCTACGCGGTATCGAATATGATGGTCAAGATCGCTCAATTGACGTGCGTATCTCGCGTATCCGTCCAAAAATCGGCGATGATCCAGAAAATCCTAAGCGTATCAAAACCGTCCGTAGTAAAGGGTATTTGTTCGTTAAAGAAGGCAATTAATACTTTATCTTTGATATAAGTATTTAGTCTGTATCACCTTTTAATAAAAAACCAGCATCATGCTGGTTTTTTATGGCCTAAATTTTAATTTTTAAACTTAAATGCTGTGTTATGTGCTTTAATTGAGCGATAATTATCGATGCTAGATATCTAGTATCAGGTAAAAAATGCCATAATCATTTATTATCTATTAATAATTTTTCTAAATTAGGTTGGTCACGGCACGTATGTCATTAGTTTCTTCTCTTAAACATAGTATTTTTGTTCGTATCTATGCCGGACTATTGATAGTCTGCTTGTGTGTGGCATTGTTCGCCCAATTATTGATGGACACCATCAATAAAGAACGCGTGCAGTCTTACCGTGAAAACATGGCGACGGGTGCCTTTCATATTGTCAGTGAAGGCATTGCGCATCAAGAGAGTGACTCTCAGCGCGAATATTGGTTGTCTGATGCGAGTAGCTTATTTGGCGCAGAATTTAGTATTGTGCCGATTAATGAGGTCGATTTTAATGCCAGTGAGCTGCGGCGCTTTGAGAAAGGCAATACTGTCGTTCGCTATGTCAGCCAGCCTGTTTATGCCGATGTCTATTATCGTTTGCCAGACAATCGAAATGTTTTAACGGCGCGCATATCGCAAGTGACCGAACAACAAGTACGTGCCATCGCTGTATTTTTGCTCGATGACTTATCGTACCATGCTACCTTGTCTGATAAGCGGGCGCGCTTGGCTGAGCTAGAGAAAAAGTTTGCTTTTCCCTTAGAATTTAAAGCGGTCACTACGCTCAATTTAGATCCTGATCAGATGGCACGTTTGCGCCGCGATGAGGTGGTCATTTTATTACAAGATACCAATACCAGTAAAAGTAACTCCTCAATCAAAGTCGTTGTACCGTCTGAAATCAATGATATGGCGATTTTAATTGGTCCGGTGCCGTTATTTAATTGGTTCCCGCTCAATCTGATTGTTAGTATGATTTTGATCAGTATGTTTTTAATCAGTTTGGGCGTATATGCGCTTATTTTCCCGCTCGAGCGCAAATTGCAATTGATTCAAGTCGGTGTCAACGAAGTTAGTAAAGGCAATCTTGATATTAAAGTACAGGTTATCGGTCAAGATGAAATTGCGCGCTTATCCGCGACCTTTAATGCGATGACAGCACATATCAAGCGCTTAATTGAATCGCAGCGTGAGCTGACGCGTGCGGTATCGCATGAACTGCGTACGCCTGTTGCTCGTATTCGTTTTGCTGTTGATATGCTGGCAGATACCGATGATGAAGATTCACGTTTTATGCAGCGTGATTTTATTGATGAGGATATCGAAGCGCTTAACGGCTTGATTGATGAGATTTTAACTTACGCCAAGCTTGAAGAGGGCTCACCGAAACTAGATTTAGAGCCGGTCAATTTGCGAGAATTGCTCGAGCAAATTGAGCGTGAGACCAATGCTTTAGGGAAACCTATCAAGATAGTGACCAACCTGCCCAATGCTAAAGTAACGGCGGTTGCCGATAGACGTTATCTGCATCGGGTGATTCAGAATCTTGCTGGTAACGCGCTACGTTATGCAGAGACGACCATTATCATTAGTGCTGGGGTCAAAAAAGGCAATGCTTTTGTCAGTGTGGAAGATGACGGTCATGGTATTCCAGAAGAAGATCGCGAAAAAGTCTTTATTCCGTTTTCACGCTTGGACGATAGCCGTACACGAGCGTCTGGTGGCTATGGTTTAGGTCTGTCTATTGTGTCGCGTATCGCCTTTTGGTTTAATGGCAATATGAAAGTCGGCGAGAGCCGGGAGCTTGGCGGCGCCCGCTTTGTCATGACTTGGCCTATCAAACCGTTGACTCAAGTGCTTGCCGCCGATGAGCTTACCCAAGAAAAAAGCGACCGTGATTTTGATGCTTAATTAAGTCTATTTGAATGGCAATAATTACTAGGCATTAAAAGTGCTTAAACTTGTTTTGGTAGTGTGACTGGTAGAAGCTGATACATCATTGGCTAAAACAGCCGTGATTAATGGTTGATTAACAACTGATGGTTTATGACAGCTTTTAAAGCAGATTAAAAATAGAGGAGGGCAAAGGATGCCGTATTTATTTGGTGGTTTAGTGGTATTGAACGCAGCAGCACTCGGTTATTATTTATTCTTGCAGCAGCCAACCAGCACTGAGACGCTAAAGGCTGCGCAGAATGAAATAACCCAGCCTTTAGCCTTTACCAATAGTGCGGAGTATATTCCGCCTATCATTGGTACTAGAGAGTAGTACGGCTCGTTTGGCTAACAATGAATAATTCACAATGAATAGCTATTAACCAAACTTTGGCTGTGATGTCATTATTGTTTATCTACAGATCATTTATCTACAGATTATTTATATTATCATCAGGGATAGATGATTTGTCGTTTTCAACATCTAATGGCGGCTCACCTGCCACTTTAGAGATGAGTGGGATACGCACACAAACTTGTAGCCCGCCATCTGGATGATTAATCGCCTCAACCGTCCCATGATGTAAGCGCGCAATACGGTCGACAATCGCTAGACCAAGCCCGCTACCTTGCGTGGTACGCGCTGATTCGCCGCGCTCAAACGGTTGCATGACACGCTCTAACTGGTCTTCTGCGACCCCATCGCCACAGTCGCGCACACATATCACCAATTGCTCTTTTGCTTCTTTATTGACCTCGTTTTCAGTCACCACATCACTGTCTTCTATCTCAGCCGTCTCTATAAAGGTCGGTACGACGGTCGCTGATAAATAAATCGGTGCTTTGCCGTAACGCTTGGCATTATTGACCAGATTTATAACCAAGCGTTTAATTGACATCGGCCGTATAGGAACCACTTTGTGACATTCAGACTGGTAAATGAATTCCAGCGGCGCAAATTGCACCATGATTTCATTAAAGATGGTATCTAAATTGGTCAAACGTACCGGTTCATCGGAACCATCTTTCATAAATGAGATAAATTGCTCTAAAATCGCATCCATATCCTCAATATCGTAAATCAAACCTTCACGAAAAAAATCGTCGGGCAGCATCTCAGCGGTCAAGCGCATACGGGTCAGCGGTGTGCGCAAATCATGCGAGATACCGGCTAGCATAATCGTCCGCTCTTTTTGCGCTTGATTTAGAGTGGTAAATAAACGGTTAAAGGCCATATTAACTTGGCGTATTTCAGTCGGTCCGTTATGGGTCGGTAATGTAGTGGCATGACCCAAGCGAATATAATTGGTTGCTGCCCGCTGCAAATACCGTAACGGACGATTTAATTGCCGTGCCAATAAAATAATAGTCAGCAAGGTCAAAATAGGCAGACCTACTAAGAATAACCATAGTAGCGCAGGGCTATATTGCGAGTAATATACCACTGGTTCGCGAATCCAAAAGCTGGTATCACGGCTGTCTTGCACCCACAGCTGCGGCGTTGGTTTAAACTTAAAATACACTTCTACTGGACGCCCTAACTGTGCGCCAATTTCGCGTTGCAATACATCGGTAAACACGCCAACAAAGGCTTTATCTTCTATCGTTGGAAAGTCGCTAGGATTATTGACCACCACCACGTGCGAGTGCTGATAAATCCATTGCCGCACGGCAGGGTTATGTTTCCAGTCTTGGTTAACGCTGTTCATTAAGCGTAATTCGCTGGTCAGATAGCGCGCATGGTTTTTAAGCTCGGGTAAATACAGACTACGCCAAAAAAACGAAATCGATACCCCAACACTGATAATGACAATAAACGCCACCATTAAGGTGGTCAGCCAAGTGTTGGAGTAGGAGCGGGCAAGCCGACCTTTGCGCCGTGGTTGCGATTTTGGTGTAGTCATAAGAGTCCAAGTTGTGCGGTTTGATAGTAGGGTTTGGTCTTAGCGTTTGCTTGTAGGATAGCATAATCAAATAATGCGGTTGTTGGCTTTACCGATAGAATTAGTAGCCAATTTAATAGGGTCAAGCCCAATAAATAGACCACGAATTATGAATTATGTTTTACATGCATTGCTATTTAAGCTATTGTTAATAAATAATTAAATAAGCACAGTTTATGTTTTCAATAAAACAAGACTGTGCTATAATTATGCCCTTTTTGGTATACCTGCGAAAGAGAGAATTCACATGGTTGTTATTCGTTTAGCACGGGGCGGTGCCAAGAAACGCCCATTTTATCAAGTAGTTGTTGCTGATCAACGCCGCGCGCGTGACGGTCGCTACATTGAAAACATCGGCTTTTTTAACCCACTCGCTAAAGAGTCTGAAGAAGCAGTACGCCTAAACATGGAAGCGTACAATGCGTGGATCGCTAAAGGTGCACAACCTTCAGATCGCGTTGCTTCATTAGCAAAAGCTTATAACAAGTCTGTAGCTCAAACTGAAGCAACTGCTTAAGTTTTGGCTACTAAGTACTGATAGCGTGATGTTTGCGTTTATTAGTCGGCTTTAGAAAACATAGCGTAACTGGTCTGACCAGGGTGCGCCATTAACTGTTTATTACTTTTGATTGCGTTTATCGCTTTTGATTGAACTGTATTCAGCATTGCTGTTTTAATCATCGTTAGGTTAGCCGTTATGTCATCTGTTCCAAACGCTAGTGCACTTATGAAAATCGGTCAGCTAAAAAAGCCTTATGGCATTAAAGGCTGGCTGTGGGTATTTAGCGATACGGATGATCGTACGGCAATATTTGACATGCAGCCTTGGTGGATGAAAACTGCTACTGGCATGAAGCCTTTGACCGTAAAGGCTTGGCGTGAGCAAGGGACAGGTATTGTCGCTCAATTTGAGCAAATCCCTGACCGTAACCTTGCTGAGACCATGAATGGGGTAACCCTTTGGGTCGAACAAAACGTTTTGCCAGAAACAGCGGAAGACGAATATTATTGGTCGGATTTGGTCAGCTTGCGCGTGATAAACGAGCAAGATGAGTATCTAGGCAATATTACTGAAATGTTTGAAACCGGAGCCCATGACATCATGCTCGTAACGGCAAATTCAGACAGTTTGGATAAAGAAGAGCGCCTGATACCGTGGCATAAGCAAACAGTGATTGAAGTCAATATGACCGAGAAAACGGTGCTTGTGGCATGGCCAAGTGATTATTAATAATAAGTGATTATTAATCAGTAATGGTTAATAAGGTCTTATTAAGACAAGCTGTAGTGAGATAAGTTTCGACTTTATCGTTAAAGGTTGTTGATAGTCACACCGATTTATTTAGCCACTGTTATCCATTGTGCAAGTAGACATCAGATGTATTTTGCCGTGATTAGTATTTTCCCTGAAATGTTTGCCACGATTCGTGAGTTTGGAATCACGGGACGGGCAGTCACTCAGGAGCAAGTCACGATTGAATGCATCAACCCGCGTGATTATACCACTGATAATTATCGCCGTATTGATGAGCGCCCGTATGGCGGCGGTCCTGGCATGGTGATGATGGCTGAGCCATTATCCCAAGCCATTGAGGATGCCCGCCTACGAGCCAGTCAGCACGGCTGCCGTGTCGATAGTGAGCATTGTCCGGTGATATATATGTCACCACAAGGCAAAACGCTCAGCGAGAGTAGTGTGGTCAGTATGACTGAGTACGATGGCATGATTTTATTATGCGGTCGTTACGAAGGTATTGATGAGCGCTTACTGTCGCAGTATGTCGACATGGAGATATCGCTCGGTGATTATGTCTTAACGGGTGGTGAGCTACCAGCCATGGTACTGATGGATAGTGTGATACGTCGTCTGCCTGATATTATGGGTGATGATAAGTCAGCTGAGCAAGACTCGTTCGTCGATGGCTTGCTTGATTGTCCACATTATACTAAGCCGCATGAGTTTGCTGGTATGGCGGTTCCTGAAGTATTGCTTTCAGGACATCATGCCAATATCGCTAAGTGGCGCTTTAGCCAACAGGTCAGCCGCACGCAAGCGCGGCGTCCCGATTTATGGCAAGCGTTTACCCCAACGGTAGAGCAAGCAAAGTGGCTCAAAGCATTGGCTAAAGCAGATAAAAAGCCACGTTAATAGCGGTTAAAAACATAAACAGTTAAGCAATAAAATTTTGAGCAGTAATAAAACGAGTCATAGCATAATGGCCGTTTGTCATAACCCATTTACGTTGTAGCTATTATTAGTCCAAGATATTAATAACAGCTATGATTAATTATTACAAACAGGTGATATGCGTCAAGCCTCTATTATCTAATGTGAGGAGATAACTCTCATGAGCAACAAGCATCCATTGGTTCAGGTCATCGAAAATGCTCAATTGATTGAGCGCCCAAGCTTTGCACCCGGCGATACCGTTGTGGTTCAAGTAAAAGTACGTGAAGGTGAGCGTGAGCGTTTACAGGCTTTTGAAGGCGTTGTAATTGCTAAGCGTAATCGCGGTCTAAACTCAGCATTTACCGTTCGTAAAATTTCAAGCGGTGTTGGTGTTGAGCGTGCATTTCAATTGCATTCACCAATCATTGATAGCATTGAAGTGAAACGCCGTGGCGCAGTTCGCCGTGCGAAACTATACTACTTACGTGAGCGCTCTGGTAAATCAGCACGTATCCGCGAAAAGTTGGTTGCTCGTGCTCCTAAAGCGGCTCAGAAAAAAACTGACGCTTAGACTGTACTGAGTATCTGATTTTAAGCATCGCGCTTAAAATTACTTATATGATTCAGCCGTCTATTGTACGACTGCGTTGTGAAGTAAAAGTAGATACAAGCCCTTATTCATAGGTTTATTTATAAATAAGCGGGCCATACCAAAAAAGACAAAACCCCAATCTGTGCGCATGCCAGATTGGGGTTTTTGTATGTGGGGCTTTATTTTAATTGAACGCTTTAAACTTAACGTTAGCTTTCAAGGTGGTCTATACGGTTAGTTTGGTCTTTAGATTTGCTGTACTTACGCAGTCGAATATAAAGGGTCTTAGTCACAGTCGCGATGACTTTTTGTTGTTCATCGACGATATCGACTTTATATTCACGAAATACCGGCTCACCTTCTTTCGCCAATTCTTGAATAGTAATAATCTCGGCGCTAGGGATTTTCATGCGCGCGGTGACTTTGCTATTGCCAGGGGCAATAAATTCAATATGTGAGCTTTTATCCCAAACCACGTAGCTGCTACCGAGTTGGTGCATCAGCATCAGCATATAAAATGGATCAACCATCGAATATAGACTGCCACCAAATTGAGTGCCAACGATATTCTTATTTAAGCTATTTAGCCCCATGTTGACCACGCATAAACCTTGGTCTAGGTTGATATGCTCAATCTTGATACCGGCACCGATGTAGGGCGCATAAGTGTTGATACGCAATTTAAGCAAATAAGGGGTGAGTAATGGCATGATGTTTTTTTTGGCATTACGTTTCAGCGTTTCAAGATTTTTAGGCAGTAAACTCATCAATATTTCCTATTGGCTTTTCCGGTTTTGCTAATCTTATCGTATGGATTTTTTTATCGTATGGAGTATTTTTATTGTATGCAGTCAACCTTGACCGCCGTGCTTGCTGCTTTTAAATGAGAGCTACCAAGCAATGAGCGATAAAAAGATATTTATCATAGTGAAAAACACCTAAGCTCACCAGCTTTAAAGCGTAACAAGCGCAAAATGACCATGATACCGCTTATCCTTTACGTGGATTCATTACATTTGTATGGGTGTTACCGGCTAAGCCATAATAAATACTTTTCATAACGATACGTATGGTATCTTTTCATGTATAAAACCTCGCATTATCCTTGCCGATGCCTTACAATAGCCGCAATTTTGTTTTGGGCAGCGTCATATTTACCCGCTCTTAGGGTAGTAGCGCCGCTCAAACCTCAGTCGACATAAGGAAATGTGATGAGTGGTACACAGCTTCCCGCCTCAGGGTCCAACCCGCAGCAACCAACCCCTTCTGATAGTGATTTGCAAGACAGCTATGTAGACTTACATAAGCCCAATTCTAGTTTTAAAAATCGTAACGCCTATCTGAATCATGAATTGCAAATCATGCAGCCGAAACGCTGGCGACCTAATCTGCCGTTCCGTGATTATCGTTTTGAATATGAAGATACGATTCCGGCGATGGCGGCGACCATTGGTAAAGTCGTGATGGTGGGCGCCATTGCGGCAACCTTTGCAGGTCCTCTTGGTTTGAGCGATGCTTTTGTCCTAGAAAACGTGCGTTATGAGCTGCTCATCGTGGCGTTTTTTGTCATTTTATTCTCAGGCTTTTTGCTACCGACCGCCAACCTTGCTGGTACGCATGGTCCACTGATTCCGCTGATTCCTATCGTCGTTGCCGCTGGTGGTCACCCAATGGCCTTTGGTCTGCTTATCGGTGCTTTTGGCTTGTTACTGGCCATCAGTAAAGGGGGCAGTCTGCTGGCAAACTTGACCAGTAAAGGCGTGTGCGGTGGCTTGCTACTGTATCTGGGCTTTATTGGTACCATCTCGCAAGTCAAAAACCTATTTGCGTGGGCAGAAGGCATTGGCATGGCGCATATCGCCTTTGTGGTCATTCTACTGACGATTATATTGTATGCGGTGTTAGAGAACTTCCAAAAGCGCTGGCTTGCAGTGCCGCTGAGCTGTCTATTAGGTGGCGGGGTTGCTTTTGCGATGGGCGCGCCCTTTGCCTTTGAAACGGCACCGGGTTTACCGCACATGAATCCTATGTATTGGTGGGGTGAAGATACCGGTTGGATGCTTGGATTGCCAACCATTGAAAGCTTCGTTGTGGTGTTACCCTTTGCGGTGTTGGCCGTCGCCATGTGGTCGCCAGACTTTTTAGGTCATCAAGTCTTTCAAAAAATCAGCTATCCAAAACGCACTGAGCGCGTGCTTATGGATATCGATGATACGATGACCAGTGCATCTATTCGTCAGGTAGCAGGTTCTTTATTAGGCGGTGCAAACTTTGCATCGTCATGGGGCACGTATATTGTACCTGCGGCAATTGCCAAGCGTCCTATTCCAGCCGGTGCGGTATTAACGGGCGTATTTTGTCTTATTGCCGGTATTTGGGGTTATCCAATGGATTTGGCCATTTGGGAACCGGTGATGTGTGTGGCGCTGATTGTTGGTGTCTTTATCCCATTGCTTGAAGCTGGGATGGAGATGACACGCGAGGGCAAAACCACTCAGTCTGCCGCTATTGTTGTCTTTGCATCAGCCTTGGTAAATCCAGCTTTTGGTTGGTCCATTACCCTAGTACTGGATAATTTAGGCTTAATTGGCTCGAAAGAGCGTAGTGCCAATCTGACCAAAATGAGCCGCTGGATTATTCCTGTGGTCACGTTTGTGATATTAACAGGGGTTATGGCAATCGTTGGTATGTTGCCAGGTATCCCAGCACTATTACCAAATTTCCGTCACTAGTCGCACTGTAGGGTTGTTTTTCTGCAAAAAGTCAGCCTTGGTGCTGGCTTTTTTTATGGTTGTTGCTAAGCTGATAAAGGTTCTTGTAAAACGCTCACTATCGCCCCATAAATAGCTATATATCAGTATCTTGAGAGCAGTAAATTCTATGGTTAATGTCTCAGCATCGAGTCCCGTCGACGATAAAAAAGCCCGTCTTAAGCATTTGATTCAGCGCCTGCCAAATTTGCCAGGGGTATATAAAATGCTCGGTAAAAATGGCGATATTCTTTATGTCGGTAAAGCCAAGTCGCTTAAAAGTCGCGTCAATAGCTACTTTGCTAAGACTATTGACCATCCAAAGACGCGAGCATTAGTCGCGCGGATTCATAATATCGAAACCATTATTACCCGTAGTGAAACCGAAGCGCTGCTGCTCGAGCAAAATCTGATTAAAGAACACCGTCCGCCTTATAACGTGCTACTACGTGATGATAAATCTTACCTTTATGTGTTTATCTCAGCGGATAAACCTTATCCCAGATTGGCTTATGGGCGCGGTAAGGGCAATCACCAAAAAGGACGGTTTTTTGGTCCTTTCCCTTCTGCGCATGCGGCAAAAGAGACGCTGGTGCTCATGCAAAAAATGTTTCAGATGCGCCAATGTACCAATACCTTTTTTAAACAGCGTAAGCGCCCATGCCTTGAGTATCAAATTAAGCGTTGCCGTGCGCCCTGTGTTGGTTTGGTGTCACCAGAAGAATATGCAGAAGATGTCAATAATACCATTCGTTTCCTAAAAGGTGATTCTAGCGATATCCATAGTACGCTGATTGAAAAAATGGAAGGCGCGGCTGAAGTGTTAGATTTTGAAAAGGCGGTCTTTTATCGTGATCAGCTGTCTATGCTGCGTGAAGTACAAGCAAAGCAAGCTGTTTATACCGTACAAGGTGAGGCCGATGTAATAGCTATTGCCAGCCAAGCAGGCATGACCTGTGTCAATGTATTGACGGTGCGTGGCGGGCGCGTGCTCGGTGGTAAGAACTATTTCCCTGATGTTGATAGCAATGAGCCGCTTGCCGATAATTTATCAGCGTTTATTACCTCATTTTATTTTCAGGTGACCGATGACTTGCCAGCAGAAATTATACTCAGTCATGAGCTACCCGATCAGACGGCAGTTAGTGAAGCACTGGCAACGCATTTTGGTAGCAAGGTTGTTATTAAAACCAATGTCCGTGAGCACCGCGCTGAGTGGTTAGATTTGGCAAAACTTAATACCAATAATGCACTAAAAACCAAGCTTGGCGATTATTTAGAATTGCATGCGCGCTTTGGCGCGCTTAAAGAGGTGCTAGCAGAGGTTACTGATCGAACCATTGACCGTATCGAGTGTTTTGATATCTCGCATACCATGGGTGAGGCGACCATCGGTAGCTGTGTGGTCTTTGACCAAGGTGGCTCGCGCCGCCGTGATTATCGCCAATATGCGATTCATGATATTGTCGGCGGTGATGACTATGCGGCGATGAAGCAAGTGCTAACGCGTCGTTATAAAAAGCAGCCATTGCCTGATTTATTGCTGATTGATGGTGGTAAAGGTCAGCTCAGTATGGCAAAAGAGGTGCTGGTAGAGTTGGGCATTTTAGGCGATACCTTGCTTATCGGTGTGGCAAAGGGCGAGGGGCGTAAGGCTGGGCTTGAGGTATTGCATTTCCTTGACCACGAGCCGCTTGATTTGCCGATGGATAGTAAGGCGCTGCATTTATTGATGCATATTCGCGATGAAGCGCATCGTTTTGCTATTACTGCGCACCGTAAGAAGCGTGATAAGCGCCGTTCGTCATCAGTGCTAGAGGTCATACCGGGGCTGGGTGAAAAGCGTCGTCGTGACTTGCTTAATCACTTTGGTGGTATGCAGCAATTGCTTGGCGCGTCACAGCAAGAGCTGGCTGGCGTGCAGGGAATTGGTCCGATATTGGCGAAAACTGTTTATAAAGTGCTGCATGAATAATTTTAGTAATATGTGCTGAATTTAAGTTTCTGCTAACAAAATCCAATAACAAAAAGAGGCTGTCTTAGAATTATCTAGGACAGCCTCTTTTTGTTAATATTTTAAATACATGAACTGCTATTATTTAGTAGCTTCTCTTTTATAAGTCACAAACTTAAAATCTAGCCCACTTTTCTCATCGTGCATCTGCTCAGATTCTGCTGCGACTACAAACTCATTTGGCAGCTCTGGATAAAAGGCATCGCCATCCGTAATGTCAGTATCGACATGCGTTAGCTCGACACGGTCGGTATACATCATCGCTTCTTTAAACACGCGCTCGCCGCCGATGACCCAAATGGTATCAAGATGCGCACCATGAGCCAAACTTGCTGCTTGGGTGAGTGCATCGTCTAAACTATGCATCACATAAGCTTTTTCACTACCAACCAAGCCACTTTGCTCAGCATAATCTAATTGGCTGGTAATGATAAAACTGATACGTTTTGGCAGTGGTCGGCTACCCATCGACTCAAAAGTCTTACGACCCATGATGACGATACCTTGTATCGCGCCATCGCTTTGCTTGGTCGTCATACTCTTAAAATGTTGCAAATCTGCTGAGATATGCCAAGGCAGCTCATTCCCTTTGCCGATACAGCGATTGCTACTGATAGCCGCAATCTGGGCAACTTCGGTATTGGCATAACTCATAAGATATCCTTTTTATTGTTTTTTAACATTCAAGCGATAAAAACTTAGACGGCAACTTTGGCTTTAATGGCAGGATGCGACTCATAACCATCGACGCTGATATCATCATAGTTAAAGGCAAAAATATCGGTCACATCAGGATTCAGGGTCAAAGTTGGCAAGCTATAAAGCTCACGTGTCAGTTGCAGCTCAACTTGCTCGCGATGGTTTTGGTAAATATGACAATCGCCACCCGTCCAAACAAATTCACCAACTTCTAAGCCACACACTTGCGCCACCATATGGGTAAGCAGGGCGTAGCTGGCGATATTAAATGGCACACCGAGGAATAAATCCGCTGAGCGTTGATAGAGCTGGCATGACAGTTTATTGTCCGCGACAAAAAACTGAAATAAAGTATGACAAGGCGGCAACGCAACTTGCTCCGCTTCAGCGGGATTCCAACCAGAAACGATTAAGCGGCGCGAGTTGGGGTTGTTCTTAATTTGCTCAATAACTTGGGTAATTTGATCGACGCCATCGTTCTCATAGCTGCCATCTTCACGCTTGGTCGCGCCATAATTGCGCCATTGATGACCATAGATAGGACCGAGGTCGCCCGCAGGACGGTTAAAGCGCGCGGTTTGTTCAGCGGTCGCCCATTCGTTCCAGATGCGCACGTTATTTTCTTGTAAATAATCGACGTGGGTGCTGCCACTTAAAAACCAAAATAGCTCATAAACGATGGATTTGAAATGGACTTTTTTGGTGGTTAATAAGGGAAATCCATCGGCTAAGTCAAAACGTAGCTGCGCGCCAAAGTGACTCAGTGTACCGGTGCCAGTACGATCGCCTTTTTCAGTGCCATGAGTAAGGACGTGTTGTAGCAAATCTAAATAGGCTTGCTCATTTTTACTGTTATGGTAATGACTGCTCATAAAATTGCTCTTTTACGCTGTGAAAACGTATCTTTAATTTATTTCTCAAGAATATGGTTCTTAAAAATATAGTTTTTAAAACATAGACTTTAAAATATAGTTCTTAAAATAATGCTTAATATAGCTTTTAATAGGGTAGTTGTTGCTAAGTAGGGCTTAATAAGCTGACTGCTTACCCCAATCATAAATACCGCGTTTATAAGCGTAAATCAACATGATTAAGCCTGCGATAATCATCGGTGCGCTTAAGAGCTGCCCTTTGGTCATCCAGCCTAATAAGATAAAGCCTTGGTCGGCATCTGGCTGACGGAAGAACTCAATGATAAAGCGGCTGATACCGTAGCCCAATAAGAAGACCGCGGATGCTGCCATACGTGGGCGCGGTTTTGATGAATACCACCATAAAAAGATAAATAGTAGCAGACCTTCGGCAAAGGCTTCGTATAGCTGCGATGGATGGCGCGGTAGTAAATACTGTCCATTTACCTCAAGCATCAATTCTTGTAGCTCAGGATTGCTCTGTAATTGCTCCATATCAAAGGCAGCGGCTTGCGGGAAATAAGTCAGCCAGTTGTAACCACCGTCTGAGACGCGCCCCCATAGCTCACCATTGATATAGTTACCGATACGACCAAATAATAAGCCCGTCGGCACACAAGGCACGATAAAATCGAACACTTGAAAAGCAGTCTTTTTATACTTACGAGCAAAGAACCACATGCCTAGCATGACGCCGATAAAACCACCGTGGAAAGACATACCGCCTTCCCAAACTCGTAGCAAATACGCAGGGTTTTGTAAAAGCTCGCCGAATTGATAAAACAGCACATAGCCAATACGACCGCCTAAAATGACGCCAAGCGCCCCATAAAAGACCAAATCAGAGACCATATCGGTGGTCCAATTGTCGCGTTTGGTGCTGCGATACCACGCCAGACCATAAGCGGCAGCAAAGGCCAACAGATACATTAAGCCATACCAGTGCACTTCTACTGGTCCCAAAGATAGCGCTACGGGATCATACTGAGGGTGAATCATCATAAGAGCATCATATTATTGATAATGGAATGTAGCTCATAATAGCAAAATTCATCCGTTGCGAATACTGTGATAAGTGAATGGTTAATTGAATGGATAGCAAAGCGCCGCAAAAACCGATAAGATGAAAAAAAGCGCCTCAATTTTTAAGGAACCCTTATGCAGCCATATTTATCGAAACTATCCTTGCTAGGCGTAGTAGCATCAGGCCTAGCGCTGTGGGTTCCTATGAATGCACAAGCAGCGATGAGCAATATTGAGAACATCACTATTTATCAAGGCTTAGCCAGCGTGACTCGTACTTTGCCAATCAGCGGTAGCGGCGAGCAGACGTTGGTTTTTTCTTGCTTATCGCCGACTATTGATCCAGAAAGTATCAGCGTACAAGCATTGGGCAATGTCAATGTTGGCGAAGTCAGTATCGAAACGTTAAGCGCTGAGCAAGCGGCACAATGTCAATATGGCCAATATCAAGGCGACACTAAAATACAGAGCCAAAAAAACAATCTCACCGATATCAGCGCTGAATTAGAAGCGGCACGTTTAACCAAAGCCTATTTGCAAAACCTTACTAAAGTGACGCAAATTAATACGGCTGGTACTCTTGCGAATAATGCCCGTGATTTAGAGATGCAAGCGGCAAGTATTAATAAAAGGATAGTCGAGCTACAACAGCGAGAAGCGCAAGCGAAAGATGCGCTCAATCAGCTGCTGGCGGGCAGTACCACCTCGAAACAGAATAGTGTGACCCAGGTCAGTGTACGTACTGCCAGTCGCACGCCAAGCACCGTTAAACTGCACTATCAAGTGCGCGGTGCCAGTTGGGAGCCGACTTATCAAGCGCGCTTAAATACCGATAGTAAGCAGCTGAATATCACCGCTTCTGCCATCATCGCCCAACAAACGGGAGAGAACTGGAGCAACGTGCCGGTTATCCTAAGCACCGTTAATCCCAATCAAACGACGACCAGCCAGTTGCCAAGAGTTGAGCGCTTGTCGTTATATGAGGAAGAGCAGGCTAAGTTAAGCCGTTATGCACAACCAATGATGGAAGCAGCGCCAGTGGTCGTGTCTGCAAGAGACAATTATGGTGGAGCAGGGGCTGCAGAGATGCCACCGCTACCGAGCTTTAGCGTCAGCAGTCAAAATAAAAATGGCATTACCGAATATAGACTGCCGCAGCGGGTCAGTATTCCAAGTGATGGCAGGCGCGTACGCACGGTCATTGATGAGCAATCTGGCACCAGTAAGCTTTGGCTACGTAGCACGCCAAGTGCCGAGACCGCTGCTTATTGGTATGCATCCGCGCCATTTTTGACACCTGCTTGGGCGGATGGTTCGTTGCAGTTATACCGCGATGATAACTATGTCGGACAATCGCGCTACAACTATCAAAACCTAAAAGAGCAGGGCATAGGTTTTGGTATTGACCCAAGTTTACTGGTGAAGCAGCTGACCGATGAAAATAAGCAAGGCGATAAAGGTGTATTTAACCGTCAGCAAACCAAAACCATCACCCAAGCTTATCAGTTTACCAATCAGCACAATCGTAGCGTGCGCTTGCAAGTGTTAAGCGCTGAGCCGGTTAGTAGCGATGACAGCATTAAAGTCACCGCGGCGCACACGCCAGCTATTAGCCAAAAAGACTGGAATGATAATAAAGGCATGGTCGCTTGGGAGTTTGATTTACCAAGTAAACAAGCGCAAGTCGTGCAATCGACGTATCAAATCAGCTACCCTGCCGATAAAAAATTAAGCACGAATTAATGTTAAACCAGAACCATATAATTGACTCAATTTAAAAAGAATACAGTGCTGATGGGAGTGCTGCTGGGATAAATTTTGTGAAGCCTCTGGAGTGCGAAGCGCACAGCAAGCGAGAAAAATTTATCCCAGCAGAACGCTATTTTTAACGACCTTCTTTTATATTGAAACACCACCTAATAATCTTATAAAAGGAAAACTATGTGTATTGTCGCCATTGCTTGGCAGTTATTTGATGAGCTGCCTTTGGTCTTACTGTCCAATCGTGATGAGTTTTTGCAGCGTCCGACAGAGCCGCTCCATCAGTGGGCGGATAAGCCTGTTTATGCAGGGCGTGATAAGCAAAGTGGCGGCACATGGCTTGGTATACATCAAGAGCAATATGGCAATTTTCACAAGCAAAATGGTCGTTGGGCGGCGGTATTAAACTTTCGAGATGGCGTGCAAGCAAGTAATGACGAACGCTCGCGCGGTGCATTGGTCACCGATTTCTTGACCAGTACTGTAAGCCCGATGGATTTTGCTCGGCAAATCAGCCTGCAAGATTATGCAGGCTTTAACCTTATTATTGGTGATGCGGCGCAAGCGGTGATTGTCAATAATCGTGGTCATGCACCAACCGCCTTACACTCGGGGCTGCATGTATTCTCAAACGGTCAGCCTGAGGAAGAGTGGTTTAAAACCGAGCGCCTACGTGGCCGTTTAAGACAGGAAGTATTGCCTTTGATTGCTGAAAATAGCGCTCCTGAGTATTGGCAAGAAGCGGCGTTTGCAGTGATGTCTGATAAAACGCCAGCGCCAGAAAATAAATTACCCGAAACGGGTATTGCTAAGCAGATTGAGCGAGCACTATCTTCTATTTATATTGAGCCCATTGCTTTGTTTAGCATGGATGCTACCGTCCCGACATACGGTACTCGCACCCAAAGTATTCTGACTTTAAATCAATCTCCTAGTCCTATCGATGCCGAACCTATCTTACGTGCTCAACTACAGAGTCGAGAATATGAGTAATTTATATATTGTCATTTTACTATGACTTATGGCTAGGCTTTTCTAGTTGTTATTTAAGCCTTATTGCAGAGGTAATTGTAAATCCCCAATATATTTAGGGATTTACCTGTTAATAGTGACTCTGATGACATAAACTGGATATATAGGTCATTTAAGCGCCATTAATAATGCCTACTACCCTCTAATCAGAGGTCAGTTTAACAAGGAGTACGATATGACTATGATGAAATCATTAATATTCGTTGAGCCAGGTAAAATTGAAATTGTTGATAAGAAAATTCCTGATGTCGGCCCGAACGATGCTTTATTAAAAATTACCACTACGACGATTTGTGGTACCGATATTCATATTTTTAAAGGTGAGTATGCTGTTGCAAAAGGATTGACAATTGGGCATGAACCGGTAGGGATTATTGAAAAGCTAGGTAGTGCAGTGATGGGTTATAAAGAAGGGCAACGAGTCATTGCTGGCGCGATTTGTCCAACATTTACCTCTTATGCTAGCCAAGATGGCTTCCCCTCACAAGATGGAGGCTATCTTGATGCCGATGGCAAATGCTCTTGTCATGGTTATAAAGCAACCGGCGGTTGGCGCTTTGGTAATCACATTGATGGTACGCAAGCAGAGTATGTACTAGTGCCTGATGCACAGGCCAATCTATGTCCAGTGCCAGATGGATTGACGGATGAGCAAGTGCTGATGTGTCCTGACATTATGTCAACAGGCTTCAAGGGGGCAGAAAACGCTAATATTCAGATCGGTGATGTTGTCGCTATCTTTGCACAGGGGCCTATTGGCTTATGTGCTACTGCTGGGGCAAGGCTCAAAGGTGCGTCACTGATTATCGCTGTTGATGGTAACAATCAGCGTCTAGCGATGGCGAAGAAATTAGGAGCGGACATTACGCTTAATTTCACAGAAGTTGATGTGGTTGATGAAATCATGAAAATCACTGCTGGGCGTGGTGTCGATAGTAGTATCGAAGCATTAGGTTTGCAAGCTACCTTTAATCAGTGCATCAAGATATTAAAACCGGGTGGAACTTTTTCAAGTCTTGGCGTTTATTCTGAGGATTTAGTCATTCCAATAGCAAATTTCGCTGCTGGTCTTGGCGATCATACGATTCGTACGGCACTTTGTCCAGGTGGTAAGGAACGCATGCGTCGTTTGCTGAATGTCATTGAGTCAGGTCGTGTGGATCTATCAGAGATGGTGACACATACTTATGCGCTAGACGATATTGTAGAAGCATACGATTTATTTATGCATCAGCGTGATGGGGTCTTAAAAGTTGCTATCAAACCATGATTTTAGCAATTATAAATACGAAAAAGCCTGTATCGAGTGATACAGGCTTTTTCGTATTTACTACTAAAACAATAAATCCAACTGTTTATTCCACCAACAAATGGTTGTTTTGTTCTGGAATAATCAGTTCTTGTTTAAGCGGTAGTTCGCGCACCAATTCTTGCAAGGCGCGACGATATACCCCACGTTTAAAATGAATCACTTGTCCGAGTGGATACCAGTAGCTGACCCATTGCCAATGGTCAAATTCTGGTTTACCCTCATCAAAGCGGATATGTTGAGTATTCGGCTCATCTAAGCGCAGCAAAAACCATTTTTGTTTTTGCCCAATACACAAAGGATACTGCCCATGACGCACATAGCGTTTCGGCAGGCGGTAGCGCAACCAATCTTGCGTGACCGCCAGTAAATCCACGTGACGCGGACGTAAGCCGACCTCCTCCCAGAGCTCGCGATACATCGCATCCATCGGCGTCTCCCCGCGGTCGATGCCGCCTTGAGGGAACTGCCAAGCGTTGTGACCAATACGTTTTGCCCACAGAACTTGCCCTTGTGTATTTGCCAAGATGATGCCGACATTGGCGCGAAAGCCGTCTGCATCTATCATGACTAAACCCTTTTAAATTGTTTAAAAATAGCTTATTTCAACAAGGTACAGTGACAGCAATCATAATTATTATAGGGTGACTGTTATCGATACCATGGCAAAATAAGATTCATTACCGTTATTAAACCAAGAAACAACCCAAATGTGTAACAGTATTTTGCTATAAAATGTTTCACAAGATTAATACTTTAAAATCAGTGGGTTATAATTAGACTTTTGTAAGTTTTTTATGATGGATTTTATAAGAGTAATAAGTTTGAATAATATTACCGTGATAAATACTTAACAATCAGATTCAGGGTGAAATGGTGATTTCTAAAAGACATGTGCTGAAACGGTTTATAAAAGGTAAACAAGGATATGGCTTTATAAATCTCGTTTTGGCTTATGCTACACTAGGAAAAGACATTATTTTTCCAAAAGATATTGTTCTTCGAAAAATAAGAAACCGTTCCTATTCAAATTAAAAACCATGTCAAATTAAAAATCATGTGAATTAAGAAGCATGCGCATTCAAAATCGTACCAATTAAAACAAGGAATATTTAAGATGTCAGAGTCAAAAGCAAGCGTTACGTGGCAAGAAAACAAAGCCTTTATGGGTGTGTCCCCCTCAGGACATAACGTCCAAATCGATGCCGATAAAGAAAAAGGCGCCAGCCCAATGGAGCTGATTTTATTAGGGCTTGGTGGCTGTGCAAGCTATGACGTGGTTGCAATTTTACAAAAGTCGCGCCAAGAAGTGACAGACGTACGCTGTGAGCTGACCGCGCAGCGTGCCGAAACCGTGCCAGCCGTTTATACTGACATTCATATGCATTTTGTGGTGACCGGACAAGATGTCAAAGAAAGCCAAGTCGAAAAGGCAATCAAACTGTCTGCAGAAAAATACTGCTCAGCCAGTCGGATGCTAGTACAGGGCGGCGTCAATGTGACTCACGATTTTGAAGTCATTGCAGGATAGGGAAGATTATACTAATGAGTCTATTCTTTGGGTTGATTCCCGATAGCGCAGTGTCAGGTATTTGGGCAATGGTGGTGGCAAGTTTGCTGCCCCTAGTGATGGCGCTGACGGCAAAAGCAATTGGTGGCTTTAATTTGGCTGACAATGCCCATCCGCGCGATTTTTTACAAAGGACGACGGGAGCTGCGGCGCGGGCTAATGCCGCCCAGCAAAACAGCTATGAGACCTTGCCTATATTTTTGGCGGCAGTGTTGGTTGCGATGCTGTTTTTTGTACCGCAATTAATTATTAATACCATCGCTTGGCTTTATGTGCTGATTCGTATTGGTTTTTGCGTGGCCTATATTACCAATTTAGCTACCTTTCGCTCTATTCTTTGGACGCTATCGATGGCGTGCTCATTGATGTTATTTTATTTAGCGATTCGGGTCAGTATGTAAGTCGATTAGCCTGAGCGCGCTGTTGTAAAACGCGCTGTTTTAGCAATAGAGTATGTTATCAATAAGGTAGTGATTCATTAAGCAACGCTTGCTTGTAGCGCCTTGATAATCACTGCTTTATTTTTTTCTCGTTTGATATCGTCCCATACTGTTTTCGCCTCGCTATAGCCTTTGGTCAGCATCGCTAACCACTGTTTATAACGACCGACTAAAACCACATCGCTTTTCGCCGCACCTTCTAAAAACTTAATCTGATGGGTAATTAAATCTTGCCACAATAATGTCGCCGTATTTTCTAGGTTTCTGTAGTTTTGACTACTGTTGTTTTGACTACTGTCAGTATCGAGCTGGGCAATCAAGTCGGGACGGGTAACGGCTCCGCGACCAAGCATCAGATGCGTCGTACCTGACTGCGCCATACAGTTTTGCGCATGCTCACTATTCCAAATCTCGCCATTGGCAATCACTGGAATATCTAAGGTATTAAAATTCTGAATTTTATCCCAATAAGCCGGCGGCTTATAGCCTTGGGTCTTGGTACGTGCGTGAATGGTTAGCCAATCGGCGCCACTCGCAGCAATGGCAGCTTTGATATCATCCATGCGACTGGTATCGGTATAGCCCAAGCGAATCTTTGCGGATACGGGAAGATGAGCAGGAACCGCTTGGCGTACGGCGCTGATAATCTCATACATCACTTCGGGCTCATCAAGTAGCACTGAACCACCGCGATGGCTGTTGACCGTTTTAGCCGGACAACCAAAGTTAATATCAATCGCCGGCGCACCAAGCTCACACGCATAGGCGGCATTTTCTGCCATCAATTGCGCTTCGCTACCGAGTAGCTGAATATGAATCGGCGTACCGGATGCGGTTTTGGCATCATGATGTAATTCTGGCACGTATTTATAAAAAACGTGTGCTGGCAATACATGCTGAGTGACGCGAATAAATTCACTGACCGACCAATCATAAGGGCGACCCAAGTCTGTCGCAATTTGGGTTAGGATTTGGCGCATTAATGGGTCGGTTAAGCCTTCCATAGGCGCAAGGAGACGAACGGGATTGGCAAACAAGCGCTGAATAGTGTGTTGGCGCTCTTGCAGTGCTTGAGATAAAGATGGGGTGTTATTCATGATTGGTAAGCTGTTACTGTAAATTGAGGTCGGCAAAGACTATGAGGTGTGAGATAAAAGAGAAAACTAAGAATTACCAAAAACCACCTTTTTACCCGTCTGTAATCCTGATATCAAGTCTTTAATATTATGAATATCTAAATTGCTCTGTGCCCGTGTGCAAGCAACGTAGAGCAGACGCAGCTCTTCTGGGCTGATTTTGACTGCATTGGTTGTCACATCATAATAAAAGTCATCATCTAGCTGTACTTTACCCCACTCAAGCCCTTTGGCTTTATGCGCGGTTGAGATGACATAATCGGCATTTTCAATACTGGATAAACTATTCACCGCTTGGCTGAGCACATTAGTCCCATGATCATCGACCAATTTGACCAAGGTTTTAAGGTCACTACCTTCATTGGTTTCAGAATATTCTTGAACGTCACCCCAATTATAAAAATATGCCAGCTCAGGTACGCCATACGCCGATTTACCATTTTTTAAGTTTTCGGCTGCCTGACAGAATTTAAGCATACGATCGGTATCCGCTTGCAGAGCAACTCTATGACCAAGCTTTAAGCCTGTTAGCAATTGCGACATAGCAGCAGCATTGGTGCGGCAAAGAATGGCGTCTTTTTTACTATGAACCATGCCTTTTTCGGTAGAAGACTGCTTATTTGGATTGCCTTTTAATGGCACATCTTCCTGTAAAGCTTTGAGCAAGGTATTGGCAATCTCAGCAATCGGTTCACCAAAACGAAACGACTGCGTTAATAAGGTTTGCGGCAACGGCAGTTTTTTCATCGCATTGACCGCACCGCGCCATTCATAAATCTGCTGATGGGCGTCGCCTACATAAATCACTTGCCGTGGCTGTTGGGTCAAGATGCCCATCATCAAGGGATCGGCATCTTGCGCTTCGTCAAATAAGATAAAATCTGCGGGAATACTGGGCTTCGATAATGCCCACAATTTAAGATAAATATCATGCCCGATACCAGCAGGATGGCGCGCATCAATCGACTGCAACCAGCGCTGCTCAACGGCGGGGTAGAGCATTTCACGCAGCTGCTCAGCATCAGAATCATCGAGCCAGCTTGGAAATTCAATATGCCTTGGCGCAGGATAGCTGGCGTGGGTACTACAAAAATTGCTCACCGCATCACTGACAAACCGCGACAAGCGCGCTGGCGTGAGGGTAATATATTTATTCATCCCATCCATTTGCCGACGGACTTGTACCGGTTGCAGACCCAAATCATCACCCAGACGTTTGGGTGAAAATCTTGGCAACGACAATTTTGCGGTGATATCACGTGGTACATGACGATAAGCCAGTGAGTGAAACGTCCGACAGTCGACGTGACCGGGGAATTTTTGCCGTGCATCGTTGGCAATTGCTTTGTTAAAGGCTAAATATAAGCCGCGGCCACGCAGACGCTCACCGATTAATTTGAGCGTCGTCGTTTTCCCTGCGCCCGCATAAGCGACCACTTTAAATGACTTGTGATCCATCGCCATATTTAGCGCGTTCAGCTGCTCATCGGTGGGATCGCTCATATAAGCTGGCATAGATGCGGACATAATAAAGCTACCTAAAAAACTAGAATGGGGACAAAAATAACGGGGGTAAAAAAAGCCACTGCATAGACAATGGCCGACTGGTCATGATGACGATATTGATTGCAAAAAAAATGCAAGCGCACAGGACAATAATAAAAAAGTTAGTGGAAAATAAAGGTGGAAATAAGCAGGTTATATTAACAGATTAGCGCGTTGGCTGTTTTGCAATAAGTGTCTGATAAGTAGAGCTATTCTTTCTTCAATTCTATATCGTCTGCTGCATCAAGGCTGCGCTCTTCTTTGATTAAAATTTTTGCTAAAAATAATCCCAGCTCAAACAATAACCACATCGGAATCGCGAGCATCAACATCGATACGCCATCAGGCGGTGTAACGACCGCCGCAACGGCAAAACAGCCGACGATAATATAACGGCGTTTATCTTCTAAGCTCTGAATGGAGACGACACCCGCCAATATCAATAGTAAGGTGACCACCGGAATCTCAAACGTCAGCCCAAATACCATGAATAATTTGAGCGCAAAACTTAAATAACTGTCGATATCTGTCATCGGCAAGACGTTCTGCGGCGCAAACATGATAAAAAACTTAAGCACGCCTTTGAGTACAATAAAATAAGAGAAAGCCACGCCCGCATAAAATAAAAATATCGAGGACATCAGTACCGGAATGGCGACTTTTTTCTCTTTTTTATATAAACCGGGTGCGACAAACGACCAGATTTGATACAAAATATACGGCATCGCAAAAAATGCCGCGACAAATATGGTCAAGCGTATCGGTGCCATAAAGTTAGAGGTGATATCGGTCGCAATCATTGTCGAGTTGGCGGGCAACTGAGCAACCAATGGGTCAGATAAAAAATCATAGAGCTCGCGTGAAAATCCGACCAAGGCTAAAAATATCACCAATACCGCGACGCATATCTTAATCAGATGCCGACGTAACTCAATCAAATGCTCGGTAATCGGCATATCGCCAAGTGAGCTTAAGATATCGCCAGAGTCCTCATTGCTGTTATCGACGTTCTCACTATCGGTATTACTATCAAGGGTTTCTGTTGCAGCCTTAATATCTGCATCCATTATTTTTTCTTGGCGGCTTTTTTTACGTTTAAATAAGCCCACTAATTATTCTCCTGCTTATTAACAGAAGCCTGTTTGGGTAAAGGGCTGTCCAAATGGATGGCAGGGCTGTTTAATAAAATATCGGCTTTATAATTGGGTAAATAGGGCGCTTGCGGCAGACGCCTTGCTTTATCATAAGCGCCCAGACGGAACCACATATTTTCCCACGGTTTGGTGCTGATATTTTGAATGTTGCTTTGAGTTGTTTGTGTAGTGATGTGTTGAGTGTCGCTATCATCATTACCTTGAGTCTCTGAAAGTTCAGGCTCTTTTAACTTTTTATCTGACCCATCACTGTCATAGGCATAGTCAAACTCTTTTGGCGCCGCGGACGAATTATCGCCTTTTTCACCATCGTTTTTATTATTGGTATTATCCACTTTATCGGTTGTAGGCTGATGCGCTGCTTTTAGATGCTGATTCTGCGAGGATGAAAACTCTTGCATACTGCCGCGCATCTCTGCCATTTCACGGCGCATTTCTGCTTCCGTTTGGCGAATTTTGGCCAGCTCTTTTTGCATTTGCTGGCGTGTCTCAGCTAAGTCAAGCTCCGCTTCAATTTCAGACTGCAAGGTAGAAACCGTGCGGCGAATTTTGGCATACCATTGTCCAGCAGTGCGCGCCGCTTGGGGCAGCTTTTCTGGCCCCAAGACGATTAAGGCAATGACGCCAAAAAGCAATAATTCAGAAAACCCAATATCAAACATAATGTTCCGATGTCACTGTCTAAATGCTATACATTATGCTTGTCATCAACCTTAGTGGTTGTTGGGCGATCTTCAGGGTGTGCTTTGCCATCATGGTCGAGCACCACTTGCTTTTTGGCATGTTCAGTATTTTCGTCTTTGACGGCTTCTTTAAAACCTTTGACCGCGCCGCCCAAATCTTTGCCAGCATTTCTTAGTTTGGAGGTGCCAAATACGACAACCACCACCACCAATAAAATCAGCCAATGCGTAATGGAAAAACTGCCCATAATGCTATCCTTATGTCTTGGTTTTCAGTCTTTATAGGAATACGTT
Organism: Psychrobacter sp. UBA2769; assembly: GCF_002352555.1. Lineage (NCBI taxonomy): Bacteria > Pseudomonadati > Pseudomonadota > Gammaproteobacteria > Moraxellales > Moraxellaceae > Psychrobacter > Psychrobacter sp. UBA2769. The sequence goes on along the minus strand of NZ_DEIR01000012.1, from coordinate 52,294 downwards.
GAGTGTATAGAATATTGCTGTCGTGCACAAAAGCTATCGACAGCTTATGCGAAGTAACACGTCACACTATTATAACCTGCCGTTATGACAAAAAGGTGAAAGCAACAATAATCAAACAGGGTAATGGCTAAGCTTAAAAAACGCTAGCGCGCCGCTTTTTCATCAATACCTGAGAGACCAAAGCGTCGACCTAATTCATTTAATACCGCCTCTGACTCGATATCGAACCAAGCCAAACCTACTAAGGTATGGAACCAGACATCAGCGACTTCATAGATAAGCTCATGACGCGCTTCGTCATATTGGGTTTTATCAGTGCTTTCATCGCAATTGGCAAAGTCTTTAGCAGCGATGATGCTCTCGGTACTTTCTTCACCGACTTTTTCTAATATTTTATTTAAACCCTTGGCGTATAAGCTGGCTACATATGAGCTATCAGCATCCGCTTGTTTGCGCTCGGCCAATACTTTATCAAGCTGCTGCAAAATAGAATGAGTGGTAGCAAGGTTGTTATTTTGATGGGTGTCTGCATGGTCTATATCTTCCGCAGTCGCTTCATTAATTTCAGGCGTGGCTTTTGCAGCGGCGTTTGTCTGATAAATCTCTGCAGGATCTTTTAATACTTTATCGACTGTTTGCCATTCAGGTGTTTGCCCTGACAAATCCAAACGCTGATAAAAACAAGACTCGCGGCCGGTATGACAAGCAATACCACCGGCTTGAGTGACGCTAAGGACAATCACATCGGCGTCGCAATCTAGACGAATATCATGCACGCGCTGAGTATGCCCAGAAGATTCGCCTTTATGCCATAACTTGCCACGCGAACGCGAAAAGTACACCGCCGTCTGCGTTTGCGCGGTTAATTGTAAGGATTCGGCGTTCATCCACGCCATCATCAAAATACGCCCTGACACATAATCTTGTGCAATTGCAGGAATCAAACCATCAGCATTAAAATTTACGGCGGCAAGCCAAGCAGGTAAAGTCATCGTCTATCGTCTTATAAGTAGAAAGTAATTAGTCATACAAACTAATTAATAATAAAAAATAGGTTTTAATAAAAAGCACTCATCAATAAAAAAGCTCATTAAGCGCTATGCAGCCTATCTATCGTTTATGAGAGCGCTTTATCAGTGTTCACTCTCTACTTAAACACAGCTTAGGCTGACATTCAATATGTTAAAGCAGTAAATAAAGCACAATTATACCTGAGCGGGATTTTGATAAAATAATAATTGTAAATTAGACTCAGCTAACCTTAGTTTTATTAAGTTTGTATAGCTTAGTTTCTATTTCGAAGCTTGAATTTTAAGTGGCTAAAGACCAAGGTTTAACTACTTAAAATAAGCCCCATAGTATTTGTGATTAGAAAGAACAACATACGCTAAACCGAGCTGAAACTTTCCTTGGCAAAACTGCGCATGATCTGTTAAAATGGCGCCTCCCACCTCGAGGCAAATAGAGGTTTAGTGCCTGTTTTTACAGCCGCTATTCGTTATTGACTATTTGACGACCAGGTTCTATCAAAGACAAAGAGGCAAATCATCATGAAAGTTAAGATGAAAACCAGAAGCGGTGCAGCTAAACGCTTCAAAAAAACAGCGAACGGCTTTAAGCGTAAGCAAGCATTCAAAAGCCATATCTTGACCAAGAAATCAGCTAAGCGTATTCGCCAGTTGCGCGGTCTTAAGATGGTGGACAAGTCTGACGAAGCAGCAGTTCGTCGTATGTGCCCATACATCTAATAAGGCTATCGTCATTTATCTTTAATTAAGCGCTGTTTAATAAATAGCGACTGAATTAAAAACATATGACTTTGCAATCTGATAACGATGTCTATTATTCAACTATTTAATGACATCGTGATTCGTTTAATAATGATTAAAAATATCTTGGAGTAATTTATGGCCCGTGTAAAACGTGGTGTACAGGCAAATCGCCGTCACAAAAAAATCTTAAAGCGCGCAAAAGGCTACTACGGTGCCCGTTCACGTGTTTACCGCGTAGCGGTACAGGCAGTGACCAAAGCTGGTCAATATGCTTATCGTGACCGTCGCAACAAAAAACGTACTTTCCGTCGTCTTTGGATTGCACGTATCAATGCTGGTGCACGCTTAAACGGCTTAAGCTATAGCCGCTTTATCAATGGCATGAAAAAAGCTAACATTGCAATCGATCGTCGCGTACTTGCTGACATCGCTATGCATGATGCAGCGACTTTCACCGCCTTGGTTGAAAAAGCAAAAGCGGAATTGGCCTAAATATTAACCGTCCTTTAGGTATTCAGCTTTTTTGATTGCTTGAATGGATAGGACTAATATTGATTAATAGTACGATATTAATAAAAGCTACCGCTGGTCGGTGGCTTTTTTTATATTAAATTATTTTATGGTCAGTTTATCACCGCTAAGATGCAACATGCTTTTTATAAAGTTGCACCTTTCATTGTCTAAATATTCAAGCCATTCATATTACACGCCCTTATATTAAAATGAATGGGTAAATGGTTTGCAATATTTGGTCAAATCCCTACAATTACCTATCACTATAATTAATAGTCCGTTTAAATCAGGAAGAATGCGTCTTATGACTACCCCTGCTGCCACCACCGATTTGTCGGCGCTACCGACCTTATCCTCAGAACTGAGCGAGCTAACTGAAGCCCAGCTGATTGAGTTTGCCAGTACCGCTGAAGCCTTAATCCTACAAGCCAATGATGTCCGCTTATTACAAGATTTGCGCGTGCAATTGACGGGTAAAAAGAGCCCCTTAACTGGCTGGTCAAAGCAGATGGGCAAACTGAGCAGCGATGATAAAAAAACTTACGGTGGCTGGTTACATCAAGTCCGTAGCCGTATTCAAGATGCATTGACCGCGCAGCAGCAGCAGCTAGAAGTGGCGGCATTAAATGCTAAGCTTGCAAACGAAAGCATTGATATCACCTTGCCTGCTCGCGGTGGTCAAAAAGGTCATTTGCATCCAGTGACGATGATTACCCAGCGTATGCAGCAGTATTTCATTCAAGCGGGTTTTAATGTCGCTACTGGCCCTGAAGTTGAGAGTGATTACTATAACTTTGAAGCACTTAATATTCCCTCGCATCATCCAGCACGTGCGATGCACGATACCTTCTATTTTGATGCGCATTATTTATTACGTACGCATACCAGTCCGGTGCAAATTCGCACCATGGAAAAAAATGAGCCGCCGATTCGTATTATTTGTCCCGGTCGCGTCTATCGTAATGACTCGGATCAAACCCATTCGCCGATGTTCCATCAGCTAGAAGGTTTAATGGTTACCGAGTCGAGTACCTTTGCTGAGCTAAAAGGCTTGATTAGTGAGTTCTTAGAAGCGTTCTTTGCCAAAGAATTGACCGTGCGTTTCCGTCCGTCATTCTTCCCATTTACTGAGCCTTCTGCTGAAGTCGATATCCTCGATGATAATGGCAAATGGCTTGAGGTCATGGGCTGCGGTATGGTACACCCACAAGTGCTGACCAACTGCGGTATTGATAGCGATAAATACACCGGCTTTGCTTTTGGCATGGGTATTGAACGCTTTGCGATGTTGTATTACGGTATCGACGATTTGCGCTTGTTTTTCCAAAACGACGTACGCTTCTTAAAACAGTTTGGCTAGAGTGCTCTTTGTTTATATCAAAAGTGCTCCTTGTTAATATGACAGGTTAATAGTCCAACCTTTAATTCAAAATCTTTATTATAAAATTCTGATCCGAGATATTTATGAAAATTAGCGAACAGTGGCTACGTCAATGGGTAAATCCCAACAATAGCAGTGAGCAATTGGCCGAACAACTCACCATGGCAGGGCTTGAGATTGATGATCGCTTCGCGGTTGCCCGTGCCTTTAGTGGTGTGGTTGTTGGTGAAGTCATCAGTGTTAAGCAGCATCCAGATGCCGATAAACTGCGCGTTACGCAGGTGAATATTGGTGCATCTGAACCGTTACAAATCGTTTGCGGTGCGCCCAATGTAACGGTCGGTATGAAAGCGCCTGTTGCGACCGTTGGTGCCATTTTGCCTTCTGATAATGGTGCAGGTTTTGAAATTAAAAACGGTAACCTACGCGGTGTCGACTCTAACGGTATGCTTTGCGGCGCGTCTGAAATTGATTTAACCGATAGCATCGATGGTCTGCTTGAATTGCCAGCTGATGCACCGATTGGTATGGATATCCGTGAGTATTTAGGTTTAGACAATCAGATACTGGATATCTCTATCACCCCAAACCGTGGTGATTGCTTTAGCGTACGCGGTATTGCGCGCGAGATATCAGTCATTAACGATTTGCCGATGCAGCAGCCTGAGATTCCTGCCAATGTAGCAGCTACTGATAACAGCGCAACGCCAGCGGTGACAGTCAGTGCGGTTGAGGCGTGCCCACGCTATCTTTTACAATCAATCAGTAATATTGATCGTAGCATCGACACCCCAAAGTGGATGCAAGATGCGCTAGTCCAGTCAGGATTACGCTCGCATAACTTTTTGGTTGATGTGACCAACTATGTGTTGATGGAATTGGGTCAGCCGCTACATGCGTTTGATGCCGATACCATTGTTGGCGATATCGTTGTGCGTTTGGCAGAGCCTAGCGAGACCATTACCTTATTAAATGAGCAAACCATTACTCTAACGGGTGATGAATTGGTCATTGCTGATGATAAAGGCGCACTTGCGCTCGCGGGTATCATGGGCGGTCAACGCAGTAGCGTTACTGATAGCACCACCAATATCGTCTTAGAAAGCGCTTTCTTTAACCCATTGGCAATCGCTGCACGTGCACGCCGTTTTGGTCTGCATACTGATGCCTCACAACGTTTCGAGCGTGGTGTCGATTTTGAATTGCCAGAGCTAGCACTGGCACGCGCTTGTGATTTGATTACTAGCGTTACTGGCGGTCAAGCAGGGCAAATAGTAAGAGCAGAAAGTACTGAAAACCTGCCAGCACGTGCGCCTATTATGTTGCCAATCACTAAAGTCCGTGATGTCATCGGTATTGAGATTGAACCAGCAGTCATGGTACGTATCTTGAATCAATTGGGCTTTGAGGTAGCGCAGCAAGCAGATAGCCTGATTTGCACGCCGCCATCGTATCGCTTTGATATGAGTATCCGCGAGGATTTAATCGAAGAAATTGCGCGTATCTATGGCTATGACAATATTCCAAGTGTCTTGCCGCATTTGCAAGTCAGCATGGATTATGACGATACCGCAGACCTAACGCATCAAATGAAGCTGGCATTGGTCGATAATGGCTATATGGAAGCGATTAGCTTTAGCTTTAGTGATGCAAAGATAGAAGCATTACTCGATGATAAAGCACTAGGAGAAGTGTTGGCACTGGCCAATCCTATCTCTAGCGACTTAGCGGTAATGCGCCGTACTTTGCTGTCAAGCTTATTGCCTTGTGTGCAATACAATCTCAATCGTCAGCAGCCGCGCGTGCGTTTCTTTGAAACTGGTCTTAGTTTTGTCGGTCAAAGCATTAGCGAATTGGTACAAACGCCAAGTATTGCATTGGTCGCAGTCGGCGATGTTTGGGACGAGCAAGCGTATCAAAACCGGGCATTAGACTTCTATGATTTGAAGCATGATATTGAGCAGTTATTACCTGCGCAAGTGGATAGTGCGCGTATCCGCTATGAGCGTAGTAAGCTTGCTTTCTTACATCCGGGTCAAAGTGCCAAGCTCTATATCGATGATCAGTATGTCGGTTGGTTGGGTCAATTGCATCCTAATACCGCTAAACAGTTGGATCTGCCAGCTACATGGGTGGCTCAATTATCACTTGCGCCATTATTAACCCTTGTACGTGAACAGCATGCCATCACCACTCCAAGCAAATTCCCGCAAGTACGCCGTGATATTGCCATCTTAGTCGATAGCGATATTAGCTTACAGACGTTAGAGGCGACGATACGCGCCGCAGCCGGTGAGTTATTGACAGATATGTGGCTATTTGATGTGTATCAAGGTGATAAAGTGCCAGCGGGTCAACGCTCATTAGCTTTTGCGCTGATATGGCAAGACAGAACACAGACACTCTCTGATGAAGCGGTAAAGACAGCGACCGATAAGGTAGTGCAAGCTCTAACCGAACAGCACGCTGCTCAGTTGCGTGACAGCTAATATCTAATCCTAAAAATATAAAATCCTCCATAGCCTCCTCATAAGCGAGGCTATGGCGCTTTGCTATTGATGAAAAAGATTAGCTGATAGAAAGTTTTAGGCATAAATTAAGTTAAGTGGTTATTAATAAAGGATTTTATTGCAGACTTTATTAAAATGACGGCAAAAAACCTTTATAATAGCTAACATTAATCCTCATACCGCTAAACCATGATATTCGACATCACGACATAGCATAGGAGTCGTACTGTGAGCACCTTAACCAAATCTGACATGATTGAGCATTTGATGAGTCATCTTAACCTGACACGCCAAGAAGGCCGCTGTTTGGTGGAGAACTTTTTCGATGAATTGTCAGAGAGTTTGATTGATGGCAAAGAGGTCAAGCTTTCAGGCTTTGGCAACTTCGAGCTGAAAGATAAAAATAGCCGTCCCGGTCGTAATCCAAAGACAGGTGAGCCTGTTGCGGTGTCTGCGCGCCGTGTGGTTACCTTTAAAACCGGTCAAAAATTTCGTCAGCAGGTTGATGAACGTTTATTTGATGAGTAAGACTTGGTAATAAGTTACTCTGTTGAGCCAATAGCGATGATGAAAGTCATTCTATTGGCTTTTTAGATTTATCAAGCAAATGATTTACAAGATAGGGTAGTCAATGTTATGTAGCACCATAGCCTAACGCATTTTCTACCTAACCTTTGAAGCGCTAATAAAATCCTAAATAACAGACATAAAAAAAGAGAGCATAAGCTCTCTTTTTTTTACTGCAGTACTTTTTATTATGAAAAATAAAAATTACTGAGCTGGTTGCTCAACTACAACTTCGTCAGCTGCGTCTACTGCAGGAGTTTCGCTAGCTACGTCAACGCTAGTAGTAGTACCGTCTACAGGTACTTCAGCATCGATTTCGTCAGTAGCAGTAGCAGCTTGTGCATCAGCGATGTCAGCTTCAGCGTCAGCAACAGCAGCTTCTGCATCAGCAGGAACAGCTTCGCCTTCAGCAGCAGCTTCGTCTAACTGTTCAGAAGCATCTTGCACTTCTTCTTGTGCGTCAGATAAATCTTCAGCAGCGTTTTCTTTGTTGCTGTCACAGGCAGTAAGGCCCATAGTTGCAGTCATGATACCAGCTAGAGCAAGTAATTTTAAGTTCATAAGGTTTTCTCCGGGAAAATGAAATGATCAGTAGCAGCAAAAAAGGTTGAATATCCGAGATGTCTCAGAATTCAACTAGTATTAATCGCAGCTACTCAGCTTCCACGCATTCTATATGATTTCTTTCTGCATGGAAAGAGCTTGTACAATTAAGTAACAATAAAATTGTAAATAGGGGTTTACATGGTCTACTTAATATAACTTTTAATACAACAAGCCAAATTAATCGACGTATAATCAATGACATCAGTACGATTTAAGGGTTTCCCTATAAAAGGTTTTCTGTCATGACTAAGGTGCTAGTTTATACCCATTTATGGCCTATTGTCAGTACAATTATCATCAAATACAGTCATTGAATGATGAATATTAGCAGGGTATAAATAGCGGTAGTATTCGTAAAAGCTATCAATAAAAACCGTCTATAAAAGTAGTAATAAACGAAGTCTTAGCAACAAAACAATAGCAGCATAAGAAGCGTTGTTTGACCTCGTTTTTCACGGTTAATGGCTAAATGAAAAATGAAAAATAGCTAAATAAAATAGGCAATCAAGGGACTGAGCTTAAAATTATTAAATATCCATAACTATATAACAAGACTAACGACGATACGCATAGCGATGACTATGGTATTTTTTAGGAGAGATATTATGAAATGGCAAGGCAGACGCGGCAGCTCTAATGTGCGCACAAGTAGTGGTGGCGGCAAGATGATCGGTGGCGGTATCGGCGGGATTATCATCGCCGGTATCTTATGGTTGGTGTTTGGGGTCAACCCAATGACTGCACTACAGACCGGTCAAGTGGTTGCAGGTGGTGGCAGCAATACCTCTACTGAGCCTGCGACCAGTGACGACCGTGATACAAGGTTTGTCAAAGTAGTCTTGGCGGATACGGAAGAAGTTTGGCATCAGATATTCAATGAGGCCGGCAGCACTTATAAAGAACCGTCCTTGATTCTATTTAATGGGCAAGTCAGCTCCGCTTGTGGTAGCGCCAGTGCAGCAACCGGACCTTTTTATTGCCCGGGTGATCAAACGGTTTATTTGGATACGTCGTTTTTTGTAGAGATGCGCCAAAACTTAGGCATTACAGGCGATGAGCAAGGCTCAGGTGATAGCGAAAACCAAGGGAAGGCCGGAGATTTTGCCCAAGCGTATGTGATCTCTCATGAGGTTGGTCATCATGTACAGACCTTGCTCGGTATTACCCAACAAGTAAATGAAGCCGGTCGTCAAGTTACGCGCGCACAGGCCAATAAGCTGTCAGTATTACAAGAGCTACAGGCGGATTGTTTTGCGGGCGTTTGGGCACAGCGTAATCAAGAGCGCGTGCAGTTTTTAGAAGCCGGTGATATCGATGAAGCCATCAATGCTGCCGGTCAAATCGGTGATGATCGCTTGGCGCGTGCCAGTGGTGGGGCAGTCGTACCTGATAATTTCACTCATGGTACCAGTCAACAGCGCGTTCAGTGGTTTACCCGTGGTTTAGAGAGTGGCAATATTCAATCTTGCGATACTTTTAGTGGGGCACTATAAGTAGTAGAG
>NZ_DEIR01000012.1:0-43431 GCF_002352555.1 Psychrobacter sp. UBA2769 | reverse complement strand
ATTGCTTCATTGCTTAATAAATAAACATAAAAAAGCCTGCAATTTAATTGCAGGCTTTTTATTTTGATAACTGTCTGTTGATAGCTATCTAAAATATATTATTTGGTTTGGTCGTAGATATAACCACCAGCGCCACCAAGAGCAGCACCCGCTAATGCACCACGTGCGATGTCTTTACTATCGCCTTTACTTCTGATTAGAGCACCAGCAGCAGCGCCTGCAGTAGCACCTCTTACGGTGTTGTTTGCGTTACCGTATGGGCCTGTATTACAACCAGTCATGATTAATGCTGAACTAGTAATGGCTGTCATTGCAAAAGTTTTAGCAAATTTCATATTATCACCTATTAAGTCGTCAAATTTAAAATACAATATACAGTTTAAAATACAATATGTATCTAGTGATGTTAGTACTACTTTGCATAGTAGCCCGTTTATGTCTATCGCGGCGTAGTAGAAACGCTAAGCTTTGCAAATAGCCTGTAAAGTATGTTGCTTCACTGTATCGTTGGTAGGGCTTTTGCTTGGAGTTATTGTATTTATAATGAAAGTCCGCTAACTGTTTCTAAGGATTATCTCCACAGCTCTATATTCTTTTTAAGTGGAATCGACTATATAGCGAGAAAGTCTTTAAACGAGTATTTAAAAAGCAAAAAAGACCACCCTAAGGCAGTCTTTATGTTTGCATATTCACTATCTAATCAATTTAATAAACAATAACTATTAATTAGTTTTGTGATTTACGTTTCATTTGCTCAAAGAACTCGTCGTTGGTTTTGGCTTCTTTTAGACGGTCTAGCAAGAACTCAGTGGCTTGGACGCCATCCATTGGTTGAAGCAGCTTACGTAAAATCCAAACCTTACGCAATTTATCTTCATCAAGCAGGCGCTCTTCGCGGCGTGTGCCTGATTTTTTGATATTAATGGCTGGGAAGACGCGTTTTTCCGCCAAATCACGCTCAAGGGTAATCTCTTGGTTACCGGTTCCTTTGAATTCTTCAAAGATAACGCTGTCCATTTTACTACCCGTATCAATAAGCGCACTGGCAATAATGGTTAAGCTGCCGCCTTCTTCAACGTTACGCGCCGCCCCAAAGAAGCGTTTTGGACGCTCAAGGGCATTGGCATCCAACCCACCGGTCAACACTTTACCTGATGATGGAATCACGGTGTTATAGGCGCGGGCAAGACGGGTAATAGAGTCAAGTAAAATGACCACGTCTTGTTTGTGCTCAACCAAACGCTTGGCTTTTTCGATGACCATTTCAGCCACTTGGACGTGACGCTGTGGCGGCTCATCAAAGGTAGAAGCAACCACTTCACCGCGTACCGTACGTACCATTTCGGTGACTTCTTCTGGACGCTCATCAATCAAGAGTACGATTAAATAACATTCGGGGTTATTACGAGTAATCGACTGCGCGATGGTCTGTAGCAGCATCGTTTTACCGGCTTTTGGCGGTGCAACGATAATCGAGCGCTGACCTTTACCGATTGGGGCAATCAGGTCAATGATACGACCGGTCAAATCTTCAGTCGTGCCATTACCAAGCTCGAGCTTTAATTGCTCAGTTGGGAATAACGGCGTTAAATTCTCAAAAATCAGCTTATGACGCGAGCGATCTGGCGTATCAAAGTTAATCTCACCGACCTTTAATAGCGCAAAATAACGCTCAGAGTCTTTTGGCGGACGAATGGTGCCCGCGATACTGTCGCCAGTCTTTAAGCTAAAGCGACGGATTTGACTGGGGCTGACATAAATATCGTCAGGACCTGCTAAATAAGAGCCTTCAGATGAGCGCAAAAAGCCAAAACCATCAGGAAGAACCTCAAGCACGCCGTCACCATAAATGGCTTCACCGTTACGGGCATGGGTTTTTAAAATCGCAAAGATAATGTCTTGTTTACGGCTACGCGCCATATTATCAAGACCCATTTCTTTAGCGATGGCCAATAGCTCAGCGATTGTTTTTTTCTTTAATTCAGTAAGATTCATAGATAGGTCATTAGCAGTTGATCAGATGAGAGATGCCATTATCAGCACAAATCAAGACATTGATTAAAACAACGGATATAGGGCGATAGCGGGTATATGCACAGCATTGGGGTTTATGTAGGTTGGATTTTACGTGCCAGCTTATGGACGCGTTGCCAGAAAGTCAGGCACGCTCATAAGAGGTAAAGATAAAGAAGTCTACATAAGAGTCTGCGTCAAAAACTCAATATCAGTAATTGTGTTTAGTCATTGCGTTCAGTAGTGGTATTTTATAATGACGATTGTGTTTTTGTTGATAAACACGAGGAGAATAGCGACAAGACACTTAGGAAAATGGTTAGTTTTCTCTTGTCAGCAGACTATACGGGCTTCAAGCTGGCATTGTCAATAATTTTTGCCAAAAAATTCGCATAATCTTGTTTTTTGCTCAGAAAAGCAGCAAAAAAGCCATTATCTGCTGTAGACAATAGCTTTTTCGGTGTCGGCTTTTATATAAAAACCTTTTAGTAAACAATTACTAAAAACGATTATAGATGCTTATCTAGTACGGCTGCTAATGCGGCTTTTGGCTGTAGACCCATCACTGAATCAACTTTTTCGCCGTCTTTAAAGACAAACAGGGTAGGAATGTTACGAATACCAAAACGGCTGGCCGCTTGTGGGTTACTATCGACGTCGACTTTAACGATTTTAACTTTACCTTGGTACTCAGTCGCTAAATCTTCTAAAATAGGTGCAATGGCTTTACAAGGACCACACCAAGTTGCCCAAAAATCTACTAGAACGGGTACGTCTGATTGTAGAACATCTTGGTCAAAGTTTGCATCGGTGGTGTTAACAATAAGGTCTGACATAATTTTTCTCTCTTGTTTTATTATTTCTATTACCAGCCGTCTATATAAATATGAGGGTCATATTAAACAGATGAATGGCTAAAGAATGGTTAAGAAGGGGTTAAATTCTGCCATTATATTAACATGTTTGCTCAAAGTTGACAGACGCAGGCCGGTTAAATTGTTTAACAATTACTATTAGCACAATAAATCGAAACATAACGACACAGGTTATGTTTTATCTGTCACTTGCCATCGCTATCGTCATTTTTAAGGCAAATCCAGTCGTCGCTTTGAATACTGGTCAAATACTGATTTATTATTATTTTAACTGCGCACTCACCACCCATTTTGCTCAAAGTTAATTAGTATCGGTAATTTGTTTATATAGCCTATTTATGAATATCGAAACCTTATCAATATATAACCCATTACTATAAGTAGCTAAATTTTATGCCTTTCACTGATGAAAAAATACATGCCCTGAATGCTGAAGAAAATGCGTATCCACCGGAGTTTTTTCGAGAATTTGCGCAAGCCGTTACCGTCTATGAAGATGATGATATTTGGGTCGTCGATAAGCCTGCAGGATTATTAAGCGTCGATGGTAAAACGCTCAAGGTGAGTTTATTAGCACGGCTTGAGCGCGCCAATCCAGCGGTTAAGTTGATTCATCGCTTAGATATGGATACCTCAGGACTGCTGATTTTTGCCAAAAATGCTGCCGCGCAAACCCATATTAGTAAGCAGTTTATTGAGCGGCTGCCACAAAAAAGTTATCAAGCGCGTGTCTTTGGTCAATGGCAAAGCGTCGGTGCTAAAGGTGAGATATCAGTGCCAGTACGTTATGAGCCTGCAACTAAGCCGCGTCATATCGTTGACCATGATTGGTCAAAGCATGCATTAACGCTGTATGAGGTGCTGGCGCATGAAGAGTGCAACGGGCAAACCGTCACGCGCGTGCTATTAAAGCCTGTTACCGGTCGCAGTCATCAGCTGCGTGTACATATGGTGCACGTTGGACATGTGATGGTTGGCGACCCAATTTATGCTGAAGGTGACGCCTTGACGATTGCGCCACGGCTCAATTTACATGCCCAGCAGCTACGCCTAAAACATCCGACACTTGGTGCTTGGATGGATTGGGAAAGCCCAAGCCCTTTTTAAATAGGTCTCTTTTAAATAGATTGATTTTAAATAGACCATGTAAATTAAAACCCATCATGCAAAAACAAGGATTGTATTATGCTTGATATGACTGCCGGCAAACAGGCAATTAAAACGCGCTTTAGATCTAAATCATCGCCAGCAGCCTTGAATACGCCCGTCGATTGTGAGGTGCTTATCATCGGCGCTGGGATTGCCGGTATCGGTATGGCCAGTCGATTGCAGCAGCAAAAGCACAAAGGGCTGTTTGGGCATAAAAGCCCAAGTCGCTTAAAACAGCTAGTAAAAAGAAAGCCGCAAAAAACTACCCAGCGCTTTGTGGTATTAGAAAAACGCGCGGATTTGGGCGGTACGTGGGATTTATTTACTTATCCAGGGGTGCGTTCCGACTCTGATGCTTTGACCTTTGGCTATAGCTTTCGTCCGTGGTTGGACCATCGAGTATTGGCAAAAGGCGGTGATATTAAAAACTATATTGCTGATACGGCGCGCGAGTTTGGTATCACTGAACATATCCGCTATCAGCATGAGGTGCAGCAGCTGTCTTGGTCAAGCCATAGTCAGCAGTGGACGGCAACGGTAAAAAATCTTGCAAGCGGTGAGGTATTTGCCTTAACGGCAAAGTTTGTCGTCGGTGCTACAGGCTATTATGATTATGAGCAAGGTTACAGGCCTCATTTTGATAAAGAAGCGGACTTTCAGGGTGCTATTGTCCATCCGCAGCATTGGCAAAATGTGAATTATGACGATAAAAAAGTGGTCATAATCGGTAGCGGTGCGACAGCGATGACGCTACTGCCCGCTATGGTCGATGAAGAAAGCGAGCAGTGCGCGCAGCACGTTACCATGCTACAACGGTCGCCGACCTATGTGGCAAGTGTACCGGGCGATGATTATGCGCTTGATTGGCTGGCAGGCAAGTTTTCGCCACTCTCGAAAACGCAAGCTTATAAGCTACTGCGCACGCGCAATGTGTTGATGCAACAAGGGACTTATCGAGCGGCTGTGTTTGCGCCCAAGGTGATGAAAGCATTATTAAAACGTGGCGTTAAAACCGAATTAAAGGGCAGCGGGGTCGATATTGCGCATTTTATGCCCGCTTATAATCCTTGGGATGAGCGGCTTTGTGCCGTGCCAGACAGTGATTTATTTATGGCGCTACATGGCAAACGAGCTGCCGTAGTGACCGATCAAATCAGCCATTTTACCAAGACTGGCATCATGCTTGACTCGGGCAAACACCTTGAGGCTGATATCATCGTTACCGCAACGGGGCTAAAGCTACAAATGCTTGGCGGCGCTAAAGTATATGTCGATGGGCAAGCAATCGATATCGGCTCGCGCATGACTTATAAGGCGGTCATGATTGAAGGCGTGCCAAATATGGTGGCGCTATTTGGCTATACCAATGCGTCGTGGACGCTAAAAATCGACTTGGCTTGTCAATATGTGCTGCGGCTGCTCAACCATATGCATAAGCATCGTTATCAAGTGGCAGTGCCGCAAGCAAAAACTGCGCATAGCGAGGCACATGCTCAGCCAGATACAGTCATGGGCGCGCTATCGGCAGGCTATGTCCAGCGCGCGCAACACGAGCTACCAAAACAAGGCGATATTTATCCTTGGCGGGTCACTAACAATTATCTTAGTGACCGTGTGATGCTCAAATACCGTAACATAAAAGACGATTGGTTGCGCTTTAGCCGTTAAGCTTTATTAGGGGGTGTCCTCAATTCAATCGATGGACATCTAAATGGTCTAAAAATGGCTAAATTTTGCCAAACTTCGTCAAATAGCTTGGTAATATCCCGATATTAACTGCACTATTTTCCTTGTTTGGCTACAATTTATCTCATTTTTATCACCATTTTTAAAATGAGGACGCGCCCTAGTGATTGTCTTTTAATGCTTATCGATAAATTCTGACACTTGCTTGCTTAAGATTTGCCACAAGGTTTCTTGCGCGCTTTTACTGCCCCACGCATTATGTGGACTAAATATCACCCGCGGATGGTTAGCAAGGGTCAATAAAGGGTCGTCTTTGACAATCGGCTCTTGCTCAAATACATCGGTGGCATAACCAATAATTTGCTCGTTGTTAATCGCATTAGTTAGCGCTTGGCTATCGACAATACCACCACGGGCGACATTCACAATCAGCGGCTGTTTAGCCATTTTTGCTAAAGTATCTGCATTAATAAGATGCTTGGTTTGCTCGTTTAATGGGCAATGTAAGCTTAGTACATCAGACTGCGCCAGTACGTCTTCAAAGGCCGTATAATCCTCATTACGCGGCGCACGCCCTTGATGCTCCGCCCACAATACCGTCATCCCAAAAGCGCGGGCGATGTCGGTGACGCGTTTACCAATAGTGCCAACACCAATAATCCCCAGCGTTTTATCTTCCAAATCTATCAGTGGGATATCGAGCAAGCAGAAATTACCGTTATCTTGCCACGTGCCGTCAGCAACTTTTTCATGATAATGGATACCAGCACGCATGGCAGTTAGCATCAGCATAAAGGTATGCTCGGGCACGCTTTTGACCGCGTAACCAGCGACATTATACAGCGCGATATTGTGCTTAGCACAGGCATCTTGATCGACATTATTCATACCTGTCGCTGTCAGTTGGATAAGCTTAAGCTTGGGCAAATTGGCTATGATGTCAGCGCTGATTTGGACTTTATTGGTAAAAATAATGTCGGCATTTTGACAGCGCTCAATAATCAGCTCCTGAGGCGTATCGTCGTAAGTAATGTAGTCGGTAACGCCAACGGGTGCTGGCAAGTCGACATTATCAGAAAAAGTACCTTTGTCTAAAAAAACCGCTTGCATGATGATTCCTTATCTCATTGTTATTTTAAATAGATGATATTTTAAATAGAGTACGTTTTAAATGGTCTTGCATTTTAAATAGGCTGACATAGTTATCCGCTTAATGTAGCACGTTGCAGTGTTTAGTCAAAAGTGTGTCAAAAACCTTATCAAAAATCACACAGTAAAAAACCTCTACTTCAACTTGAAATAGAGGTTTTATTTTTTGCGACAAGAGTTTTTGTGCTTATGTCGTTTTTATGCTTATAAAGAGAAGCGCTTACGCAATTTGCCAATCAGACTACGTACGCGACTGCTTAAATCGATACGCACGTCGTTTTCAGGGTCGTGCTCGACTTCATAGCGCTTAACCAATTCAGGGCTGGCTTTCAGTTTTGTATGATGCTGGAATGCACGATTGACGCTAATCTCAAGCAGGCTTGCGCGCATTGGTTTTGGTAAGCAGCGATAGACCTGACCTTTATTAATCAAGTCAATCAACAAGCCTGCATCTTGGAATTCAGTCTGTACTAAAACTACCAAGTGCGGCGCATCTTGTTTTAAGGTAAAGATAATTGGCGCAATGTTCTCGCCGCTGACATTGATGTCGGTAATACAAACACCGATATCTTCATTCGCCAAATAATCATAAGCTTCTTCTAAGCCTTTAGCATGCAGGACTCTATAGCTGTTAGAAAATTGCTTACGTATTTGCTCAATCAGATCGTTGGTTTCATCGATGACCAATAGCGTTTGCTTGTTGCCCGAGCTGTCGAATTGCTCAGCGTCTTCGTCTGGGTTATAGGTTAAAGCGATTTCGGTGGCGCGACCGACGACGGCAAGCAGCTCTTCAGATTTACAAGGTTTGGTCAAATAACGATAAATCTCTCCATCGTTAATAGAGCCAATAATCGCGTTCAAATCAGCATAACCGGTCAATAAAATCCGCATGGTAGACGGCGATACTTCTTTGACTTCGCGCAAGATATCGACACCAACGCGCTCAGGCATACGCTGGTCGCTGACCGCCACGTGTACATGGTTGTTTTTGATATAGTCGATATATTCAGTCGGGTCAGTGGTGATAAAAACGTCATGTGTTTTACGAAACAGCAGTTTCATCGAACGTAAAATACGTTGTTCATCGTCAATGAACGCCAACTTCGGTTTCGCTTCAGACCCTAACTCCGTGCTAGGGGTTTCCATTTCCAATTCATTCATGATGGTATCCTTATGATGAATAATAGTGCTATAGCTTTATATAATCATTAAAATAGCAATTAAAATAAGACAGAACCTAGCGATTACGCTGCTAGGCTTTGTTCCGTTAAATCATTATCAATCGGTAACGTTAAGGTAAAGGTGGTGCCAACGCCTTCGGTCGAGACCGCTTTAATGTCGCCATTATGCTGCTCCATAATCTGCTGACTGATGGCCATACCAAGTCCAGTCCCTTCGCCTGCGCCCTTAGTGGTAAAGAACGGCTCAAAGATTTGATTAAGCACGTCGGTGCTCATACCTTTGCCGTTGTCGCTGACATCGATATAGACATTGCTGTCATCAGAGCGCGTCCGCACTTCGATTTTGCCATCCGGTTTTTCTCCCATGGCTTGTGCGGCGTTATTGAGCAAGTTCACCAAGACTTGGTTAATCTGTGACGGCGAGCATTTAACCTCAGGCGTCGGGGCAAAATCAGTAACAATCTCTTGATGTCTGATAGAATTACCAGCGATTTTCAATGACGCTTCGATACACTCGCGCACATCGATGGTTTTCACTTTTGATTCATCAAGACGGGCAAAGTTACGCAGATTTAGTACCATCTCGGTAATTTGCTCAACGCCAAATAACGAATCTTTAATCAGCTCTTTGAGCTCAGCGGACAAATCATCTTCTTGGATTTCATCGGAAGCACGGACGATATCTGCCAATAGCTTGTCAATTTTGCCATCAGCAGCGGCATCCGTTTTAACGGCTTTTAACCCTTGTACCAGTTCAATCAGCTCTTCGTATTGCTCAGTTAGCTGTCCGATAATTTCAAGGTTGTTTTGCACATAAGACAGTGGTGTATTTACTTCATGAGCAACGCCCGCCACCATTTGACCTAACGTCGCCATTTTTTCTGAACGAATCAATTGTAGCTGTGAGTTTTTCAGCTCTTTTAGCGTATCTTGCAGCTCAGCGGTACGTTCTTCGACTTTAATCTCTAGCTGCTGATTGATATTGGCAAGCTTACCTTCGTTAGATTGGATACGGTCTAGTAGGTCATTAATAGAGCCATTTACCAGTCCAATCTCGTTACGACCTTCAGCGAATTTAACCTCACTCAGCTTATTGTATTGCTTGTCGTTAATCAGCTTTTCCGCTTGCGAGATTTTATCAGTGGTTTCTTTTAGCGGTTTAAAGGCTAAGAAGGTCAACATAAAGTAAATCACACCCGCTGTGATTAATAGCGCCAAGGCAATCCAGTTAATCAAGTTTTCACTGAGATTATCGGCAATGGCGTTAATTTCAGCGTCAGGCTGGACAACGATAAGTTTCCAATAAGTCTCAGGAATCTCAAACACATACGCTTGACTGCCGTTGTAGAAGTTGTCTTTAGTCAGCTCAAAGCTCTGCAATAAGCGACTATCCATAGCGTTTTGCTTGTTTTCGCTATTATTTAGATAAGCGGCATAGTTGACCAAATAATAACCTTTGGAATCACCTGTTTCTGCTTTATCAATCGTATTCAATACTTGCTGTACTTGCGGCGATACGCTAGCTGCAACGCGCTCGATAGTCTCGTTACGCTGAGCTTCCAAGAAGTTTAATACCGGATTCCAAGCAGGGTCAGCGTTGATAACTTGTTTGATATCAAGCGGCGTACCGGTTTTTTCATCAATATAGCTTAAGCGTTCAGGGTTAGATGAAGCGATAACCTTGTCACTATTATCCAGCAATAGAATATAACCTGAGCCCGAGCTTTCGCTTAGCTTCACGATATTTTCTTGTAGCTGGTTTAGGGTAAAGTTGACGGTACTGGCACCCCAGAACTGATTGTCACGCTCGATTGCAACACCGCAGCTCATTGCCAGCTCGCCTTTGGTTTGGCTGGCGCGGACATGGTTCCAGATACAGCTTTCAGGTTTGAGCAACTTTAAAACGCTAAACCAATCTTCTTGATAATAAGGATTGGTAGGATTTGGGTCGCTGAGTACCGCTTGATAATCGCCATTTTGACGTACCATCAAAAACGGATGGGTTGCAGCATTGACACCAAGTGCGCCTTTTTCAGGCCAAATGCCGCCACTACCTAATAAGTTATAATCACGCTTATCAAAGGCATTGGCGGTACTGGCTTGCAAAATCGCTTCTTGTGGTGGCAGCGTTTGCGCGCTTTGTTGCAGTAGTAGGGCACTACGCATCACGCGATTGATATCGGCTGAGATACTATTGACCGCTGTATTACCACGCTCGGCGACCAGTTTTGCTGACTCAAGGCGAATTTTCTCATAGCCTTCTTTATCAACAACATAGACGACGACCGCCAGTACGACCGCAAAAGCGATAAATAGAATGGTCGTCACTTGGGTACTGACTTGGTTAAAAAAGCCAACTTTTTTGGAGGCACTCATGATGGGGTTTGTCCTTGGATGATAAGAAGCACAAAGAAGATTGTTAAAGGGATTAAAGGGATTAAAGGGATTAAAGGGATTAATGCGATATGACACTCAAAGTTATCATTACTCTCATAAAATATAATTATGTATAATATTATAAGTGATAACTAAAGGGACTATAATAAGCACTACTATCTCTATAGCGTTTAGACAGCATATATAACGACTATGAATCTATAAAAGTGGGATTAAATACCGTTAATGCTTAAATATAGATGATAGATAATAGGCACTTGGTAAACTTAGACAACGCAGACGGTCATTCAATATGGCTCAGCTAAATACTGTAGAGCTTCAGTCAGAGGTGTCTAGTCAAAGATATTTAGCCAGAGACACTTATCTAGAGACACTTATCCAGAGATAGTTAATCAGAAACACTTAGCCAAATTAGCCGCATAAAGAAATAACTTATTGCATTTTTTAACAATACAGCAACAATTATATGATGGCAATATTTTTTGTTTACTTGCGAGTCGTTATCTTGTTGTTTTATAAGACCAACTCATGCTTGGCTTTGCGGCAATCTTGGCAAAATCTGCTCTTGAAAAGTCAACTTAACGCACTCATCTAGGCGCTAACGTTATATAATGGTCTGTTTTATCAATCGACCTAGCTTTTAAGTTGGGCGTTGCTGATATCGCCAATGACCAGCAGCTTATTAATGACATTGAGCTATCGAGCCAGTAATGCTAGCTTGGCCAGTAAACGTAGCTTGCCTCATTAACTATCTATTTTCTTATCATCTGAGTACAAAAGACATCGCCTTATGACTATCTCTATCGCTTCATTGCACAGCACCGAATTTGCCGTTGGTCAACGTTATTTATCTGATACGGAGTCTGAGCTTGGCTTGGGGGTGGTCATCGATGTTGATGACCGCTGTGTACATATCTTATTTCCACAAAGTGAAGAGACCCGCGTCTATGCAAAAAACTCTGCGCCGTTATCGCGCGTGGTGTTCAAAGAAGGCGATAGCATTTCTGACCAAGCCGGTAAAACCTATACCGTAACTGCGGTCGAAGAAGTGATGGGCGTGCTCAAATACAGTGTCGATGAGCATGAAAAAGGCATTATGGAAACCCGTTTGGCGGCCAATATCACGCTTGCTAAGCCACTTGAGCGCCTGCTTGCTGGTCGTATTGAACGTGGCGATTGGTATGAGCTGCGTCAAGATATCTTGCGTATGCAATCGGCGCTAGCGGGTCATCCGCTTAAAGGTCTAATGGGCGCGCGTGTCGATATTATTGAGCATCAGCTTTATATAGCGCATGAAGTTGGCAAACGTATCGCGCCGCGTGTCTTGCTTGCTGACGAAGTCGGTTTGGGTAAAACCATTGAAGCGGGTCTGATTATTCATCAGCAGCTATTGACTGGCAAAGCTGAGCGCGTATTAATCCTTGTACCAGACAGTTTGCAATATCAGTGGATGATTGAGCTGCGCCGCCGTTTTAATCTAAACTTTGCCTTATTTGATTTGGTACGTACGGCAGCGATTAAAGAACACGACCCTGAGCAAAACGTCTTTGCTACTGAGCAATGTATTATTGCAGGTATGGATTTATTGCTCGACCATCCAGATTTGTATGACCAAGCGATGGAAGCCGGTTTTGATTTATTGGTCGTTGATGAGGCGCATCACCTGCATTGGGATGAAGCGCAAGGTGGCAATGATAAATATGACTTGATTGCTGATTTCGCTGAAGAAACGCCGGGTGTGATGCTATTAACTGCGACGCCTGAACAGCTTGGCGCACAAAGTCACTTTGCCCGTCTGCGTTTATTAGATCCCGATCGTTTTGATGATTTGGATGAGTTTATCGACGGTCAAGAAGCCTTTGCCGAAACCGCAGCGGTTGCTAGTGTCTTAATCGAAGATAAGCCGTTAAGCGATGGTCAAATTGCCGCATTAAGCAGCTTGCTTACTATTAGTATTGATGAATTAGCAAACATTAATGAAGATGAAAAACTGCGTACTTATGCGCTCAATGAGTTGCTTGACCGTCATGGTACGGGGCGTATTTTATTCCGTAATACCCGTGAAAGTGTCAAAGGCTTCTATGGTCGTAGCAGCCAGCCGTATCCATTGCCGCTACCTGAAGCATGGGTCGATAGCTATCAAACCAAGGGTAAATTGCGCGAGCAGCTATGGGGCGAAGAAAACCAACCTGACGGTAGCTGGTTAGAGGATGACCCACGTGTGCCGTGGTTGATTGATATCTTAAAGGCTGAGCTTAAGCATAAAAAAGTATTGCTGATTGCCCGTAGTGGGGCGACGGTTGAAAGCTTAGAAGCCGTCTTACGTCTGCATGCCGGTATTAAAACCGCCATTTTTACTGAGCAGATGACCTTGCTTGAGCGTGACCAAGCTGCGGCGTTTTTTGCTGATAGTGAAGGCGCACAGATATTATTGTGCTCGGAGATTGGTTCAGAAGGTCGTAACTTCCAGTTTGCAAGCCAGCTGATATTGTGGGACCTGCCCGCCAACCCAGATACTTTAGAGCAGCGTATCGGTCGCCTAGACCGTATCGGACAAACGCAGCAGATCATGCTGCACGTCCCTTATGTACAAGGTACGGCGCAAGAGCGTCTATATCGGTGGTATAACGACGCGCTAAATATGTTCAATCAGATTTCACCGACCGCCCAAAGCGTGCAAGAGCAGTATATCCAAGACCTAAAGCCGATGCTTGAAGGCGCGGATAACGACGCTAACCGCACCACTTTGCAAGATATTATTGATGACGCGCTACAAACGCGTTTGGATCTTGAGGCGCAGTTGCAAGCCGGTCGCGATCGTCTTTTAGAGTATAACTCATGCCGTCCGCGTGTCGCTGGTCGTATCGCTGACGCTATGCGTGATTTTGATGGGCATAATTTATTGCCGCAATTTATCGAGCGCTTTTTTGCTTCCGCTAATATCGATCACAATATCCAACGTGATGGTTCATGGGTGATTGCACCGATTGATAGCACTGAGATTAGCGATTATATCGACGGTCTGCCACTTGGTGATGAAGATGGTATGACCTTGACCTTTGAGCGTGAGCAAGCGCTGCAGCGTGAAGATATCGAATTTATCACTCACGAGCATCCATTGATGCGCGCGATTTATGAGCTGGCAAGTACCAGCACCTTTGGTAATACCACCGTTGCCATGCTAAAAAGTGCTGCCGTCCCGCAAGGTATGGTGTTGCTCGAGGTGAATTTCCGCGTCGAAGCCATTGCGCCAAGATTGCTCAATTTACCTGCGACTTTGACCACACAAAATATCCGTGTCTTTATCAGTGAGCAGGGCAGTGATTTATCCGCCCGTATCAGCGCCGATATGATTATGCCGCATATTGAACGTTTGGATAAAAACCGCGCCCGCCAAGTGATAAAAGTACGCGGCGATGTGATTGAGCAGCGCTATTATGAAGCCGAAGACATTGCCCGTCAGCAGTTAGCAGAGATTGGTGAACAAGCCAGTGCGCGTTTTAGCCAGCAGTGGTCACGTGAAATCAAACGCCTAAAGCATTTGCAAACCATCAATCCTAACGTCCGCCTAGAAGAGATTGAGCGCTTAGAGCAGCTAAAAGCCCAAGGCGAGCAAGCATTGGGTAATCTGTCTTTAGTACCAGACTCTATCCGTGTGCTCGTGGCAGTGAAACCATAAATTTGGCAAATATAAAAACGAGATGGCAGTAGGCATCTCGTTTTTTATTTATTAACACTATCCTAGATAGTTGTTTTATGCTTAACATTGCGCGGTAACTGCCTAGTCAAAACCGTTAATATTCGTTAAGATGATTGGCTTTTCGCTTTATAATGAGTTCTTAGTAATCGTTTTACTGGTCATTTATTGTGCGCTCTAAGCGTTATCTTGTAGCTTGCTGCAAGCCATTTCATATTATTTTAAATTAAAACGCCGTATTGGCTTAAGCATATGGTATCGAGATCAATATCGTTAGGTGCTTAGTGCTTATACCCAGATGCTTGGCGTTATTGATAAAAATAAGGAAACGTATCGTCATGTCTGATTATCCGCAACTGATAGATGAGCTGCTGGCTACTGTCGCGCTTATTGAAGTCAGCCCTGATGTTTTTGAAGGTAAAAGCCACGACTATGTTGGCAGTCGTATTTTTGGTGGGCAAGTGCTGGCGCAAGCGATTATGGCAGCGGCGCATACACTGGATAAAGACAAACCCTGTCATTCACTGCACGGCTATTTTTTGCGCGGTGGTGATATCAATCAGCCGGTCATTTATAAAGTTCGCCGCCTGCGTGATGGTCGCAGCCTGTCTGCGCGTGAAGTAACGGCGATTCAATATAAAGAAGTACGCGGTAAAGCGCCTGTTGAGCAAGTGATATTTTCGATGATTGCGTCGTTTTCACCGATGGAAGAAGGCTTAGAATATCAAGAAGATATGCCCGTTTATCCGCCGCCAGAGGATTTGCTTGCCGAGCAGGATTTAAAAGAAGAGTATGTCGGTAAAGTCCCAGATGCGCTTAAGGCGCGCTTTATGCGTCGTCGTCACGTCGAGATTAAACCAGTCAAACCGCGTGACCCAATTCATCCAGAACCGATGAAACCCAAGCAAGCAAACTGGCTGCGTATTCGTGAATTGGGCAATCAACCCATAGCAATTCAGCAAGCACTATTGGCATTTTCATCCGACTTCTATCTAGTAGGTACGGGGCTGATGTCGCACGGTGTAAGCTTTATGACCAGTGGTTTGCAAGCGGCGAGTATCGACCACTCGATGCATTTTCATCGTGAGTTTGACTTAAATAATTGGCTGCTATACGACATGTGGAGTGATACCACATCCAATGCCATGGGTCTGAACCATGGGCAGTTTTGGCAAGATGGTCGATTGGTAGCAACGGTACAACAAGAAGGCTTGATGCGCTTACGAGTGCCGAAGTCTTAAGTTTTTAGTGCTTTATAAATTAAAAAAGCGACTCATGATTTATTGTGAGTCGCTTTTTTTTATGAATGTTATTTAGTTGCATTCACTCATTATTCTAAAATCTTAACCATCGCGCGTGGTAATCCAAGCGTTGCCTGTGCAGCATCAGCATTTAACCAGTTAATATTAATCTCTGCTGCTTGTAATGCTTGGGTTATTTCTGCAGTTTGCTCATTATTTAAAGTCACTGATTGCGGCGTTAAATACCAATGGAAATGGGTTAATGAGTGTTTAATAGGCGCGTCATCAAGTAAGGTTTTATTAGTGGGTGCTGCTGCTAAATTATTCTTTATCAGCCATTCATTGATAATCTGCTCAGCGGTGGTAAATTCTGTTTCATATATATTTTCATATATTTTTTTATTACTGGCTACTTCTAAAGGCTGCTCAGCAGTCGCTTCCGTCAGTTTTTTATCTATATTCTTGCCAGTATTTTTAACAGCAGCTTTACCGCTAATCTTTTCTACAAATTCTAGCGGTAAACTCCACAACCCGCCCCAAATGCCGTTATCGGGACGCTGTAGCCATAAGATATTGCCATCTGCATCTTTAATCAGTAAGGCATTGCTAAACTTACTTGGTTTGGGCTGCTTTTTTGCTTTGACTGGATAATCTGTTTCGCGACCCTGCGCGTGCGCTAAGCAATCATCTTGCAGTGGACATAACAGACAAGCAGGTTTGCTACGGGTGCATAAAGTTGCGCCCATATCCATCATCGCTTGCGCAAATAATCCTGAGTTCTCTCTAGGCGTTAGACGTTCTGCTAATGCCCACAGCTCTTTAGTGGTGGCAGATTTAGTTATATCGCCATCAATTGCTGCCCAGCGTGTCAGGACGCGTTTGACATTGCCGTCACAGATGACACCATAGCGATGTAGCCCCATTGCCATAATTGCGCCAGCGGTCGACGGGCCAACGCCAGATATCGCCTCCCAACCGGCTAAGGTTTGCGGAAAGTCGCCCGTCTCATCAATGACTTCGACCAATTGCTTCGCGCCTTTATGTAAATTACGCGCGCGCGCATAGTAGCCAAGCCCTGCCCAATGCTCCGCCACCATATCCCATTCTGCAGCTGCTAAATCCTGTACCGTCGGAAAGCTATCCATAAAACGGACAAAGTAGGGCAGCACTGTCGTTACTTGCGTTTGCTGTAGCATGACTTCTGATAGCCAAACGATATAAGGATTGGGCGTGTCAGTTTGGTGCTGTTGCCAAGGTAAGTCGTGGCGACCGTTTTCACTAAACCAATGGAGTAGGCGTGGGGCGAGGGAGTCGAGGTTGGTATCGGTATGGATAAAACTAATAGCTGTCATAGGCAATGGGCGAGCAATTCAAAAAGTATGAAGGTTATATGAGGGTCGGATGTTGGGATTAAAGGCGTTATCGATAAACACTGTCTAAAGTTTGACCTGTGGCATTTTTCCATTCAATCCAGCCGTTAGTTGAACGACCTGATATCAATGCACTAGCGCCACTGGGTGTTTTAAATAAATGGTTTTCAGTGAGCTTATAGCTTGTATCATTTACCGCTATGAGTTTGCCGCTACTAAGCAAACTCTCTTTCAATTTAGCTACGAATGGTGGAGCTGATGACGTTTGTGTTTGTCGTATTAAAGACCCTGCCAATATTACAAAGCCATCGTCATCATAATAGCCTTGTGCATCGCCATCTTTTACCTTGTAATAAAACAATACTGGGACAGGTTTAATTGGAGATACTTCAGCTGCTTTTTCAACTTTAACACCAATAGATGTAGTCAGTTTATGTGCATCAGTCTTGTTGCTATAAAAGCTATCGTGAATAGCTAAAGATTCAAAAATAGGTTGCCCCAAGGTTGATAGCAAAACATCAAGGGTGTGAAACAACTCTTCGCAGTCAGCTTTTAATGGGTCGGGTGTATGCGGCTTATTACCACTATTACCATTTTTTAGCTCATAGCGCCCCACGTCAAGGGCAGTGGCAATCGCTTTATGCTCCATATACAGCGCATGGGTTTGGGTCATGGAATTATTGGTTGAAAGCATGACAAAAGCCCGCGTCCAAAAGTCTTTTTTATGATGTTGATTGAGACGAGTTTTCAAATCGCCAGTTTGCCCGATATAAAGTAAAGGCTTATCTATACTGTCGGTGTCACCAATCAAAAAATATAAGCCAACTTGATTGGCGTCTGGCATCGCAAAAAAATCATCAATATGAATGCGTGGAATCTCAATCAAACGCACCGTACGCGTGGTCATCTCTGCCAAGCGCAATCCGCGAGGATTACCTTTTGGCAGATAAATTTGAATGGTTTTAGCAGAGGGTATTAACGGATTCATAGTAGCCAGTATTCTTTATGCAATTTATTTACGATTCTTCCGCGTTTTTAGACGACGCAAACGTTTCTCTTCTTCTTTAGCGATTCTTTTCTCTTCGGCAGCGATGCGTTGTTCGGCGACGACCAGCTCTTCAGCTTCTATCATGGCAGGCGTCTCGAGCGTGATACGCCCAAGCTTGCCGCTACGCAGCTCATTAATCAGAATCTCAGACATGCGATAAGTATCGACTTGATTGCCCGCGCGCACACAGCCGCGATTGCGTCCCGCCACTTCAAAAAACTCCCAATCGGTCTTAGGTAATTCTTCGATTTTATAGCGGGTTTTTAGTAGCTCAGGATAGGCTGTCAGCAAATACTCAGCGGTATAACTGGCCACATCAGCGAAGTCAAAAGCAGTATCACGAATACCGCCGGTCGCTGCTAGACGATAGCCAGAATTTTCGTTTTCAACCTTTGGCCATAGCATACCGGGGGTATCATAGAGCATAATGTCATCGTCAAGCTTAATCAGCTGCTGCGACTTAGTGACGGCAGGCTCGTCGCCGGTTCTTGCCACGGCGCGTCCAGCTAAGGTATTAATCAAGGTCGATTTACCGACGTTTGGAATACCCATAATCATGGCTTTGATTTGGCGACCGGTGCCGACCTTATTGGGCACCATTTTTTTACATAGCGCAATGATACGCTTGACGTCATCGGCTTTATTATTGTCGCACGCGATGGCTTTGACGCCATCTTGTTGCTCAAGATATTCCATCCACGCTTTGGTCAATTCAGGATCAGCAAGGTCGGCTTTATTTAAAATTTTGATGACCGGTTTTTCGCCGCGTAATGCCGCGACCATTGGGTTTTCGCTACTATAAGGAATACGCGCGTCAATCACTTCAATGACGACGTCCATCTGCGGCATGATTTCTTTGATTTCGTTACGGGCCTTGTTCATATGCCCAGGGAACCACTGAATACTTGCTCTCTTATCCATCTGCTTTTATAACCTTTTATAAAAAATGCTAAAAGTAAGACACTCTTTGCTTACTCTTTAATGGCGTCCAGTTTACTACACAACCAGCGCTATCACCCAACGTTATCAAGTTATCACGTTATAATTTCATTTAACGCTCATAGCAGACTATCATGCAGATTCGTCTGTTAAATCCTCGCGCGCTGGTGGTAATGGTGCTAAATAACCAATGACTAAAATTAAGCTACCCGCGCCAAGGAAGGAAATCACCCGCCAAATTGCCTCGGTTTGTGATAAATCGACAATTACCAGTTTTAGCACGACAACGCCCAACAGTCCAATGCCCATAAACCATAGTGTTCGTTGACCGTAGCGGCTGGCGATAATGGTAGCGACCAAAGCAATGAGCGTCCATAAAATGGTCAATCCCGTCTGTACCTGCTCGCTATTCCAAGCGCCCCCTATAACGTCGTATAAACCGCCAGTCCATAAAGGCGTACCGATAAATGCATGCAGCGTTCTAACCAACATACTAGAGCCTATCCAAAGGCCAATCAGCGCTAAGATAATTAATAGCATATCGTTTTTAGGAATGGCGCTTAATAGATTTCTTGATTGCCTACCATATGGCTGACGGAGCAAATAAACGCCCAAGCTGTAAAAAACCACCAGCCATAACGTCACATCATATAAGTTAAATAGGGGGAAATAGGGTAGCTGCCAAATGACGCCATCGTAAGTGAAGTTGGTAAAAATGGCCCAGCCTAAGGTAATAGGTACAAATATTTTGGCACTGTCTAACAGTGCCTGATGCCAATCAAACCAATAAGGTACAAGCGCTGAATTAGCTGCTTTTGATTGCTTATCATTGTACTGAACCATAGCATGACGCTGTGTCCACCATAATCCAGCCAGCATAAAGGCAACCGGAACTAAAATAGTCATGACGCCTTTTGAATCGGGCAAGCCATAATGCATGGCTTCTGCCAACAGGATAATTCCAGCACCAAGCCAGCTCGCGCTATCAAAACTTTTTAATTCCGCTTCTTTATGCCATGTTTTTAACCATAGTTGCCCAACGACCAACCAGCCTATGAGTAAGGTAATAAATATCGGCCGATGAAAGGTTGTCCATTGATAATCAAATTCATATTTTTGCGGCAGTTGAAACAGTAACATGGCATAAAATAGCAGCAATAAACCATGGCTAAACTGCCTAATCTCACGCCACGAATGATAATGATTAATTGCTTGATAAATAACTAAGCTCGTTAACATTGCCAACCCTAGCAGTGCCGTCGTTGCTAATTGCCAGCTGGTAAGCCATTGGTCAAAATCGATGACCAATACATACAGCAGCCAAACCATTGCGGTAAAGGTCAAACAGCGACTCAAAATCGGACTGCGCCACATCATATTAAACGCCATACTTTGGCTATTAATACTGGTAAGCCATTGCTGAGCAGCTTGGCTACTAATACCTAGTGACTCAGCGACATTTGCTGTTATATCGGTGATTGAAGATGGTAAATCAGACGGCATATGCTGCTGTGAAGCGCGGCTTAGACTGTTATCTAAAGCGACAGGCGAGTTGCTGGCGCGTAAGATAAACATCGTTGCTAGATAGCTAAGAGCTGAAATCGTCAATGCCAGCGTTGGATAATCTTTGATCGTAAAGAACACATTTATCATCAGCATGGCGATACTGAGTAGCTGTAATAACAATCCAAACAATACTGACCATGCACGTAGCGAGCGCCGTCCAAACCATACCAGCGCCAGCCCTTGTACCGACCAGCCAAAGGCAATCCATTCAGCATCGAATGCCAGTGGGATGACCAACGCTAAAAAGCCAAACCCTAACGCTAGCATGCCCTCAGTAATTAAGGCATATCGCTGACTACGCTGCACAAATAGCCAGCCAATGCCCAAATAAATCGCTGCTAAAACAGCACTGGTAATGGTTAAAGCGTTAGGAATACCATCCAATAATGCTGAAAATAAACCAAAGGCTAGTATCGGTACGGAAAACAGTAAACCGGTATCAATAGGAAATACATAGGAGTTGTTTCCTAGATGAACCTTATCCATGTGGTTGACGTTGCTTGTACTATTAAAAGTATCTACAGCATCTGTATCAGCGAAACCTGCTTCATTAAGCGTGTTATAAGCGATAATTTGTTGCGCGTAGCGAATGACGACAAATAAATATAACAATACATGCAGCGTCACTAGTAATACCAATGACCAACGCTGCGCCTCAATAACAGCGCTTAAGTTTTCAGTCGCACCCCAATAATAGGCCAGTCCAAAGGTGACCATTACGCCGAGCAGATTGAGCATTTTCCAAGTGCGGTAGTGAGCGATAATGGCAATGGTGACGTTTAATAATAGATAGTAGCTGAATAATGTCACTAAATTACCAATATCACTACTGGTCAATATCGGCGCAAAAAACCCGCCAGATAATGCTAGTAATGCCAACGGTAAGGCATTTTGACGCACAGCTAAGCCAATGGTGATGGCTGACAAGATGCCAAGTCCAATAAAGCTCGGCACACTCGCCAGCACGTGATAGACGCTATAGGCAAAAAAGGTGGTTAAATAAGCAATCGCTAAACCTGCTCCTTGCAGGGTAATACCATAAGCAAAACGGTTTTTTGCTAATTTTAATCCCAGCGCTGCAAGTCCTAAGCCCATGATACCAATGCTAATAAGCTTAGCGGTAATAGGGATTTCGATATAATCGCTTAATAAGCGTAGCAATAACACCACGCCGACGAGCAATACCAATACCCCAACGCGCACCACTAAGTTGCCACCAAAAAACCAATTTTGCATAGAGTGAATAACGGAGGTGACGATAGGCAAGGAGCGCTCGTCCGGCTCTATGGTTGCGATAGTTTTTTGTGGGATTTTCGATTGTGGCGGTGAGGGCGATTGTGGTGACTTTGATAATATCGGCAGCTCTGGAGGTGTTATTTCTAAATGCTGGTTTTTTGTAGATTCGACATTAGGAATAAAAGTAGCATCGGGAATGAGAACAGCGGATATAGCCAGTTCTTCTACTGATTGTGTTAATGAATCTACTGATTCAGACCGGCTCTGTTGAGTAGGATGTATATACGCAGCGTGCGAGGGCTTTGCTATATTTACGCTATCTGCAAATTGCTCAAGCTCAGCTTGTAGCGCCGTCATATCATGGCGCAGCTGCTCAATTTGCCGATTAATCTTGCTATATAGCACCACAACCACGATTAATAGAACAATAAAAGCCAGCCAACCCAACGGGCTCATTAATAGATATAGCATCCTCGTCACTCAATCCACTTGATAATAAAGCGATAATGACGCGATTTAATCAGAAGTACAAGATAAGTCATAAACATAAAATCGATCAGACAAATAAAAAGGGCCGCTTAATAGATAAGCGGCCCTTTTTTAACTACCTTTTATAGGCGTTTTTTGCAGAGATTTATGCCAAGTTGGTTTTCATAAACTCAAGCATATTCTCCCAGCTTTGCTTAGCCGCGGCTTCATTATAGCCAAGGTCGACACCATTTTTGGCAGCGCGCTCATCAGCATGCGGATTGGTAAATCCATGCTTAGCGTTATCATAGACATCGATAGTGTAGTCGACATCAGCGGCATCTAGCTCAGATTTCAGACCTTCTATGGCCTCCATGGATACCATTGAATCATCACGACCATGAGCGACCAACACTTTAGCTTTAAAGTTTTTGTCCGCTGGCTGTTTTGCCGATGGGTTGCCATGGAAGGTAGCTACCGCTTTTAATGGCATGCCTTCGCGTGCCATATCGAGGACGACTTTACCGCCAAAGCAAAACCCAATCGCTGCTAAGTTATCGCGATTAACGGCCAATTGGTCACCAAAATCATTGAGGATTAAACGACAGCGCGCCATCAGCATGTCTTGATCTTCCAGTACTTGTGTCATCCACATGTTTGCCATTGCTGCATCGCTGGTCAGTTTGCCTTCACCGTAGACATCCATCGCCACGGCAGCATAGCCTGCTTCTGCCAAACGCTCAACCACCGATTTTGGGTGATCGACCACGCCCCACCATTCTGGCGCGACCAAAATCCCTGCTACTGGATTATCATCTGAGGCCGATTCTGGCAGCGCCACATAGCTGATCAGTTGGACGTTATTTTCAGTGGTACTGATTAATTCAAAGGTCTTAATTGACATATTATTGTCCTTTTTTATGTTATGAGTGTTGTTCTATAAATATGAATAATGCGTATGCTAGCGCAATCCTTTTGCTTACTCGTACTACCTTAACGCCCAAGTTGAGCAAAAACAGCTATAATACTGTAACGCTCTTTATCAAAATGTCTCTTTATAAAAAAACGACTACAACGCTATGACTATCAACTTGTTAAATCAATCTGCTGCCAATTTAAACGCTGATTCTGTTCAGCCGCTGAAATCTTCTTCAGATGCTGTTTTAGATTCAGGGTCAAAACCAATCGTGAGCCTATTTCCTGCTAGCAATATTAGCAGTGGCAGTGACAGTGCCAATGACGAGGACAGCGACAATAAATCGACTGAAACATTGCGTCCGCAGTTTTGGTCACGTTTTGCGCTGTCAGAATTAAACCATAGCGAATGGGAAGCCTTGTGTGATGGCTGCGGCAGTTGCTGTCTCATCAAATATATCGACGATGAGCACGTTAGCGACGATGACAATAGTCATGAAGCAGAAATGGTCGAATATACCGATGTGACTTGCCAGCTGATGGATTGTGCGACGGGCTATTGTCAGCACTATGACACGCGCCAAGAACATGTGCCCGATTGTATTCAACTGACTA
This sequence comes from Psychrobacter sp. UBA2769, assembly GCF_002352555.1. NCBI lineage: Bacteria > Pseudomonadati > Pseudomonadota > Gammaproteobacteria > Moraxellales > Moraxellaceae > Psychrobacter > Psychrobacter sp. UBA2769. Next base: position 19,886 of record NZ_DEIR01000012.1, on the reverse strand, counting down.
TGGAGAATTTGCCGCAGATGATGTGGCTACCGTCGCACTGCGCTTATAAACGCTTGTATAAAGGACAAGGTTTGCCAAGTTGGCATTTGTTATTAACCCAAGATGCGGTGGCAACCCAGCAGCAAATGCGCGCTGCCAATGTTGGCGTAGCAGGGCGCTGTGTTTCCGAGATTGGTATGTCTGATGAAGAGATGGAAACGCGGGTGGTAAATTGGGTTAATCCTTAGCATCAGCCGCCAATTTAGCACTTGCTTCGGCATCCGTTTGCGAATCAGCTAATAGCGGCATAGGGATACCTTGCCGAATTTGCTCAGAGAACTGGCGGCTGTTTTCGCGACTGTTAATGTCAGATTCTAAGTTAGCCTGATTATCAAAGCCGCGAACCTTGGCGTTGATATGGGTACGCTCGTACCAAGTATCCATTGACCAAGGCTGGCCGTCTTTTTCAGGATTGGCGTCGAGCATGCCGACATCGTATAAATAGTTTGGCAGCCAACCAGATACCCAAATCCGGTAATCCCATGGCAGACGGTCACCACTGACAATACGCGCCATATAAAAAATGATATTGGTACAGTTGCTAATCAAGGTGTTATACCACGCTGGCTTGGCATTCAATTCATCGGCGGCGGTTAGGTAAGATTCAAATAATGACTTGACCTCATGCTGCTGTAGGTTGCTGACCGGAAACAGATAAACTTGCTCGCCACGCGCATTGGTACGCGTGTAAATAATATCGCGCTCCTCTGCGGCAATCAGGCTCAATTCAAAACGTCTAAAAAACCCTGCCAATGCCGAAAACGATTCGCCATTTTCTTTACGAATCTCAAACGAGAAGGCAAGCGGTCTATCATTTTCGAAGCGGAAACTGACCAAGGTATGAGCTATCAGCGGTCCCATCCAATAGGAGTTGGTGACATCGACGCCAGATAATTTAGACATATCAATGGTGCGCGTGTCCCAGTGTTCGGTCGCTTCCTGATCCGTATGCCAATCAAAGTTACGTACATTGGTGAAAGTAACCAAATTAGGATTATTGGCATCACGCTCATACGTGACTCGCTCACTGACTTCAGGCATCCAATCGCGATCTTGCTCAGGCTTAATAGAGAAAAACCAGCCAAGACCGACAAACCAAATAGCGGCATATAAACCCATTAGCCATTTGCTTGCTGATTTTTTATTTGTGCTTGTTTTTGCCTTAGTAATTGATTGACTAGTCGCTTGCTGGTTATTCAGTTGCTTAGCGGTTTTTGGCCAATAACGGCTACTAAGCAAGGCTATCAGTACGCCAACAATCACGATAGTTGCCAGCCACGTGATAAGCGCGCGCATCCCAAACTGATACCAAAGCGCCATCAATAGCCAAATAGCAGATAGCAGTAAGGTAGTAATGATAAAAAACTGCACAAGGTAATATCGCCAAGTCCGCTTTTGCTGGCGACCATGAGCGGCGCCATTCTCTGAGCGATGGCTATTTGAGAGCGGCGTGAGCAGGCGAGAGAAAAACGCGCGTAGGGACATAGTGTTTGTTATTGATAAATAAAGGCTTTGACCATAGCAAAGTTTATAACACACTGACAATACAATTTGAGTGAATTTGTCGTTGAATGTCAGCAAGCCTTGCGATAAAGTGAAACACATTAAGCTGGTCTATTTATATTTATTATTTAATCATCTAATGATAAATGGCCGGTTTTATTTATTACTTTAATCCCCATCTACATTTTTTATGATTTTACATGACATTCACAATTGCTATTAACTCATTCTATTAACTAAAGAGGTTAAATCACACCACCATGTCTGACGACACTCCCAGCCCGAGTAGTTGGTCGATGCGCGGCTTAAAACGCTGGCTATCGACCGCCCCCGAAACCCGTGATGAACTGATTCGTTTGGTACAGGACTCGCGTCAATTCTTAGAGCCTGATACCGTCGATATGCTAGAAGGCGTGCTCGACCTGCCTGCGACCCAAGTTCGCGAAATTATGACCCCGCGCCCGCAAGTGGTTGGGCTGCATGAAAGTACCAGTCTTGCTGAAGTAATGGACATCATTCTTGAGACCACGCACTCGCGCTATCCGGTATTTGATAGCCAAGACGACGACGCTGTTATCGGTATTTTATTGGCAAAAGATTTGATTCCTATCCTCGTGCATATGGTGCGCGACCAAGAAGACAAAATCGACAGCAAACGTCTCAGAGACCTTGTCCGTCAGCCACTCTATATCAGTGAAACCGCGCGTTCTGATACTTTGTTACGCTCATTGCAGCGTACCCAAGTGCATATGGCGATTGTGGTCGATGAGTTTGGTAACTTTGGCGGTGTGGTAACCATGGAAGACTTACTTGAGGAAATCGTTGGTGATATCGTCGATGAGCATGATGACTTCGACGAAGACAGTGATATCAATAATATTGTTGCCGACCCTGAAAAGCCAAATACCTGGCGCGTGCAAGCGTCGACCGTGATTGAAGACTGTAATGATGAGCTAGGTAGCCACTTCGATGATACCGATGTCGATACCATGGGCGGTTTGGTCATGCAGGCGCTTGGTTACGTTGGTGATTTGGAAGGTGAAAGCGTGGTTATCGATGATTGGCAAATCACCATTACCGATGTCGAAGGGCGCTTTATCCAAAATTTAGAGCTGACTAAAATCAATGCTGACCAGCAAATACTGATAGGTAGCCATTAATTTATTATTCAGCTTTTTATGACTGAGTTTTTATGACTGAGCTTTTTATTATTAAGCTTTTCATAACGGCCTAGCAAGTTTATCAGTAACGTTATAACTTGATGTCTTTATAGCTATAAAAAACACGATTGCGGTCGTGTTTTTTTTCGCTTTTAAAAGCCGTGTTTTGCAACGCAAATTTACCCATTGAGTGGTACAGACTGGTATCATGGGCAGGTTTGATTTTTGAGTAATGTCTTTATCGTTATATAGAGGGCTATCAAGTAAGCGTTGAATGCGCTACTAATTGAATCCCTCAAAGTTAACATTTAAGTTTTATAAGTTTTAAATTACTGAATAATAAGGTTTTGGATAACTGCTATGCGTCTGTCTACTGTTGATTTGCAAAAACGCCTGAACCCCGATAAGCCAAAGGGCTTACCTATGGTGCTGACTATATTGATTGCGTTGCTGGCAGGGGCAGTGTTTATCTTTGCGCTCGCGCCGTATGGCTTTTGGCCAGTCGCCTTGGTATCACCTGCTATTTTATACGCGTTACTGATGCCGCAGATGAGCGGTAAGCGAGCGTTTGTCATTGGTCAGGCTTATGGCACGGGACTTTGGTGTGTGGGAGCATTTTGGCTCTATACCTCTATCCATGTTTATGGCGATACGCCCGTCTGGCTGGCGCTGATTATGATTGCGCTAATGGGTTTGGGCATGGGGTTATTCCATGGCTTTTTGGCGTTAATTTTTAATCGGGTGGTCGGCAAGCAACCGTTATCATTTGCAGCGCTTTGGGTACTACAAGAGTGGATGAAAACCTGGCTATTTACGGGTTTCCCGTGGTTATTTGTCGGTTATGCCTTTACTGAGCAGTATTGGCTATCGTCATTAGCGCCCGTTGCCGGCGTGTTTGCTGTCTCTTTCGTTGCGGTATTATTGGCGGCAAGTTTGGTCGAGCTGCTGCGTCGTCGCGGCGGTTATATGATTCCTGCCAGCGCTTTACTGGTAGTCAGCTGTGCATTATGGTTGATAAATCCACAGTGGACGAAGCCAAAAGGTACGCCTGATTTATCGGTGTCATTAATCCAAGGCAATATCCCGCAAGATTTAAAGTGGCTGACTGAATATCAGATAGAAACGCTAAAAATCTATGCAAATCTGACGCGTACCGAGTGGGGGCGTGACATTGTTTTATGGCCTGAATCGTCGATTCCGATGTTTCAGACTGATGCGGTTGGTTTTATCACCGAAATGGTAAAAATGGCCAAAGAAACCAATACCACTTGGGTGACCGGTATTCCTTATAAAGATGAAGCGGCTTTTGATGCCAAAACTGACAAATATCCACCGTTTTATAATAGTGTGATTGCGTTAGGTGCGGAAGCAGAAGGACTGTATAAAAAACAGCGCTTAGTACCGTTTGGCGAATATATTCCGTTTGAAGGCATGTTAGATATTCTGCCTAATCTGGCGGGTAGCCAAGAGATTTTAAGCTACAGTCGCGGTAGTGACAATCAATCACCGCTGCGGGTTCGTGGACATAACTTGGGCGCAGCAGTGTGTTATGAGGTTGCTTATCCTGATACCACCCGTAAAAACGCCATCAATACTGACTTTTTATTGACCATCTCAAATGATGCATGGTTTGGCACTTCAGCAGGTCCACTGCAGCATCTGCAAATGGTACAAATGCGCGCGTTAGAAAATGGTCGCTGGTTTATGCGCGCGACCAATACGGGGGTTACTGCTATTATTGACCATAAAGGTCGTATCGTTGAGCGCGCCCCGCAGTTTGAGCGCACGGTATTACGCGGTGATATTCAAGCCCGTGTGGGTAACACGCCGTTTATGAACTTTGGTAATTATCCTATTTTAATCCTTATTACGCTTCTATTATTATTAAGCTATCTTGGCAAGCGTGCGACCCCGCGGACGCGTTTGGTTGCCTAGGTTGCCATTTAGTAATTTGATACGTTAAGCATGGCAATATAGAGCGGATTTCACTTTTTTTATGAATAAAACCTTTAAATAGTTAAGGGTTTTCACAAATCAGTATAAATTGCGATATAATAGCCCAATATTTTAAATATTCTGTGCAAGGTGGATAAGGTATGTCAGAAGATATCGTTAATAACAACCCCAAGAAAGAATTCCTATATGCTTTAGGCGGTGTTGCCTTATTTTTAGGTATCGTCTTATTGATTGGCATTTCTGGTTTCTTGCGTCCAGCGGGTGAGCATATCACTCCTGAGACCATTGAAGCGTCAGCCGCCGAGGAAGCAGAAGCAACTGCGGCTCCGGAAGAAGCTGCGACTGCTGAAACAGCGGCTGCGGCTGCTGCAGAGACTGATGCAGCAGCAACGAGCGATACTGCAGCGGATGCTAACGCAACGCCAGCTACCGATGCGGACAGTGCTGTGGTTAGCGCTGAAGCTGGTACAGCCACGGCTGAAGGTACGGTTAATCAAGCAGCGGTTGCTGATGCTGACGTGACAGCCGAGCAAGCCGATGCTGATTTGGATGCTGGCACGACTGAAAAAGCTGCGACAGCAGAGTAATTTTTATTCAGATAGCTGCTGATTCAATTTTTAGACCTAGCAATTTCTAAACCTAGCAATAGAGTTTGTCATAGCCCTATCTCTTATAATATTGCTTCTAATGTCTATGGTATTGATTAATAATACTGATTAATTAAAACGGTCATGGCGATTGTTTTATTTGTACAGCTCACAAAAAACCCGCCCTTAGCGAATTGAGGGCGGGTTTTTTTGTGAGTGTTTGTGTAATTATTAAACCTTTTTTTCTTTACTTGGTTCTAGGCAAGTGAAACAATAATGCGCCTATGTGACCGCCTAGCAGAATAATTAGAAGTTTGGTCATCATTACAGTGGTTTTTAAAGGAATAGATTTATGAGCACAGACTCACAATCGAACGCTAGTGCTGCTGAATTAGAAGCATTAGATAATGGCTTTATGGGGCATCCTAAACCCTTAAGCTCGTTATTTTTCACCGAGATGTGGGAGCGTTTTTCTTATTATAGTATTCGTCCATTATTAGTACTCTTTATGGTGGCGACGGTTGGCAGTGGTGGTTTCGGTTTTGATGAAGCAACGGCTTCTGCCATCTATGGTATTTTCGCCGGTTCATTATATTTGGCGGCAGTACCGGGCGGCTGGTTGGCGGATAACTGGCTTGGTCAGGAGCGGGCGCTGTGGTGGGGCAGTATCATTATTGCGCTTGGGCATTTATGTATTGCGTTGTCAGCTATGTTTGGCATGGTGCTATTCTTTGTCGGTTTGATGTTTATTGTCATTGGGTCAGGGTTGTTTAAGACCTGTATTACGGTCATGGTTGGGGCGTTATATCCCGAAACGGACAATCGCCGTGACGCAGGATTTACGCTGTTTTATATGGGTATCAATATTGGTGCGCTATTGGCAGCGCTGATTGTTGGGGTGTTTAGAGAAAAAGGCATGTGGCATGCAGGCTTTGGCGTCGGTGGTATTGGTATGCTGGCTTCGTTACTGATTTACCGTTTTTCAGCCAGAAAGACATTAAATCGTTATGCGCGTGCCAAAAACATCACCGCTGATTGGGAGCATGCAAATGACCGCTTCCAAAATATAGGGCGCTGGGTATTAGGCGTTGCGGCTATTTTTGTGGTATTGATTGTGCTCATTAGCACCGGTTTGATGCCATTTAATCCGATATTGGTCGCAGAGTATATGACCTATACCATCGCAGCTGTGGTGCTGCTATATTTTGCGGTGATGTTTATGTCATCACGGTTGAGCTCCTCTGATAAAAAACGCTTACTGGTCTGTCTTTTATTGATTATTGGTTCGACCTTGTTTTGGTCAAGTTTTGATCAGCAGCCAACCTCGTTTAACTTATTTGCTGACCGTTATACGGATTTGGAAGTCATGGGTTTTCATATCCCAAGTATCTGGTTTCAGTCGCTCAATCCGTTATTTATTTTATTATTAGCGCCCATTATCAGTATTTTGTGGGTGAAGCTCGGTGCTAAAGGTCTTGAGCCTAATAGCATGGTAAAATTTGCGCTTGGTATGTTGTTAGCCGCTGCAGGTTTTGGGCTGATGATTATGGCATCAAAAAGTATCTTGGTCGCTCCCGGTGCTTTGGCATCACCACTGTGGTTGGTTGGCAGTTTGTTTTTACTGACGCTAGGTGAGCTGGCGCTAAGTCCTGTTGGTATGTCGTCAATGACGCGCTTGGCACCTGAAGGGATGCAAGGTCAAATCATGGGGCTGTTTTTTGCTTCTATTGCGATGGGTAACTTGGTCGCCGCCTTCTTTGGTAGCCATGTCACCGCTGATAAAATCGAAGGTTTACCGGATTTATTCTCTATTATGACCATGTTCTTGGTAGTGACCGCGCTGATTTTATTAGCATTGTCAAAACCGATGAGCAATATGATTAAAAACAGCAGTAATATCAGAATGTAAGCAAAGAATGTAAGTAAGAGGCTAATATAAGCACAAGAGTATTAGTACTATTTATAGCACTCTATAGCCGTCGTTTGATAGGTGATAAAAATAAAGAAGCTACTAAACAGTGGCTTCTTTTATTTTGAGTTATCGGTCATTTTTACGATTTGTTCACGATTCTTTCACGATTAAATGGGTATTGCTGTTAAAGGCATTTATAAGTCAGTTATCATCCCCATATCGTTATATGCGCTAGGTTGTATCTGTAGCAAACTTAATAAACGCCCACTTAATTAACCGCTAATAATCAGCTGATGATGTCAGTTTATAATAACAATATATCGAGAACCTATCGATTCTACGGCGCTGTATTGCGGTGAGTTTTTTCTACTTATACAGCATTTTATGCAGCGCTTTAAACAGCATGGTGCTCGTGCTTTTATACTAATTTTTTATATACAATAAGGGACGTTATGTCTACTCAAGAAGCCATTCCAAAAACTGAAATTCAACAACGTATTACCAGCTTGCGTGCTGCTATTGCGGCGCAAGACCTGACCGCGATTATCGTGCCGTCAGCAGATCCACATTTATCTGAGTACTTGCCTGAGTATTGGCAAGCGCGTTTATGGTTATCAGGGTTTACCGGTTCAGTCGGTACACTGGTCGTTACCGCTGATTTTGCGGGACTGTGGACTGATAGCCGCTATTGGGTACACGCCGCTCATCAATTAGCAGGCACCGGTATCACTTTAGAAAAATTAGCACCCGGTCAGCCAAACCATATCGATTGGCTTGCTGGGCACTTGGCCGAGGGCGATAGCGTGGCCGTCGATGGTAATGTGCTGTCTATCGCTGAGCAAGATAAATTACTAGACGCTTTTGATGCCAACGATATTACCTTAATCACTGAACGCGATGTATTGACAGATATATGGAGCGATCGTCCAGCGCTGCCATCAGCACAACTATACCAACACGATGAGCAATTTGTTGCGCAGTCTGCGACTTCAAAACTTGCCGCCGTGCGTGCAGGTATGGCGGATGCAGGCGCAACCCATCATTTGCTTTCAAGCTTAGATGATATCGCTTGGTTGACCAACTTACGCGGTGCGGACGTCGATTATAACCCTGTCTTTTTGGCGCATATGCTGATTGATGCGGATAAAGCGACCTTGTTTATTGATAATAATAAAGTCAGCGCTGACATTGAAAAAGCCCTAAAAGACAGCGGTATCACGCTTGCTGATTATGAAGCAGTGCAAGAGGCATTGGCTACATTAACACCAGAAGATTTATTATTGCTAGACCCAAGTAAAGTCGCAGTCGGTACGCTATCGAAAATGGCGGACGATGTTGGCTTTATCGAGCAAATGGCACCAAGTACTTTGCTTAAATCTGTTAAATCTGACTCAGACATCGATCATGTACGTGAAGCCATGCGTCAAGATGGGGCGGCATTAAGTGAGTTTTTCGCTACATTTGAGCAGCGTCTAGCAGCCGGCGAGCGTTTAAGTGAGCTTGACGTCGATAGTATGCTCATCGAAGCACGCAGTCAGCAGCCGCATTATGTCTCGCCAAGCTTTCCAACGATTGCAGGCTTTAATGAAAACGGTGCACTGCCGCATTACCGCGCGACGCCAGAAAAATTCAGCTACCTTGATGTTAATGAAGGCGAGGGCGGTTTGTTGCTGATTGACTCAGGCGCCCAGTATCAAAACGGTACTACCGATATCACCCGTGTGGTCGGTATTGGCAAAGTAAGTTCTGAGCATAAACGTGACTTTACCACCGTGCTAAAAGCCCATATTGCGTTGGCAAAAGCACACTTCCCTGATGGCATTGCTTCACCACTTATCGATGCGATTTGCCGTGCGCCATTATGGCAGGCACAAATGGATTATGGTCATGGTACCGGACATGGTGTTGGTTACTTCTTAAATGTGCATGAAGGCCCACAAGTCATTGCTTATAGTGCCAGTACGCCAAAAGAGCGCGCCATGAAAGTAGGCATGATATCTAGTAATGAGCCAGGTTTATACCGTGAAGGCAAATGGGGTATTCGTATTGAAAACTTGGTGGTCAATATGCCAGTGGCGAGTCCGACTGAGACTGAGTTTGGCAAATTCTTAAACTTTGAGACCATCACTTATTGCCCAATCGATACGCGTTTGATTGAGCCTGCACTACTAACCCAAGCAGAGATAGATTGGTTGAATAATTATCATAGCCAAGTTTATGCCGAGCTAAAAGACCGCGTTGACGGTGCGGCACTTGAATGGTTAACCGAGCGTACAAAAGCTATCTAAAATAAAAGCTTATATTCCTGAATTTAAAACAAAAAAAGCCCCGTAAATTTACGGGGCTTTTTCTATTCTAGAGATTTGTTGCTATCGATTTATGAACGGATAGCAATATTTAGCTTTTTTACGATTCTTTATTAGTTTCTACTTTATCTTCACTTAAATTTTGAGTCATCTCCGCTCGTAACCAAGATTTTAAGTTTTCAGACATCAGCATCATTTGTTCACTAAGATAATCATCAATTTGCATTTCAAGCTCACGGATTAGCTCTTGATGGGTGGTATTTAGCTTTGCATCTTTTAAAGCCAGCTTGATGGCGGCGCTGGCTTTATCATTGATTGTTTTAATGCTGCTATCTTCTTTAATGCGCTTATCATTAGCAATATGGCTATCGCTAATTGCATTGCCGCTAATCGTATTGGCATGCTCGCTGACAGTTTTATTTTCAGAGCTAGCACTAGAGTCGTTATTAACATCAGTTTTTACGGCATTTGATGGTTCAGTAGGCTGAGCTTTAGCAGCATTGCCATCAGCACTGTTATCAACATTATCTACGCTTGGCGCTGTGACCTTGCTAGTGTCATTAGCATGAGTGATAGCAGTTTTAGCATCAGAACCGCTTTTATCTGAACTGTTTTTATCCGCTGCTAGGGGCTCATTTTTCTGTGGTGCTTGTTGCGCTGCCTCTTCACGCAGTCGGGTTTCTTCTTCTATCTTAGCCTCTGCTTTACGATTGGCTTCTTCGGCCGCTTGTATTTTTTGTTGTTCTTCTAGCCGTTCTTTTTCAGCAGCAGCGCGCGCTTGGGCTTGTTTGTCCGCGATGGCTTTGGCAATGGCTTGCTCAGCGTCATGATTCTCATAAAGATTGTCAAGATGCGCGTCTAAGTCATGGGTGCTAAAAACAAAGCTTTCAAATGGTGTCTCTGTTTGCAGTAAGGTGGTGATGTCTTTTAGTTCTTGGGTGATTGCCGCGCGTATAGGCTCAGGTGCACACGTCCAGCGTTGGTAAAACTGATGGGAAAATGAGTAGCTTGACATGGTATCTTCCATAAATGTTCCAAAAATTACCCCTTATCATACGCAAGTACGATAAGGGGCTGCAAGTGGACAAACGTAGTAAATCTGACACCAAGGTTACAACGGCGACTATCCAAAGCTTTTTGGCGCTGTTTCTGGTATTTCTTTTAGCTTTAGGGTTGCACCGGCCAACGGGCAAATATCAATGAGCCGTTAGTGCCGCCAAAGCCAAAGCTGTTAGACACTGCATATTGTAAGTTCTCAACTTTGCGTGATTGATTGGCAACATAATCAAGATTACAGTTGTCTTCGACATTGTCCAAATTGATGGTTGGCGGTACATGCTGATGTTGCAGAGCAAGGACGGTAAATATCGCTTCAACACCACCAGCAGCACCCAATAAATGACCAGTCATGGATTTGGTAGAGCTGACCAATATGCTGTCTTTCACTGGCGCAAAGACGGTTTCAATGGCAATAGATTCGGCGACATCGCCAGCAGGAGTACTGGTCCCATGGGCGTTGACGTAGCCAACTGCGGCAGGCTCGATACCGGCATCGTTTAAGGCATTGCGCATGGCTCGTGCCGCACCGCTACCATCTTCTGGGGGTGCGGTAATGTGGCTGGCATCATCACTCATACCAAAGCCAACCAGTTCAGCCAATATCGTTGCTCCGCGCGCTTTAGCATGGGCAAGGCTTTCAAGGACGACGACACCAGCGCCATCTCCAAGCACAAAACCATCACGGTCTTTATCAAAAGGACGTGAGGCTTTGGTTGGCTCGTCATTACGAGTTGAGAGGGCATGCATCGCCCCAAAACCTGATATACCAAGTGGGCTTGAGCCTTTTTCACTGCCACCTGCTAGCATCACATCGACATCACCATACGCAATCAAGCGTGCGGCAATCCCTATCGCATGGGTCGCGGTGGTACAAGCAGTCGAGGTCGCAAGGTTTGGACCTTTTAAAGTGTGTTTAATCGCAACCAAACCTGCTGCCATATTGACGATAGAGCCAGGGATGATAAAAGGTGACACTTTCAGCGCGCCTTTTTCACGCAGGGTATCGCGACTGTTTTCAATGGTTTGGATACCACCAATGCCTGAACCCAAAATCACCCCAAAGCGCTCTTGGTCGACATTTTGCACAGGCGCATCAGCAGCGCTGACTTCATCGATAAAGCCGGCATTTTTTAATGCCATAGCAGACGCTGCAACGGCATAATGCATAAATTCATCATAGCGGCGCGCGTCTTTGGCATTCATATATTGCTTGGCGTCAAAATCCTTGACCACACCGGCAATTCGCGCCCGATAGTCTGTTGCATCAAAATGGGTAATTGGCGCGATACCGCTCTCGCCATTAAGCAGGCTTGTCCATGAGCTTTCGACATCTAATCCCAAAGGCGTCACCGCGCCCATACCGGTGACCACCACGCGCATATCGTCAGAACGCTCGTAGTGCGGTGGTTTTTGTCTTGGCTTATATACCTGTTTGGCAGCAATATCCACGGGAGTATTATTCATCGTTTGCTCGGTAAGTGAGTCGGTCGGTAAACTGCTATGCTGGCTCATGCGCTATATCCTGTACTTACGGTCCTAAGAGGATGTTATTTCAAAAGCCATTATAAAACACATAAGTGTACGTATGTAAACTAAAATTTGACCAATCAGGCAAAACAAACCTGACCCAGTACAACGCCTTTACTTGCACCAGTTACAGCTGGCAAGTTACCAGTTTCGCCCATTAGGGTTTGGCGTGCCAGCCACGCAAAGGCGACGGCTTCGACCCAAGCGGGATTAAGCCCTAAGCTGGCAGTGGTTTCTACTTTGCAATGAGGCAAATGTGCCTGTAAGCGGGTCATTAAATAATCATTTAATGCACCGCCACCGCAGACGTAAACCGAGCTATTTTCTTGTGCATTAATAAACATATTGATTTGCATACTAGCACTCATGGCGGTCAGCTCAGTGAGCGTTGCCTGTACATCGGCTGATGAATAGCGAATATGAGCAGATGCTTGGTCAAATTTTTGCAGCTCGCTTTGTAGCCATGCTAAGTTAAAGTCTTCACGCCCCGTGCTTTTCGGATAGGTTCGCGCAAAAAACGGATGTTCTATCAGCTGGTTAAGTAGCGGCTCAACGACTTGTCCTGACTGCGCCCATGCGCCACCAGCATCGTAACCTTTATCAGTATGCAAAGCTGTCCACGCATCTAATAATAAATTGGCAGGGCCGGTATCATAGCCAATTACCGGGCTCTCATCGGTTGGCAATACCGTGATATTGGCAATACCGCCCAAGTTTAATAACACTCGTGTGCTATCAGGTGTGGCAAATAAGGCTTGGTGAAAGGCAGGAACCAAGGGCGCTCCTTGCCCACCAACAGCCATATCGCGGCGGCGAAAATCACTGACCACACTAATGCCAGTACGCTCAGCGATGATGTTGGCATCGAGCAATTGCAAGCTAAAACCCATCTGCGGACGGTGGCGCACCGTTTGACCATGACAGCCAATCGCCAGCACCGACTCTACATCAGTATTGGACTGCTGCAATAAATTATTGACCACGTCGCTGGCAAATTCAGCATATTCTTTACTAGCCCAGCCGAACCAGTCTAATTCGCTGTTTGGTTCACCCACTGCTGGTACTAATTCTTGCACACCATTAGGCTGACATAAAGCCAATAACACTTCACGCAGGCGCGGTGGGAAATCCTGACTACGAGTGGCTAATAGTCGCATGGGTTGTTGAGTATTTCCTTCACCACCGAATTGACAAAGCACGGCGTCCATACCATCTAAGCTGGTGCCAGACATCATGCCGATATATAAGCCATCATCGAAGTTTTCAAACACTGTTTGCTCAAGCGCATCGGTCAAGGTGGCATAATTTAAGTCGTCAATATGCGCTAAGCTATTTTCTAGACCATTATCCAAAGTGTTATCTAAATTATTATCATAATTTATAGTCGAATGAGTATTATCATTGGTCTCAGCAATCGATGTAGGGTTGGTCATGGCAATTTACCTTAAAAAACGCTAGTATATCTGTCAAATTCTAACATCTTTTACCGGCTACGAGACTTTAATCCCATTTCCAAAAACCAGAGTAGTGATAAACGAGTGCAAGTACTACATTTAGTAGATAGTAGACTAAACGAGTTTGACGCTGCTAATCGTATTTTTTTGGCTTGGTATAAATAGCCCAAACGCTTTACCCTTTAAATAAAGACAATAAAGAGAGCATCATGACCACCCAAACTTATACCCTAGAAGAACAACTTGCCTTAATCCAACGCGGTACACAAGAAATCCTATCTGAAGAGGATTTGGTTAAGAAGTTGAAACTGAATCGCCCGCTACGTATCAAAGCAGGCTTTGATCCCACCGCGCCTGACCTACATTTGGGTCATACCGTATTGATTAATAAGCTGAAGCATTTTCAAGATTTGGGTCATGAGATTTATTTTCTAATCGGTGACTATACCGCCAAGATTGGTGACCCTTCTGGCAAAAACAGCACGCGTCCGCCCTTGACCGATGAGCAAATCAAAGTCAACGCGCAGACTTATGCTGAACAAGTCTTTAAGATTTTGGATAAAGAAAAAACCAAGATTGTCTTTAACTCTGAATGGTTCAAGGATATGTCAGCGGGCGATATGATTCAGCTTTCTAGCCAGTTGACCGTCTCACGCATGCTAGAGCGCGATGATTTCTCTAAACGCTACGCGGCGCAAACGCCAATTGCTATCCATGAGTTTTTATACCCATTGGTGCAAGGTTATGACTCTATCGCGCTAAAAGCCGACGTCGAGCTTGGCGGTACTGATCAAACCTTTAACATCCTGATGGGGCGCACCCTGCAAGGTCGTTATGGTCAAGAGCCACAAGTTTGTATCACAGTGCCAATTTTAGAAGGACTAGACGGCGTTAATAAAATGTCTAAGTCACTTGGCAACTATGTCGGCATTTACGATGCGCCGGGCACCATGTACCAAAAGCTGCTGTCGATGCCAGATACCTTAATCCGTCGCTACTTTGAATTTTTAAGCTTTAAGCCGATGGAAGAAGTCGAAGCGTTAATGGCAGAGATGGAAAACGGTCGCAACCCACAAGAAATCAAACGTATTCTTGCTGAAGAACTAATCGAGCGTTTCCATGATGCTGATGCGGCTGCTAATGCGCACAAATCAGCGGGTAACGTACTTGCTGATGGCGAATTACCAGTCGATTTACCAGAAGTGACGTTAGAGTTAGAAGGGCAGGACGCATTATTTATCACGCAGATATTAAATCAAGCAGAGCTTGCCAAAAATAGCTCATCGGCTAAAGATATGATTAAACGTGGCGCGGTAAAAGTAGATGGCGAAGTCGTCGATGCGGGCTTTAGTTTAACTGCTGGTCAGACAGTCGTTATCCAAGCAGGCAAAAAGGCGTATGCGAAAGTGACGGTTGCTTAATAAGTGAATGGGACAAGCTATTGGTATTAAAAATAAGGTCGACATTGATTGTCGGCCTTACTTATTTTGCGATATGAATATACTTCGGCAGTATGTGATTCGTACATTTATAATAAAATTTAGGATTTGAAAATGAACCAAGCCATTCCCCAAGGCATCTACCGCCATTATAAAGGCAGCCTTTACCAAGTATTGCATACCGCGCAGCATTCAGAAACGGAAGAAATATTAGTTGTTTACCGCTGCCTATACGGTGAGTATGGCGTGTGGGTACGACCATTAGCGATGTTTACTGAAACTGTTGAAGTTGATGGTAAGCAAGTAGCTAGATTTGAGTTAGTTAAAGTATTAGCTAATTGATATCTCAAAATGTTCAAAATTTATTGCACAAATAAAAAGCGACCCGTTAAGGTCGCTTTTTTATATGGATGAACAACTAATCCTGTAAAAACCCTTTTAATACTTTATAAAATCCAACAGGCTCATCCATTGGTATCGCATGACCTGAGCGGGGCAATACGACCTCAGTGGCATTAGGTAGCATTTGGGTGATTTTTTGCTGCCATTTAGCATCATATAGCTTTGAGCGCCCGCCAATCAGATTGACCACTGGAATAGTGACCCGCTCTAAAGCGCCGCGAAAGTCATAGGGTAATGTTAAATAAGCTTGTAAGCAGCGCATCTTATGATGCCAAATACTATGATCATAAAGCGCAAGTTTGGGGTCGTTTTTATAGGTCATCACTTGTATAAAGGCTTTTGAGCGTGTGCGATTGACGGATAATAGAGAAAACAGCCGTTCGACATCCGTTGCACGGCGTTTCAGGGCAAAAGGCAGATGGGTAAAGCTTTCGATGTCAGCATAAGGTAACGTCCTATCAATCACCTCATGAAAAATATCAAACACTTCTTGCTGGCGCGTGCCAAACAAGCCACCTTGCCAGTCGGACTGGTTATGGATAGCAGGACTTTGGTCGATATTTAAATAGCGGCTGACTCTTTCGCTGCCATAACGCTCAAAATACGCCCACATCACTTGCGCACCCATCGAAATAGCGGCAACAGGTAAGGATTCTATATTACGCGCCAAGCAAATTTGCTCAATGACGGCACTGATATCATCGGCATACTGGCGCACAAAATCAAACTGGGTCAGCTTGATGTCTTTTGCCGCGCCAAACCCTCGCAAATGCGGCAGGTAAAATGCATATTTGCCAACCAAAGGTAAAATAAATGGCAAAAATTCACGTGCATCCATGCCATAAGCGTGTAGCAGCAGTACGGGTTTGCCATTGCCTATGACAGATACGGGTAGTAATGTACCGTCAGTCAAAGCGATATCAATCGTTTTCAACTGGTAGTTAGCAGGCAAGTTAATTAAATTTTTCTTCATAAGGCAGTATACCTTGTTTTCATTAAGCAATTTTATAAAGCCGATTTAGCCGAAATGCTTTATTGTGGAATTATTTATGCCACTAATGAAGGACTACTATATTAAAATAGGTAACTGACCATAGCATAAAATTTGTTAAGTGTTGAAAGCAGTTGAGCGGTAAAAGTAGCGAATTGTCATAGACTTTGACCAATCGAATCAAACGTCAGCAAGTAAAATATAAGGATATTAAGGTATGAACAAGTCGATGTTACCATTGCTTGATAGCAGCCTATATCCGCAAATCTGGCAGCAGAAAAAATTTACCAATCCGCAGGCGTTACTGTTAGCAATGCTTACGGCAGATATCACGGCAGATGCCGATGCTTTCACAAAGCAGCTGTTAAAAAATGATACTTATCAAGACTGGATTAATAGCAGTATATTTGGACGTTACTTACAGCGTAATTTTACGGCGTTCTCTCAGCAAACAGAAGACAGCTTTAATGCAGATATGCCTTTGCTATTTCGTCAGGAATTAATGCGGCACGCGCAGTATTTGCCATTAGAGCAGGTATTGTTTTTTGCAGTTGATATGCCAAAAAGCGTGCGCCAGACAAAGGTTTTAAGCACAACGGTTAATCCTGCTACCGCCATCATTAATTCTCAGAAGGTAAGTGCAAAAGCTACCATCAATAATCCGACCATGATTATCAATCAGATAGTGGTTAAGGGTAAGCAAGTCTTAGGATTTCCGATACGCCACAATAAACGTACCAGCGAACGCTTACGTAATGAGGTATTAATTCTAGACTTTCAGGAATTGCGTTTGGTTAATGAGATGAATATCAAAGGCAAAAAAAGAAGCAACATAGAGGAATCTATATTGCTTCGGTCTTACGAGTTACGTTAATGAGCCAAACGGTTGGTTAAGCGTTTAAGAATCTTGCTTAGCAATCGTTAGACCATTATAGGTTTGCGCAACCGGCATGACTTCTAAGCGATTGACGTTAATATGGGCAGGCGACTCGATCAGCCATAATAAAATATCGCCAATATCATCGCCGGTCATGGTTTTAAAGCCATCATAAACTTGAGCAGCCTTATCATCATCACCATGATAGCGCACGTTTGAAAACTCAGTGCCCGCCACATTACCCGGTTCAAGGTTGGTCACGCGCACTTGCGTACCGATGAGATCCGCACGCAGGTTTAAGCTAAATTGTTTTACAAAGGCTTTGGTCGCGCCATAAACGTTACCGCCAAAGTAAGGCCAGCTACCAGCAATCGAACCAACATTAATGATATAACCGCTATCACGTGCGACCATCGCTGGTAAGACTGCGTGCGTTATCGCCATCAAACCTTTAACATTGGTATCGGTCATGCGCATCCAGTCATCGAGACTGGCGCTGTGTGCAGGCTCTGTACCTAACGCTAACCCAGCGTTATTCACCAAAACATCGATTTGCTTGAAATCAGCCGGCAAATCCGCAATGATTTGTGGAATAGACGCCGTGTCACTGACATCCATGACCACAGGTAAAAATGCCTCGCCCAAAGTTTCTGCTAGCGCATTGAGCTTATCTAGGCGTCTGGCGCAACCAATCACGCGATGGCCATTGGCAACCAAACGCTCAGCCAGCGCTTTACCGAAACCCGCGCTTGCGCCTGTAATCAATACGTTCATCTTATATCCTTATCATTGATATTTTATACATGTGTCATGATTTTTATAACGACGGCTTGTCTTGATTTATTGGCGTTGTCTTACTTGTTAAATAACTGCTTACCAAATATTTTATCGCCCGCATCGCCAAGACCTGGGATGATATAACCGTGCTCATCTAAATGGCTATCTAGTGCGGCGGTATAAATAGTCACATCAGGATGCGCTTCATTGACCACACGTACGCCTTCAGGTGCCGCAACCAATACCAATGCTTTAATATTAGTACAGCCATTTTTCTTTAACATCTCGATGGTCGCAACCATTGAGCCACCAGTCGCTAACATTGGGTCAATGATAAGGGCTGGGCGTTTGTCCATGTGGCTGACAAACTTTTCAAAGAAGGGTACAGGTTGCAAAGTTTCTTCATCGCGCTGTAAACCAACGACAGAGATTTTCGCTGTCGGAATCAAATCGAGCACGCCGTCGAGCATACCAATACCGGCACGTAAAATCGGTACAATCGTTGCGGTCTTACCGATGATTTGCTCACCCGTGATTTCACCACACCAGCCTTCCATCGGAAAGGTTTCAATTTCAAAATCACGGCTCGCTTCATACGCCATCAAGCGAGCAAGCTCTTTGGTCAATGTACGAAACTTATAGGTGCTACAGTCTTTTTCGCGCATGAGGCTGAGTTTATGACGGACTAACGGGTGATCGATGACGGTGATTTTTAAGTCGCTCATAAGGTCTCTCTTGGTTTTTGGTCTGATGCTTGCGCAGTTACTGCGGTTGCCATTAGTATAAAAGATACAAACACTTACTGCACTTCAACCCTATATTTGGCCTATCAATAGTAAGCTTAATGCTTTAATAAAAAAGTAAGCCAAGTGCCTTTATAACAGGATTAATTTTATTTAAGCCGACTATGTTTGACTATAATAGCGCGCTGATAAATGAAGTAGTGTTTAGGCTTGCTATGATAGCAAAAAAACCGCTTTTCTGATGAAGAATCTTATGACTACACAACCATCCCATACGCAAGATAATACTCATAAAATGGATACTAACTCGATATTGTCCGAAGCTCGCGCCGCAGAAGTAGAAACTCATCCCTTTGGTCCGGTGTTACCGCCCGATGCCACTGTGATGATGATGGGTACTTTTCCACCGACCGCTGATAAATGGGCAATGCGCTTTCACTATCCAAACTTTTATAATG
Organism: Psychrobacter sp. UBA2769; assembly: GCF_002352555.1. Classification (NCBI taxonomy): domain Bacteria; kingdom Pseudomonadati; phylum Pseudomonadota; class Gammaproteobacteria; order Moraxellales; family Moraxellaceae; genus Psychrobacter; species Psychrobacter sp. UBA2769. The sequence continues at coordinate 696 of NZ_DEIR01000012.1, read as the reverse complement.
ATATGTGGCGTATCTATGGCAGCGTATTTTTTGACGATGTTAATTATTTCAGAGTAGGCGATGAAAAGCGTTTTGACCCTGAGCGTATTCGCGCCTTTATGTTCGAGCGCGGCATTGCTTCTTGCCCGACAGTTAGTCAGGCTATCCGCGAAACCGGCAATGCCTCAGATAAAAACTTAACCGTTGTCACCGCCGTTAACCTAGATAGTATCTTGCCACAAGTGCCAAAGGTTGAGACCTTATTTACCACGGGCGGTAAAGCAACTGAGGTGCTACTCAATTTATTAGCCGAACCACCTGCCAAGTCCAAGTATCCGAAGACCAATCAAAGTATGGATTATCCTTATGAGTGGCAGAGTGACAATAATAAAAAAGCCGATGTGAATAATCTTACCTTATATAGACTGCCTTCTACCTCGCGTGCTTATCCACTAGCCTTAGATAAGAAAGTGGCTGCCTATAAAGACTTCTTTAAAAAGATAGGTAAGCTATAAAAGTGTCATACATAGAAAAATGCTATATATAGGATACTGTTATATAGAAGAGATAAGCGGTTTTAAGCAAAAAAGGCTATTTATAATAGCGGTAAAACTATTTTTAATCCTAACTGACTGATAAATAGAGGGTATTAATAATAAGGCGAGAGAATCTTTAAAATAGCCGACAAACCCCCTTGACCCCCATCCCAAAGCGCGT
>NZ_DEIR01000009.1:39532-66930 GCF_002352555.1 Psychrobacter sp. UBA2769 | reverse complement strand
ATGAATTGAAGACACGCTCTAATAATTAAAAAACTCATAAAATAACCATTAAGGAAAAGTATCAATGACCGATAAAATACATGATTTGGGTGCAGGATTTTGGAATATTCGTGGCACGTTTCGCTTAGGCGGGGTGCTAAATATAGGCACTCAATGCTCGCTTGTAAAATTAGCCTCAGGTCGCTTTATATTTTTAGACAGCTACGAGCTCACCGGCGACGTACGCGCTGAGGTAATGGCGTTAACCAATAATGGGCAAGATGTCGAAGCGGTCCTCAATGTCCACCCCTTTCATACTGTCCACTGCGCACAAATGGCAAAGGACTTCCCGCAAGCAACTTTTTATGGCAGTAGCCGTCATCATAAAAAAATCCCTGCCGTACAATGGGCAGACGATTTGGTCGAAAGCGATACGGTCGCCAAGCGCTACCCTGAGCTGATGTTTTCTATGTCAGAAGGTATTCATTATATCTCACCCAATGAGATGATTCATGCGGGCTCGCTGTTGGTATTCCATCCTGCCAGTAAAAGCTTGCACGTCGATGATACTTTTATGAGTCCACCAACCAAATTACTAGAAGCGGTGCTACCGGAACTGTTATTACACCCAACGACCAAAAAAGCACTAAAAGATGAGCCTAATGCTGGCAAGCAGTATTGCGACTGGGCGACCAATCTGGCGCACGAATGGCGCGAGGTACGTAACTTCTGTGCCGCGCATTCTTATTTAGTGAAGTTTAAAGAGGGTGAGTTTGAAAAAGTCTTATTAAAAGCCATTGATAAAGCCCGTCCTAAGCTTGAAAATGCTTAAACGCTTAAACGCTTAGCTGCTTAGATGCTTTAAAAATTGATAATAAAAAAGGCTGCCCATACTATTACTAGCGGGGCAGCCTTTTTTTGTGGCGATTTTATATATAGTAGAATTACTTTAAAATTGATACAGTGCGACTGGGATGAATTTTTCGAAGCCTCTGGAGTACAAGGCGCGCAGCAAGCAAGGAAAATTTATACCAGTCGCACATAGCTATAACGTAGCGCTTTTATTTTGAACTGACTATATAAAGCTTCTATTTTACAAAGTTAGTTAGGCCATTTCTATAAAACAATAACTCCGCAAGCTCTGCCTCATTACTGATAATATCTGCCAATGTATAACGCTCGAGGACGTTGATAAAAGCGGTCAATGCTTCAAAGAATACCTGTTTTAGCTGACAGACAGGACTAATAATACAACCTGACTTGACCCCCGCACTTGCTTCCTCATCAATCAGCGTCAAAGACAAATCTTTGGCAACCGCATTATCATCATTACTATTAAAAGAGCTGTCAGAATTAGCATTGTCAGGCTTAGGATTAATCAATAAATCGGTCGAAAAACATTCAACCAAATTAAAATCAGGCTCAATCTGTTTGATTAACACCCCCAAATTGATGTCTTTTGGCGCACACGCCAAGCGAATCCCACCGTTTTTACCGCGCACGCTATCTATATAGCCAAGTTGCCCGAGCTGATGAATAATCTTGGTCAAATGACTTCTAGAAATGTGATAACTGTTGGCAATATCACTGATATTTGCCAATAGGTGCGGCTCAGGCTTGGTCGCCAAATATATTAATGAGCGCAGCGCATAATCACTATAGTTGGTCAGTCGCATTTTTTGCACTCCAATGTTTGTTATAACTATTAACTTTATAATTTGAAATAATGATATATTTTAAAATCCTATGTTTTAAGTCGCTTTAGCTTTTAAACTATTTAACTTTTAAAGGACTTAAATTTTAAATCAGTTGCATTTTAACCGTTTCAACACCTTATTAGCCAAATAAACCATCTGGTCGCGGGCGTGCCAGTACCGGCAAATAACTGATACAAAACAAGGCAAAACAAGCTATCCAAGCGCTTTGTGCCAGCATGATCCATAATAAGTAATGACTCATATCGATTAATGGCAAAAATACCCGACTGACAAACGCCACTGCCATAAGCGCGAACATCGCATTGACGATTTTGGGTGGCTGATGAATACTGCGCCCCGTATGACCGAGCGACACCCGCGCCATCATCGCCACCGTCATCATGCCAATACCGGAAATCGATAATCCATGTACCGCAATGCTGTGATTATAGCCTAACCATGGCTGCAGTGCGTACAATACAAAGCTCACACACATCCCTAGAAAGGCGATATATAACGACCATAGTAACGGTTTTTGCCAAATACCACGATGATACCAGCCAACTAAGCGTACGATGTTGACCACCGCCACCCCAAGTGCACTGATGGTCAGCAAGTATTTATTGGGATAAAACATATCAGTGATAAAAAAAGCAAAGAAGAACAATAAGCTTGCGATATCCTGCGCTTTATTATTACGTACCGTCACTGCTTCGGTTTCACCTTGAGCATTTGGCACACTTAGACCACGCTCAATAAAGAACGGCACCACGCGGCGACCGATGGTCAATACCAAGCCGATAATCAAATAAAAACCTAAATAAACACCAACTTTGGTCAGATTCATATTGGCGCTGATAATGCCCCAATAGCACAAAGCATTGCCCACTGTTAATAATGCAAGCTTGGCTAAAATCCCCATTTGCTTATATTGCTTAACTTGCAATACTGCACGGAAAATCACAAAAGCCATCGTGCCGATGAACAATAAATCGAATACCGCCGCCGCATATAGTAACGCCACGCTGCTACCAGCAACCGTGATACCTAAGCCAAATCCTACCCAGCCCAAACGCGCCAGCAACCAACAGACAAAAATACCGAGCAGCTTGTAGCCATGCGGCATCATAACGCCCGTCCAAGTCTTAACTGCAGTCAATAAAAATCCCGCCACGATGGCCAGCGCATAGCCGTAAATCATTTCATGACCATGCCAATACAGCGGATTCAACGTTTGCGCATCGATATCTGTATGTCCAGTAAACACAAATGCCCACAACGCCATGGTTATAATGGCAAATAGTGCGCCTGCGCTAAAAAATATCCGAAAGCTCAAGTTGAGTATGGGATGCGGCGAGCTTGGTGGCTTGCTAGGTAGATTAATTGATTGCATAGCAGACTTCTTATAATGAAAGTTAGAAGGTATGTCTTAAAGATTCATTTTATATGAATGTTAATTATAATGCCATCTAAACTATAGGACTGCTATGGTTTATTCAAGTAGTGATTCATTCAAGTAGTGACTCATTAAAGCAGTTATCATATACAGCTATAATTGATATAAAGCGCTAGACTGGATAGTGTTATTTTAGCCCAATCTGTATCTAATAACTGATATTAGATAGCTTATACTCGATAACAGATGTTCGATAAGTGATATTCGATAACTTACCTTCTATAATTTACAGCGGCATAAAACTCTAAAGTCACACATAGCTTGATATTTGCCCTCACCATTACCATCATAGGTAATGACCACAGTTAATTTGACTGCATAAATGGTTCACTTTTAGGAGATTGTCATGACAGAAGCGCATGCACCGATTGAAAAACGTAAAATCGTTAATAGGTTTTTGACCCTACTGACCAAAGAACAGCCGCAAATGTATTATGCAACGACATCTGAGATCTCTCGTAGCATCCATAAGATGATAAAAGAGCATACCAACCGTCTGACAGTAGAAGAGCAAGCATTGGTTCGACATATGACTATCGAAGAGATTGAAGCATTACTAGGCTTTCATTCTAAATAACATTAGAACTATAAAACTTTAGAATCATTGCGTATAAATAAAAAAAAGACCACCATTTAGGCGGTCTTTTTTTATATCGAAACATTTATCTAACTACATCTAAGTACGTTTATCCATAATGCGTTGATTAGAATGCACTGATTAAAACGGATATTGACGCGGTTCGTTTTGCATTGATATCCAATGCGTTCTGGTAAATTCTTCCAGTATCCACTCACCATTAAAGCGACCAATACCTGAGTTTTTCTCACCGCCAAATGGCATGTTGCTCTCATCGTTGACTGAGATATCATTAATATGGGTCATGCCCGTTCTGATACCGCGAGCAAAGCGCAAACCTTTTTGCATATCTGCTGTAAATACCGCACTCGATAGACCATACATGGAGTCATTGGCTATCGATAACGCATCCTCTTCATCTTTGGCACGAATAATCCCGACCAATGGCCCGAACACCTCATTACGCGACAAATCCATCTCGCGCGTCACTTCAGTAAAGATATGCGGCGGTACTACCTGACCTTTAATCTCACCACTCAAAATCATTTTGGCACCTTCTTGCTGTGCTTTAGCGATTTTTTCTTGCAGTGACTTGACTTGTTTTTCATTAATGATTGGACCGACTGCCGTATCTTGCTTGTTCGGATCACCGACGTTTAAGGTTTTAACATGAGCTAAGAAGCGCTCTACGAAGTCATCATAAATCTCATCTTCAACGATAATACGGTTGATAGCGAGACAGATTTGACCTTGATGCAGGAACTTACCAAAGGCGGCGGCTTTTACCGCTTGCTCAATATCGGCGTCCTTTAATACCACAAATGGGCTATTACCGCCGAGCTCAAGCGCCACTTGCTTGATGTAGTCGCCACCATTGGCCAATTCGCCAATATGTTTGCCGACTGAAGTTGAACCGGTAAAGGATACAAAGCTTGGAATATCATGAGTGACGATGGCGTCCCCTATCTCACTACCCGCACCAACTACGACGTTAAGCAGTCCTTTTGGTAAACCTGCTTCTTCGAATATTTTTGCTAACAGTAAACCACCGGTAATAGGTGTGTCACTTGCAGGCTTAAGCACGACCGCGTTACCAAGTGCTAACGCAGGCGCGATAGAACGCTGGGTAAGGTGTAGCGGAAAGTTCCATGGGCTAATAACGGCTACGACACCGATTGGCTCACGGTAGACGAAGTTTTCTTTACCGGGGGTGTTTGATGCGCGAATTTCACCATGCACACGATTAGGGAAACTGGCCGCTTCAAGGGTAATCGCACGCGCACTACCGAACTCTACCATTGCTTTGATACGCGTACTGCCCGATTCCTTAATGAGCCAATCGACAATTTCGTCTTGACGCTGATCTAAGACATTGACGACGTTATACATTAAACTGGCACGCTCAGCTGGCGTCTTTTGTGCCCATTGTTTTTGTGCCGCATTTGCTGCCTGATAGGCTTCATCAAGCTGTTCTTTCGTCGCCTGTTTAATCTCGACCAGCGTGTCACCATTATATGGATTGACATCAGTATTGACGCTATCGTCTTTGCCCTGTTGCCATGAGCCTGCGATATACTGCAAATGAAAATCGCTATATACGCTCTGCTGAGTATTCTTAGTATCGGTTGACATAATAATCCTTATTTATTTTATGCTTGTTATTTAAAACGTTTGGTTCATTAAAACGCTTAGTTAATTAAAGCATCGAGCTGCTACATTTGGAATAGGTACACTGCAAAACAGTTATGTGCAATGGTTATGTTGGGAAATGATGGTTTTATGAAACGATAGTGTAAAATAACCATTCGCCATTAACCATCGATAACAAACGTAACTTGCTAGACGACTGGTCTAATGCTAACATAGTCAGCATAAAAATAAGAATCATTTATCACTAAGTATTGTTGAAAAAACGTAACACTCAAAATTATTATTTTTCTTTCGATTAAAAAAGTACCTTTAAAGCCCTGCTTTATCTCACTTAATTTAACGACATCACCATTTAATGACATCACCAAATAAAGATCTAAGGAGAACATCCTCTTCATGTCCGCTATTACAACCACTGCTCCATCAGATACCAGAGCGCACCTGTTAGCCATCGGCTATCAACTCATTGCGCAAAAAGGTTTTACCGCAGTCGGTATCAAACAAATACTTGATACCGCTGGTGTGCCAAAAGGCTCCTTTTATCATTACTTTGCATCAAAAGAAGCCTTTGGTGAAGCCATCATCGAGCACTATTTTGACAACTATAAAAATCGCCTCGAGGCGATTACTGCTGAAAAAATCAGCGCACAACAAAAGATTTATAACTATTTTCAAAACTGGTATGACACCCAGCAAAAGGGCTGTGACCATGAGAAATGCTTGGTAGTAAAACTCAGTGCAGAAGTGGCTGATATCTCAGAAACCATGCGTAAGGCTCTGTATGCCGGTTATCAACAAACCATCAACTGGATTGCTGTGCAAATAAAAGCAGGCTGGGCAGATGGTTCTATACCTCACCCTGACAATATCGCCGCCGAAAGTATGGCCAAGCGTTGGTACTTTGCTTGGTTGGGTGCCAGTTTAGTCGCTAAGATCAGTCAAACCGATACGCCATTAGCAGAAGTTTGGCTGATGACCACCTCGCAGCTTGGTCGCTAAACGCTGTGTAAATAAAATTAATGCTAATAAAATCAATACCCTAAAACCGATGTCAATAAACTTGATATCGCGACTATCTAGGTTGTTAATGCTCAGCTAGTAGCTACCGCCTTAGCTTATTAGCTACTCCCTTAACCATAGCAACCTAGCCGTTAATACCTTCTCGTTAATACCCAACCGTTATCACTAACGTATAACGCTGATTGAGGGTTTTCAATCGCCAATAAGCAATTATTAATAAAATACTAAGAACTTTCAGTTATACGATAGTTTTGTAAAGTTAATAAAAAAATAACTAGACGACCGGTCTAATTCATGTACAATGCGCACAGATGGCAATAATTGCTATGACGCATATCCGATATAAAAGACGTCATTCATTAGCACTTACATCACAACTTATCTCTTTATCATTAGAAACTAGGAATATTATGAATAACTTTCAATATTACAATCCCGTCCGTATCGTCTTTGGCGAAGGTCAAATCAAACAACTATCCGAGCTAGTGCCAACAGAGGCGCGCGTTCTAATCACTTATGGTGGCGGTTCAGCGCAGCGTACTGGTACGTTAGATGAAGTAAAGAATGCGCTAGCAGTAAATGGCACACGTGAATTATTTGAGTTTGGTGGTATTGAAGCCAACCCAGAATTCACCACCTTGCTAAAAGCCGCTGATATGGTGAATGAGCATAATATTGATTTCTTACTAGCAGTTGGTGGCGGTTCAGTCATCGACGGCAGTAAATTTGTCGCGCTTATCTCTTCATTAACTGAAGATGGCAGCACCGATGGTACGGTTTCTCGTGAAAAAGCATGGGATGCGCTGACCAGTTATTGCAAAAATATCGATTCAGCCATTGATTTGGGCGCGGTACTGACCATTCCAGCGACCGGTTCTGAGATGAACTCAGGCGGCGTGATTAATTACAGCGAACGTCAAGCAAAACTACCGTTTGGTAACCCACTTGCCTTCCCTAAATTCTCAATTTTAGACCCTGCTAAAACCTTAACCTTACCTGAGCGCCAAGTAATGAACGGTGTTGCGGATGCTTTTGTCCATGTGATGGAGCAGTACCTCACCTATCCAGTCAATGCGAAAGTTCAAGATGCCTTTTCTGAGAGCTTGCTTAAAATTCTGATTGAGGAAGGCGCAGCGGTCAAAGCAGATCCAGAGAATTTAGAAACGCGTAAAAACATCATGTGGACAGCAACCATGGCGTTGAATGGTCTGATTGGTACTGGTGTGCCGCAAGATTGGACGACGCACATGATTGGTCATGAACTGACCTCACTGCATGCAATTGACCATGCCCGTACGCTAACGATTGTACTGCCATCAGTGTTGCGTGAGCTTAAAGACAGCAAAAAAGACAAACTGCTTCAGTATGCGCGTAACGTTTGGGGTATCAATAATAACGATACCGGTACACAACTAGACGATGACACCATCATCGAAACTGCTATTGTTCATACTGAGAACTTCTTCCGCGAGCTTGGATTGCCAGTTAGCTTAGAAGATGCTGAGTTAGATAAGTCAGCTATTGACCCTATCATCAAGCAACTTGAAGCACACAAAATGGTGAAATTGGGCGAACATGGTAAAAATGACTTAGCTGTATCACGCCGCATTTTAGAACGCGCCGTTACCAGCAAAGCTTAATCGTCAAAAAACTTATAACTTTTTATTGTCACAACAATCGGTAGCCATTCACTTTGGCGTGGCTACTGACTTTAAAATCTTAAAACTTTAAAACGAAAATGAATAACTACAACCAATAACTAGAATAAGGAGCTTTAACATGAGCTTTGATAATAATTTTAATGCCCAACAAAACCAAAAACAAAACCGTCAAATCAAACTTGCCAGCCGTCCCAATGGCGCGCCAACCAGCGATAATTTCGAGCTAACTACTAGCGACATCCCTACTCCTAACGACAAGCAAATGCTACTGCGTACGGTATATATGTCACTTGACCCGTATATGCGCGGGCGTATGAGTGCTTCTAAAAGCTATGCTGACCCATTAGAAATCGGCGATGTCATGCTAGGCGGCACGGTTGCACAAGTTGTCGAATCTAATATCGATAAATTCGCCGTCGGTGATTTGGTCGTATCAAATTCAGGCTGGCAGGATTATAGCGTCAGTGATGGCGAAGGCGTGCTAAAGCTGGATAAAAATATGTCCAACCCATCTTATGGTCTTGGTGTCCTCGGTATGCCTGGTTTCACCGGTTATATGGGTTTAACCGATATCGGTAAACCAAAAAAGGGCGAAACCTTAGTCGTGGCAGCAGCAACTGGTCCTGTAGGCGCAACGGTTGGACAAGTCGGTAATCATTTAGGTTTACGTACGGTCGGTGTCGCAGGCGGTGCGGAAAAATGCGCCTATGCGGTCGAAGAGTTGGGCTTTGATGTCTGTATCGACCACAAAGCGGACGACTTTGCCGAACAGCTTAAAAACGCTTGCCCAGATGGTATTGATATCTATTATGAAAACGTCGGTGGCAAGGTATTCGATGGCGTATTGCCACTATTAAATGCCCATGCGCGTATTCCAGTATGCGGCTTAGTTTCTCAATATAACGCCACCGAACTTCCTGATGGCAAAGACCGCCTAGGTATGTTGATGGGTCATATTCTCAGTCAGCGCCTGACCATCAAAGGCTTTATTATCTTTGAAGAATATGGCGACCATTTCCCAGAATTCTTAAAAACCATGGGCGAATGGGTTGAGTCAGGTAAAGTCAAAACCAAAGAGCATATCGTGGATGGCTTAGCACAAGCACCACAAGCTTTCTTTGATATGCTAGAGGGTGAAAACTTCGGTAAAACCGTGGTTAAAGTTGCTGACGTTCAGTAGTTCATATCAAGCGACTTATATAAAGGTATAAAGTAGCCAGTTTTAAATAACTTTCAGATAACCACTTAACAACATAATACGTTAAGACAGCTACTGAAAATAATGCTTAAAACATTAATACTGTTAGCAGCCAGTTTTTAGCAAAGATAGCTTTATCATAGTCTTTGCATAGTTATAGTCTTTGCATAGTTATAGTCTTTGCATAGTTATAGTCTTTGCATAGTTATAGTCTTTGCTTAGTTATAGTCTTTGCTTAGCTTTAGCAAAGCTGGCTGCGACATATCTGAACTTGGTATTAAATTAGTATTAAAACTTAGCAAACAATACAAATAATAAATAAGGACAATTATGAATATTTTAATGGTACTGACCTCACACGATAAATTGGGTGATACAGGCAAAAAAACTGGCTTTTGGCTAGAAGAATTTGCCGCCCCTTACTATGCTTTCTTGGATGCTGGCGTCAATGTTACTCTAGCCTCTCCTGCTGGCGGTCAACCACCACTTGACCCTAGTAGTGATACGCCAGATGCGCAAACCAAAGATACCAAACGCTTTAAAGAAGACAGTGAAGCTCAAGAGCATCTTGCCAATACCAAAAAGCTTGCTGAAGTAAAAGCTGAAGACTTTGACTCCGTCTTTTATCCAGGTGGTCACGGTCCATTGTGGGATTTGGCAGTTGATAAAAACTCTATCGAGTTAATTGAAACCTTTGTTAAGCAAGACAAGCCTGTTGCCTTTGTTTGCCACTCTCCTGCCGCGCTTAAAAACGTCAAAATCGATGGCGAGTATTTGGTCAAAGGTAAAAAAGTCACTGGCTTTACCAATACTGAAGAAGAAGGTGTTGGCCTGACTGACGTCGTACCTTTCTTATTGGAAGACGTATTAAAAGCCAATGGCGGTCACTACGAAAAAGGCGCGGATTGGGAATCGTATGTCGTTGAAGACGGTCTATTAATTACCGGTCAAAACCCAGCGTCATCAGAAGAAGCCGCTAAACGTTTACTTGCTAAGCTGCAAGCATAATATAAAAACATCGTAAAAAGGCTAATATCATGATTCGCTTACATCATCTTAATCAATCGCGCTCACTGCGTACGCTATGGCTATTAGAAGAATTGGGGCAACCTTACGAGCTAATTAGCCATCAGCGTGATACCAAAACGCATCTAGCACCAGACAGTCTAAAAGCAATTCATCCCCTCGGTAAGTCTCCGGTTATTGAGATGGATGGCGAGCTTTATGCTGAATCAGGGGCGATTATTGAGATGTTGATTGAGCGTTTTGCCCCCGAGCGCCTGCGCCCTGCTACCGATAGTGCAGAGTATGGTCATTATTTGCAGTGGATTCACTTTGCTGAAAGCTCGCTTATGTTACCGCTACTGCTTGAGCTGTTTACCACTAAAGCAGGCGTTGGCGATAATGAATTCTTGGCGGGTTATATCAGCGCAGAAAAGCATAAAGTACTGAGCTATTTAAATGATGAAGTCAAAGACAAAGCATTTATCATTGGCAACAAATTAAGCGGTGCTGACTTTATGCTGGCATTTGACTTAATCATGCTCGCGCATCGTGGGGCGTTACAAGACTATATGCATATCAAGCAATATGCGCTACAACTGGCGAGTATAGATAGCTATCAGCGTGCGATGCGTTTGGAAGCCAATTATGATGATTCTATTAAGCGCTAAGCCAAATAGTTTTTATTGTTTAATATAAAAAACAGCTCTTAAAGAGCTGTTTTTTTATGCCTGATTGATACTTGAGCCATTTATAAATACTTTAAATACAAAATTTTTGCTCAAGCCAGCTATTCATAAAGACATTATCAGGGTCAAACTCTCGGCGAATCTCTAAAAAGCGATTGAGCTTTGGATACAGATTTTGTAGCTCCACATGGTTCAATTTATTTACTTTACCCCAATGCGGTCGACCCTGCCATTTTTTCATATAATCATATAGCCATTTAAATAACGGCTCACAGTCCATGCCTTTATAGACATGGAAGGATAATACCGCGCAATCCTCTCCCTGCGTGGGACTGAGCATACCAGTCTCGCCTTTATGCGTGCGCACTTCGATGGGAAAGTGCGAGCCTTTATTGTCTTTTAATAAAATATGATTGACCTCCGAGATACATTCATCAAAATCAGATAACTTAATAAAGTACTCAGACTCATTGAACTTGACGCCGCGCGGTGTCGGAAACACCTCATAGCTATAGCCTTCACGCTTGGTATTAGGGATAGAGTTTGCGGAGATTTCACTCACCTTTTGGGTCAGCGACGGCTTCATACGAGCCAGCTCGCACAGCACATAAAAAGCGCCATTGAGGGTAACAACGCTATCAAAATGGTCTTTAAGCTTTTGCGTACCCGTCATGGCTTTGGGCGCTATCACCGACAGCGTCTTTTGCTGAATTTTATTGGTAGCGGGAAATAAAAACCATTCTAGATGACGATGGCTATGCGCCGTTTCATGAAAGCGCGCCAATCCTTCTTCAAAACCTAACACCTCATTGGCTTCTTTAAGCCCGTATAGGTCGACTACTTTAAGGGTTAATTTGGTAAAAATACCAAGCATACCAAGGCTTGCATGCAAGGCATTACCCAACTCATCGGTTTTCGGGTCGCCGCGATGATGGGTATGTACTTCTCCTTTACCATCGACCCATTCCCACGTCACTACTTGATTGGCAATGGAACCTAAAGTAATTCCTGTGCCATGGGTCGCCGTACTGGCAGCACCAGCGATAGTTTGCGCTTGCACATCGCCCATATTTTCTAACGCCAAACCATGCTCTTTAAGTGCGGCGCCAATTTCATATAAATAGGTGCCAGCATGTAAAGTAGCAAGCTTCGCTTCTTTATCCACCGAGATAAGACCGCGCATATTATGCAAACTGACGGCAATTTCTTCAGGTTTCGCGCAACCACTAAACGAGTGCGCGGCACCCGTGACTCTAACGCGCTTTTTATTTGCCCGTGCATTTTTTACAATATCTTGCAGTTCTGCAACCGATGAGGGAGTAAGTTTTTGCTCAGGTGTAGCACGTTCATAACCGACCCAATTTTGCCATTCATTGCTTCCTTGCCACAGCCTTAATGAAAACATTTGCCCTCTCCTCGGTAGGTTGTCATTGTTTGGTTTTTGGTTTTTGTATTTATTGTTGTCAGCGTTCCTTCGCTTCCTGCAAAACCATCTATTGTAGATTGAGCAGACTGTCGATAACAAATAAGCTCATTAAAATGTTCACACAGTTCACCTGCCTTTGCATGGCGGCACCAAACCACATCACCGATACTAAGACGAGGTGCGTTGCCATCTTTCTTAGCTTTAGAGATGGCCATCGGCGTTTGTACTTCGCCAAAGCCTTCATCGTTTAATAAGGATAAATATTCTGGATAATGTATCACTGGCGCTTTGTCCGCGCCTGTCGCACCCGAGGCAATAAAGCCGCCGCTATGACATGTGATGACCCCTTTTTCAGGTTGACGCGTCACGGGCAGCACAAATCCAGCAGCTGGCTGAAACTCATGCATGCTATCCATATAATCGAAATAAGCCGGTTTATAATACGCAGAACCCACGGTTATCTCGCTCACTTCAGGCTGGCTTGAAGTAAAATCCATACTACCGCTACCGCCGCCGTTGACGAGCTTCAAGGTATAACCTTGTTTATTGAGATAGTCAACGATGGAGCGGCGACGTTTACTAACTTGTTTTTGTGAGCGACTTTTTAATAAGCGGATGGCTGGCGACAATAAGGCTTTACCCGGTAAATGCTCAGGCAAACCAGCGATTTGTGCCTCATAACCCATTGCCGCACTGACATTAATATGGCGGCATTTTTTGATATGCTTTAGGAGTTTTTTAACGTCTTTTATAGTCATTAAGGCTGAGCGCTTAGTACCGAAATAGAGCTTTGGCAGTGGCATCGACATATTGATATCGAGACAAACATCAATAACAACATCATGAATTTTGCCGACTTCATTAAGTACATCAACATGCTCAGGGCGATCAACCATCCAAATCATGGTCGCGCCCTGTTTGGTAAAGTCAAAAGTTGCGGTAACGCTTACCATGTCCAAAGTTGGATAAGCGCAGAGAATATTATCAAAGCCATTTTCTAACAGATACACTGATTCGTCGGCCGCATAAGACATCAGCCCGATAAAGTTAGGAGATTTGTCTTTAATGTAGTGCAGAACGTCTATAGAGCGAATAGATTTGGTCGCCAAGCGTAGTTGAACAGACTTAGTTTTTTGGTTGATCAGTGTTATATTATGATCGAGCGCGTCCATATCAAGCCACGCACTCGGAGCTTTCGGCGGAACAATGTGGGCAAAATCCATTTTACTTTCCTTGTAACGGCCATTGAATACGACCTTGTATTTCTTATAATACTGTTATTATGCCTCTAAAAAAGAGGATATATCAGCATCATAGTTTGTACCCAGAGCCTAGCTCAGTCAAGCGCCATATTTATAAAAAATCGACATTTGTTACTTGTAAAATTAAGTTTAGCTAAGAAGACCTTCGAGCAAAAACTCTAAATAAAAGTGGAATTATTTATATCTTTAAGCATAAAAATAACTATGACGCTCTCACCTTTTTAAACTAAAAAAGTACAATCACTAAATAGTCTCAAATTGAAATCATGATAAAATAATGCAAACAGTCCTTTGACTGTTTTTTATTTTTTATAGCTACTAAATGAAGCACTTATGGCTCAATTTGATAATGGCTCGTCCAATTATTGCTCGTCTAGGAATCCTACGATGTCACTTTATCTTTCTACTTTTAGCAGGTGGCGATAGACAATGAGCAATGAATACCAATTCAAACCGCACGAACAACCCTTTATGGTGGGTTCTCCCGCCACACCCGACCATCCTACGCGCCGCAAAGTATTTTATCTATTGATTGGTATTTTTATTGGCATCACCGCCAGCTTTCAAAATGGTTTATTGGTGGCAAATCTGACCCAAATCCAAGGTGAAATGGGCTTGACGCCAGTCGAAGGTGGCTGGATATCGGTCGCCTATAATATGACCAATGCTTGTATCACCGTGCTGCTATACAAAATCCGTCAGCAATTTGGTATGGCGCTCTTTAGTAAAATCACCCTGTTCTCACTGTTGGCGGCCACCAGTTTACAATGGTTGGTCAGTAGTCATCTCTTAGACACCAGCGCTATTATCATTGAGCCTTATTATCTAGAAATCATCGCTCGCGGCTTAAGTGGTATGGTTGCTAGTGCCATGACGGTATTGGCTATTTTTTATTGCTTGCAAGGTATGCCAACCGCCAAACGCATTAGCGGTCTGATTTTGGGGTTTGGCTTAGTACAATTTGGCCTTCCTCTCTCAAGGATTATCTCGCCATATCTTGCGGCCGACAGCCAGCTTGAAACGCTATTTTTGTTTGAATTGGGCTTAACCCTGATTTGCTTTGCCCTGATTAATATCTTAGAGCTACCACCCGGCAATACCGAAAAAGTATTCGAAAAACTGGATTTTTTAAGCTTTGCGTTTTTTGCCAGCGGTCTTGCAGCCTTAGCAGTCTTTTTGGTACAAGGGCGTATCCAGTGGTGGACGACGCCTTGGCTGAGCTATCCGCTCATCATTGCGGTGGTGACGATTAGTATCGCCTTATGGATTGAAACACACCGTAAAAACCCAATGTTACAAGTGCGCTGGATGCGTAGCCGCAATATCATCGCTTTTACGATAACGGGTGCAGTGATGCGTATTTTATTATCCGAGCAAAATGTCGGTGCAGCAGGCTTACTGGCCAATTTGGGCTACGGAAATGATCAGTTGATTACCTTTTATGCGGTGATACTTGCCGCCAGCGTTCTGGCCTTGGTCATCAGTATTTTTAGGACCAATGCGATGGATTTACGCCGTCCAGTCATTTTCGCTGTCGCCCTGATTGCGGTTGGCGCCTGGCTAGATACAGATATTTCGCTAAATTCTGCCCCTTATATGTTTTATGTCAGTCAATTTATGATTGCCTTTGCTGCCGTTTACTTTATGGGTCCCATGGTTTTTGAAGGGATGTTTCGCGCTATCGCTAACGGCCCTGCTTACATTATAAGTTTTTCGGTTATTTTTAGCATCTCGCAGACCATTGGCGGACTTGCAGGCGCGGCAGCGATTCAAGCGTTTACCACCATACGTACACAGATACACTACGCTGATATGGTCAGCTCGTTTAATTTAGGCGACCCGGCCTTAATGGCACAAGTTGCAGGCGCAGGTCGTATGTTATCTACCCAAATCACGGATGCCAATCAAGCAAATGTCGCAGCGATGGGACAAGTATTGCAAGGTATTCAGCGCCAAGCGACTGTCGCCGCCTATGCTGATTTATTTTTTCTTATGGCAATTATCGCCTCCATCACAACGCTGATTTTATTACTAAATTACTTGTATCATCGCTACCATAAACGTAATCCATTGGCTAAAGAATTGGCAGCGATTGCAAAAATGCGCGAAGCAAAATAGCCCGAATAATTAAAGCATTTTCTTCATTTAAAAATGCCACTTTAACATATTAACAAATGCAAAAAAAACTTATGATAACTATTCAAACTTTAGGAGCGCGGCATGAGTCAAGAAAAATCTGATGAGCTTAACCAAAACCCTAAGCCCGCCTCTGACGCGCTAACCAACGACAATCATGCTCCTGATGCAACAAATCATCCAAGTGCTGCGGTCAATCTAGATAAATCAGCTAACGACAGGCTCGCAAATGACGAGAGTATTGTTAATGAGAGTCTTACTGACAGTGATGAGTCGTCCATGCCGCCTATGCCCCCAAAGGAGCCGATTCCTAGCAGCGACGGCTGGTCGCCAAAGAAGAAGTCTTATTTAAATTTAGGCATACTAATCGCCTTGATTGTTATTGGTGTGGCATTAATTTTGTACGCTTGGAAGCTGCCGCCTTTTACCCCGACGGTCCAGCAGACCAATAATGCCTTTATTAAAGGACAAACCACCATTATCAGTCCGCAAGTATCTGGCTACGTGACTGAGGTGGCGGTTGAGGATTTTGCCAATGTTAAAGAAGGTGATTTATTAATCAAAATAGACGATCGTACTTTTAGGCAGCAGCTTGAGCAAGCGCAGGCAAACATTGAAATCGCTGTGACCAATCGCGCTAGTAATGCGCAGGATACAGGAAGCAGCCAAGCGCAAATCGAAGCACGCGAGGCGGACTTATATAGTGCTAAAGTCAGCGTCGACAGTGCGCGTGAGGATGTCAAACGCTATCAAGGTTTAGACGCTATCGGCGCGGTCTCAAAGGCAGAAGTGGCGCATATCAAAGCGCAACTTGCAAAAGCGCAGGCCAACGTGCAACAAGCAGAAGCGAATTTACAAGTGGCTCGTGAGGCAAGCGAGAAGACCAGCGGTAGCCGCTCATCTTTAGATGCCAATATTAAGAGTGCAGAAGCCGGTGCTAAGCAAGCTCAGATTAATTTAGACAATACCGTTATTAAGGCACCGGAATCCGGGCAGCTGAGTCAAATCAGTGTCAAAGAAGGACAATACGTGAGCGCAGGTACGCAGCTGATGTATATCGTACCAAAAGGCGTATGGATTATTGCCAACTTTAAAGAAACGCAAGTGGCCAATATGCGTATCGGTGAGCCCGCTACCATTCATGTCGATGCCCTTGGCGGTGCCAAATTTAGCGGTCATGTCAGTAATATCTCGCCTGCAACGGGCAGCGAATTTAGTGCCGGCGCGGCCAATCCTGCGACGGGTAACTATATCAAAATTGCCCAGCGCGTTCCTGTTAGAATTGATTTAGACCAAAACCAGCCTAACCTTGCGCAGTTACGTCCAGGTATGTCAGTGTCAGTGAATGTCGATACCAAAGCAAGAAGTTAATGCAAGAAATTAGGCTAAAAATCAGCGCAAAAAAAGCCTCTTTAAATGCCTAACGTGTTAGGTTTAAAGAGGCTTTTTGATTTTTGCAATATCTTATTTTCAGTAGATTTTAGCTTAAATGAGCTAATTTTATGGTAACAAACGTTTGGTTGTCCATTTTGCCGCATCGCCCGTGCCACTCTTATCTTGCGTATAAACAATGCGGTCATGCATACGATTGGCGCGGCCTTGCCAAAACTCGATGCTCTCAATCGTAATCTCATAGCCACCCCAAAACTCAGGGGTTGGCACTTGACTGTCTGCTGGATAATCATTTTGCAACTGCTCAAACGTTTGCTCCATGACTGCGCGATTGGCAACTTCGCCACTTTGCGGCTGGCTAACCCACGCGCCCACTTGACTATCATGCGGACGTTTTTGGAAATAGTCTGCGGATTTAGTAGCGTCTATTTTAGCAATGCTGCCGCTGATACGGATTTGACGCTCAAGATTATGCCAAAAAAACAGCGCTTCGGCATTGGGATTTTCGGCGATATCTTGGCCCTTGGCGCTTTCGTAATTGGTATAAAACACGATGCCTGCGTCAGTAATTTCGCGCAGCAAAACGATACGCACGCTGGGCTTATTGTCTGCGCCGCACGTCGCTAAACTCATCGCATAAGGTTCTTGCACTTCTGCTGCTATCGCTTCATTCATCCATGCATGTAGCAGCTCAAATGGTGAGTCTGGTACTGATTGCTGGTCGAGTTGCCCTTTCTCATACGATAGGCGCTGATCGGTAAAATCCATACTCATGTTTGTTTCTCGCTAACTTTCGAATATTATTAATATAAGTCTATTTAACCAAGACGTTTAGCCTAAAACTGTTTTGATTTTATCGGCCAAATCATTGGCCATCACATCGCATTCTATCTCATCGTCTGACTCAACCATGACCCGAATCATCGGCTCTGTACCTGACTGACGGATAAGCAGGCGCCCGCGACCTTCTAAGGTAGCGCGCGCTTTATCAAAAGCTGCGACAAGCTCTTCATGCTCAAACGGATCTTGCATTTGCGATAAGCGTACATTGACCAGTTTTTGCGGTAATACTTCAAAACCTTCGGTCAAATCGCTAAGTGCCTTACCGCGTGCTTGCATCACTGCCAGCACTTGCAAGCCTGCGATAATGGCATCGCCCGTGCGGCTTTTATCCAAACATAAAATATGACCAGATGGCTCACCGCCCAATATCCAACCATTGGCTTCAAGCTCTTGCATTACATACCGATCGCCCACTTTTGCACGGGTAAATTCAATATCAGCGTCTTTTAATGCCAATTCTAAGCCCATGTTACTCATCAATGTCCCAACGACGCCTTTGGCTTTGGTTTGACCTTGGGTAGCAAGCACGTACAAAATACCATCGCCATCGACCAACTCGCCGGCTTCATCGACCATCACGATACGGTCACCATCACCATCTAAGGCAATACCGACATCGGCTTCATGCTCGAGTACGGCTTTTTGCAAACTTTCAGGATGCGTTGAGCCGCACTTTGCATTGATATTAATACCATCGGGTTTGTTGTTAATCGCAATGACATTGGCGCCAAGCTCGCGCATGACGCGCGGGGCGACACTGTAGCCTGCGCCATTGGCACAGTCGACGACGACGGTTAAATGATCCAAGTCATATTGATAAGGAAAGCTGCCTTTGCAAAACTCAATATAGCGCCCTTTAGCAT
Organism: Psychrobacter sp. UBA2769; assembly: GCF_002352555.1. Lineage (NCBI taxonomy): Bacteria > Pseudomonadati > Pseudomonadota > Gammaproteobacteria > Moraxellales > Moraxellaceae > Psychrobacter > Psychrobacter sp. UBA2769. Next base: position 48,079 of record NZ_DEIR01000009.1, on the reverse strand, counting down.
CATTAATGCGATTATTTTTACCCAATTTTGCTGGATCTAAAATAGGCATCAGAGCGTCGTTATTGCCCGAGGCAGCCATGATAGCGGTCAATTTATCGTTAATGGCATTTTGCAGCTCATCGGTGAGTTTTTTGCCATCACCTGAAAAGAATTTAATACCGTTATCAAAATAAGGATTGTGCGAGGCTGAAATCACTACGCCAGCATCAGCATTAAAGCTACGCGTCAGATGCGCAATAGCAGGCGTTGGTAGCGGCCCTAGCATATGGACGTCGACACCGGCGGCATTAAAACCCGCTTGCAGCGCGCCTTCAATCACATAACCTGATAGACGCGTGTCTTTACCAATGACCACACTGGGTTTACGAGCAGGATTATTATTATTTTCTATCAGCACCAACCCCGTGACATAACCTAACTTTAAAATAAAATCAGGGGTAATGGGTAACTCACCAAATTTTCCGCGAATACCATCAGTGCCAAAGTAGCTCATTATTATTATTCCTCAATATTAAAAAGTAAAAACCAGACGTGCGTACAGGCATAGCCCATAGCCGTAGATACAGATACAGATACAGATACAGATACGCTTAATCCAATCTTGTATTTTACAAAAAAAACAGCCAACAATAACAAGGCATTGTTGGCTGTTTGTATCTCGACGTCACGACAACGCTACTAAGCCAGAAATTTGCACTTAGGCAGCGTTAAAAATGCTATTAGTTGACACGGTAGTTAGGCGCTTCTTTGGTAATCTGCACATCATGGACGTGTGATTCTTTCATACCCGCTGAAGTGACTTTGACAAACTGTGGCTTAGTACGCATCTCTTCGATGGTTGCACAGCCGGTATAACCCATTGATGAACGCAGACCACCCATCATCTGATTGACAATGCCAGAAACTGGACCTTTATAAGGGACACGGCCTTCAATACCTTCTGGTACCAATTTTTCCACACCATCTTTGGCATCTTGGAAATAGCGATCTGACGAGCCATTTTGACCTGACATCGCACCCAAGCTACCCATACCGCGATAGGCTTTATAATAGCGACCTTGGAACAGCTCAACTTCACCTGGCGCTTCTTCGGTGCCCGCCATCAATGAACCAACCATGATGCATGACGCGCCAGCAGCGATGGCTTTTGCCATATCGCCTGAATAACGAATACCACCATCAGCAATCAGTGGAATACTGTCTTGTAGCGCGTTTGCTACGCTATCAATCGCAGAGATTTGTGGCATACCAACACCAGCGATAATGCGCGTGGTACAGATAGATCCTGGACCGATACCTACTTTTACCGCATCTGCACCAGCATCACGTAACGCCAAAGCGGCATCACCAGTGGCAATATTACCGCCGATAACCTGAACGTTTGGAAAGTTCTTTTTAATCCAAGAAACTTTATCAATCACGCCTTTTGAGTGACCGTGCGCCGTATCAACAACAATGATATCGACGTCAGCTGCAATCAAGGCTTCAACACGTGCTTGGGTATCAGCGCCCGTACCAACAGCCGCACCAACCCGCAGACGACCGTGCTCATCTTTACAAGCATTGGGATTGTTTTCTGCTTTGGTAAAATCATTGACCGTAATCAGGCCACGCAAACGAAAATCATCATTAATCACAATGACTTTTTCGATACGGTGCTCATGAAGGAGTTTTTTGATATTCTCATTGCTCTCCCCTTCTTTGACGGTAACCAGCTGATCTTTTGGCGTCATGATATGACTGACTGGCAATGACAAATTGGTCTCAAAACGCCAGTCGCGGTGGGTGACGATACCGATTACTTTATCAGTACCTTTCTCAACCACAGGCACACCTGAGATATTGTTATCTTGGGTCAATCTTAGTAGCTCACCAATCGTCATCTCTGGATGAACTGTGATAGGGTCAACCACCGTACCTGCTTCGAATTTTTTGACACGGCGTACTTGCATGGCCTGCTTATCGATATCCATGCTCTTATGCAAGATACCCAGTCCACCAAGCTGTGCCATGGTAATGGCCATATCAGACTCAGTGACTGTATCCATCGCAGCAGAAATCATTGGTAAGTTTAGCGTAATATTTTTGGTTAGGCGGGTCGTTAAATCAGCAGCTTTTGGTAGGATTTCAGAATAAGCTGGCAATAATAAAACGTCATCAAAGGTTAAGGCTTCATCGACAATTCGCAACATACAGACCCCTAGTGGTGGTTATTTTGATGGGTGGGCAATGCAGTATCAAGTCGATAAACGAATGTTTTGTCAAAACCAGCCGGCTAAAATGCAAATGAAGATAAAGCCATCGGATTGTGATAAAACCATGAGGAACAAACACTAAATACCAACATTCGCTCGGCACGTTATCTATTTATCAGCGCTAATAAAACGATTGGGTAAGTAGATTTGCCAATACAGCGCCTCTAAACATCCTAAAGTCTGATTAACGATGCTTAATAACTGAATTATCCCTTAAAAATAACGCCATATTATAACAAATAAGGCAAGCCTTCGCATAACATATTTGTCAGCTTATTTTGCTATAACCGCAATCCTAATTAATCCTCCCTGCTTATTTATAAAACCACTCTTTAAGAAGCTTAAAATACAATCGAATAGCATTGTTATAGACCAAAATATTAGATTTAAACCTTTATCAAAAAACTTAACCATCACCTGCTTTGACAATCAAACGCTCAGCCGGTAAATACTCTTTTTGTTCGTTATATAAATAGCCTAGCATCTGCTCACGTACTTCACACTCGAGTGTCCATGCATCAATAGGGCTATTAGCCGCTTGGCTACAACGCAGTTTAATAGTGGTTTCTGATACCGAAACGGTAAACAGCTCAGGCTCAGTTTCACCGTCCCATAGCGCATTGTCTTTTACCAACTCGATGTATTTTTGTCGAATGGCGGCAATATCAGCGCCATAATCAACATGTAAATAAATCACTGACGTTTGATGCGATTCGGTATGCGACCAGTTTTCCACAATCTCAGTGATAAAATACCGCATAGGTACTATCAAGCGGCGCTCATCCCACGTTTTTAGTACCGCATAGGTGTAGCCTAAATCCTCAATCGTGCACCATTCACCCTCCATCATCACCGTATCGCCGATACGCACAGGCTGGGTAATGGCGACCTGCATCCCTGCGATGATATTGCCTAAAATGGGCTGGGCGGCAATACCTATCACCGCGCCGGCAATCCCCGCTGAAGTGAGTAAGGTCTTACCCAAACCATCGATATTGGTAAATTCACTCAGCCCTATCCAAATTCCGCCTAAAATCATCACAAAGATAAAGACGCGGCGAAAGATAGACACATAAGTGCGACGGCTGCGGCCTTTATCAAACTGCTCTTCGCTTAAATTTTCGATTTGCAAATCTTTATAACGATTGGCAAAGAAATTAATGGCGCGAATGCCAAGCCACATGGCACTAAATACCAAGCCAATCCAAATAATGGGTCGTGTCGATGACGCTAAGGCATCCAAATAAGGAAAGCCGCCTGATACCAAGGTATAAACAGACGAAAAACTGATGGTAAAAGTCAAAGGCACGGTCAGTTTATTGACTAAATCTTCCACCCCGTTGTGATGAACAGTACCAAGTCGGTTGCCTTCTTTATCCAAAACATACCAATTGAGCAGTTTACCGGCCGCTTTACTTAATAGCCAACCAGCACCCATGGTAAAAGAAAAGAACATGAATAGTGCTATAAATTCCCAAATCGCAATACCAAAGACTTTTAACTTGGTCCAGTCGGGCAAATAACGCTCAAACTTTGCCGGCTGATATTGCTCGTATAGCTTATCGATATTGGCAACCGTCTGCGCAGAAAATACCCAAAAAGGCGCGCTATCATCGAGGCGAACGCGTTCGAGATGTATCGGTATGCGGCGCTCGCGATAGTCGATATAGCCTAATTGAATCGAACGCCTAGGAATGCCTTGAATACTATTCGTGCTACCAAGCGGCGGCTCTATCAAACCATCTGGGCGATCTGGCAGCTTGTCAAATACATAAAGCTTTTTTTCTACCAATAAAAAATCAAGTTGTTTGACTAGATCCATTGCTTGGCTGCTTTGTTGCTTTTCATCAATCAAGTTCATATTGAGCGCATAAGCGGCCAAGTCATACTGCTGCTTTATAACCGCTGATTGAAAAAACTCTAACGTTGCCAGTGGTGTCGATAAATTCGGTGGCTCAGATAAGGGCGGCAAGCCTGCATTGAGAGTACTTAATGCATAATAGCCTTCGTTATAATCGCCCGTCAGACCAGAATCGCCTTGTAGCACGCCCGCTTGCTGCACGGTTTTTTTCTCAAGCGGACTAATCATCTCTTCGGCAATAGCAGAGGCGCTCACGCCTTCTCTTTTTAGCTTATCAAGCTGTTGCTCGGCATAATCAACGATGTTTTCTGGTGCAGTATTATCGGTACTGGCAGCATTAGCGGGCAGATAGACAATGCTTAGGATAATAACGGCCATGCTGGGAATAAAATGACGGATACTTAAATGCTTATTAAATCTTTTTCCATTAGCCATAATAATATTCACACTCTCAAGTTTTTTGAAAGTCTCAACTTTTTCATAATTATCAAAACCAACAATATCAGCATCACCAATATTACCATTATTGCCATTATTGCCATTATTGCCAGTATTTAGAATTTGGAGGTTTTTAACAATCAAAGACTGACGAGAGTGTTTCATACGATAAGGCTCTGCTGCATTAAGTATAGGATTAAGCTAATGCACTGGGCAAAAAAAAGCCAGCGCTAAGCTGACTTAATTTATGGGCAAACTGTTAATCAATACAATTGGTTAATAGAGAATATGATTTAAGCGCGGCGCCAAGTCGTACCCGCGCGGCTGTCTTCAAGCTCAATACCAGCATTCTTTAACTGCTCGCGTATCTCGTCAGCACGGGCGAAGTTTTTATTGGTTTTGGCATCTGCGCGCTCGATGATTAATCCATCAATAGCTGCATCGCTTAAACCGTCAGCTTGCGCCTCACCGATGACCGCTTGTAGAAACTGCTGTACTGGCAGCTGCAATATATTTAGCGTCTGCGCCAAGGCTTTAAGCTGCTGCGCCAATTGCCATGCACCCTCTACGTCTTCCACTTTAATCGCTTTATTGATATCACGTGCCAACCCAAACAATACACTAATAGCCGTTGAGCTATTAAAGTCATCGTTCATGGCTTTAATAAAGTCTTGTCCCGCCGCACTGTCATAAGCAACTGTTATCAGCGCATCATTGATAATAAGCGCTTGCCCTTTTTGTTGCTCAGCAGCTTTTAACGCTTGATATAGCCTGCTTAGGCTATTATGGGCTTCATTTAAAGCACTATCGGAGAAGTTTACTTGGCTGCGGTAATGGCTCGATAATAAGAAAAAACGCAGCGTTTCAGGATGGAAATGCTTGATGACGTCACGAATAGTGGCAAAGTTACCCAAAGATTTGGACATTTTTTCGCCATCGACATTAATAAAGCCAACGTGCATCCAATTACGTGCGTATTCGCAGCCCGTCGCTGCTTCCGATTGCGCTATCTCATTTTCATGATGCGGAAACTGTAAATCATGACCGCCGCCATGAATATCAAAAGTATTGCCAAGGCATTTGGTTGACATCGCCGAGCATTCAATATGCCAGCCCGGACGTCCTTGACCCCATGGCGATGCCCATTGTGGCTCACCAGGTTTTGCCGCTTTCCATAGGACAAAGTCAAACGGATTGCGCTTGTCATTTTCGACATCAACGCGCGAGCCCGCTTGCATATCGTCCAAATTGCGCTTGGATAATTTGCCATAATCAGGGAAGCTATCGACCGCATAATAGACATCGCCATTATCGCCAGCGTAAGCGTAATCATTACTGACCAAATTGCCAATCATCTGCTGCATCTCATCGATATGGTCGGTCGCACGCGGCTCGGCATCAGGCGATAAGCAACCAAGCGCCGCAAAGTCTTCGTGCATCGCTGCAATAAAACGCTGGGTTAATGCGCCAATCTCTTCGCCGTTTTCGGCAGCACGGGTGATGATTTTGTCATCAATATCGGTGATATTACGCACATAATTAACGTCATAACCCAATTGTTTCAGCCAGCGTACCGCCATATCAAAGGCAACCATCATCCGCGCATGACCGATATGACAATAATCATAGACCGTCATCCCGCACACATACATGCCGACTTTGCCCGCAACAAGCGGTTTGAATGACTGCTTGCGCCCAGTAAGTGAGTCGTAGATGGCAAGCTGAGACATAGCGTCTGCAAGAGGTGTGGTCATAGTAGAAAAGCCTTTTGATTAAAAGTATAAGAAATAAACGAGCATATCCATACTGCATTCCGTGGTCATAAAATGTCTATCTATAAAAGATTTTAACGTGATTATGACCCTAAGGAGCACAGAATATAAAACTTAACCCATTATCTTAGCGAAAATGCTCGTAAAATACTACAATGAGCGCACAACTAAGACTCGCAATGATAAAAAACACCGACCGCTAAGGATGCAAACATGGGCAATCGTTTAAGCAAAATATATACACGTACCGGAGATGACGGCACCACCGGCATGGCAGATGGCAGCCGCGTGAGTAAAGCGGACAATCTATTTAGCGTGATGGGTGATATCGATGAGCTCAATTCACACATAGGTTTAATCCGCGCGCAATTGACGCAAACTTCAACTGACGTAAATAAACAAGCCGATTTTGCGCAAGCGTTAGTGATTATTCAGCATTTGCTATTTAATATCGGTGGCGAGCTTGCTATGCCAGAATATGAAGGCGTGAGCGCCGTCCATATCGACTGGTTAGAGCAGCAAATTGATGCGATGAATAGCACCTTACCGGCGTTGAAAGATTTTATCTTACCGACAGGCTCAGTGCTTGTCAGTCAATTGCATGTGGCACGTACCGTCTGTCGCCGCGCTGAGCGTCAAGCAGTATTATTGCAACAGCAGCGCCCACAAGCAATCCGTCCTACGGCGGTCAGCTTTATCAATCGCTTATCTGATTGGCTGTTTGTTGCCGCCCGTTTCTGTACGGACCCTGAACAAGTCTCTGAAGTATTATGGGACAGTCAAGTACTACAAAAATTCGCTGATACTAAATAGCGTAAGTTTAACCATTACATTATTAGCCAAAGGCTTAATCTAGCAAGCAAAACGCCCGCGACTTACGATGGTTGCGGGCGTTTTTATTTCAAACTCTAGGCTTAAACAGTAACTACTGACATTTTATTAATAAGTGGCGTTTTTATCTTCAATAATCACCATGTCGATACTTTCATCTTTAGGTACTGACTTAGGTGTGGCTGGAGTCGCAGGCGCTGACGTACTAGGCGTTGCGGCCGCTTGGTTACTGCTTTGACTGTTCTGACTATTGCTACTCTGGCTACTAGAGCTTTGACTGCTGCTATCTTGGTTACTTTGCTTCACAGTCGGTGGCGTAGCAGGTTCAGTTGGGCGTACAGGGGTTACTGGCGTGACTTGTCTTGGCTGACGCGGTTGGCTGTCGTTGTTATTTTGCGCAGCTTGACGGCGACGTTCAGCTTGCTGGGCAGCGCGCTGAGCACGCTGCTCTTCTAACGCCGACTGAAAGACTGAGCCTGCCACCACTTCTGATACGACTGTAATCAACGCTGGCTGCCCTGCGATACGCGTACGTACTTGACCACCTTGCGTACCAACGACATAAGTAAAGGCATCATCAACAAGCATGTTGTTATTGATACGGATATTGTCATTGGCTAAACGAGACTGCAAGCTTGGCTGATTATTGGCCGCTTGCAGTTGGCTCGCTTGATATAAATCTTCACTTGGCAAGGTCATGCTAACGCTCGCTTGACACGTGGTCATGCCATTGGCATTGGCTGCTTGTAAAACTGCGGCATTTTGGACATCGATGACGATACCATTGGTTTTCTCAGTGACAGCGCCGCCATTTAAACCAATCTCAGCATCGTTCGCGTAGCTTGCAGCCAGCGTTTGTCCTTGTTGATTGAGCGTATTTTTTAAAGCGGATTTGAGGCGATCTTGTACCATCGGGTCATCACAGCTAACCGCAGTAGCAGCAGCGTTTTCGCTAGCAGTGGTGTCTTCGGTTAGCTCTGCTGTCTCCGTCGTTTCTTCTTTTTCTGAGCGGTCACAGCCAGCCAGCGCCAAACTGCATGCGATGCCAATACCAGCAACCTTATACCATTTGCTCAAACTCTTATTTGCTACGCTCATCTTTACTTTGCTCCAATTTACTGATTCGTACCGCCACTGATGGACATTGTTTAACATTCAAAGACTCACACTGAAACCATCACGCTAAAATCGTAACTAACAATTAGCAATCGTAACAATTAACAGTCATCGTGCAAGTTTTGAAAACCACATTATTATACGGTGTTTGAATTAAATGGTCATCAGTGTAGCCTATCGATATACAAATAACGCCTAACATTAGGGCTAAAATCGAGGTTTGGTTGCAAAAACGCAACAAATACCTAGGGAAATAATGGCGTAAGTTATTGGC
>NZ_DEIR01000009.1:0-39507 GCF_002352555.1 Psychrobacter sp. UBA2769 | reverse complement strand
GTTTTCTAGAGGCGATATGATGGCGGTAAAATACTTGATAGTTATTGATAATGATAAATTTTAAAAACACGCTTTTATTGGGCCATCGCGGCGCGCGCGGTGAAGCAGTAGAAAATACCGTAGCAGGTTTTAAGCTTGCGCAAAATCTGCAAACATCGGGCTTGGCCGGTGTGGAATTCGATGTGCAGTTGACTGCGGATGGTCACTTAATGGTCTTTCACGATGACAACTTACAACGTATGTGCGCGCAGCAATCACGTATCGATCAGTTAAGCCTGGCTGAAATTGAGCGCTACTCGCAATTGGATGATAAGCAATCTGGCCATAAGATTACGCCATTAGCGCATATAGCAGCTGCATTAGAAGGCTTTAGTTATATTGAGCTTGAGATTAAGACTCATGAGCGCACGGATTATCGCAAGCTAATTAAGGCTTTGATGACGGATTTAATCGATAGTCCGCTTGCCAGCTTGCCTATCGTGTTGACCAGCTTTGATGTCGAGCTGCACGCCGGACTGCAACGCAATAAGCTGTTGCAGCATATACCGCGTGGTTTATTGATTCGGACGCCTGAAACCTTGATCACGGCATCTAATACTGCGCTGCAACTTGGCTGTGTGCAACTCGGTATTCACTATCCGCTGCTGAATCAAGCAGTCATTGCCCGCTGTCATCGTTATAACTTGCCTATCAGTGCGTGGACGGTCAATGATAGCAACACGATTGAACAATTGATCGCGTGGCAAGTCGATGTCATTATCACTGACTATCCAACCTATTTACTTACATAACCTATTTGCTCACATCACCTATCTATTCATAGATAGAAGGGGTTATTTATGCTCATGCAACCTTTTGCTACCTATATATAACCCACGCCTCTTTTAATGACTACCATAGTTTACTACCCTACATATCTACCGTCGTACTTACACTTTTACTAAATTGCTGATAAGTCTTGGGTTATTTACGATAATACATTCCATAACTCATACAAGTTATTGTTATTTAGCAATATTTTTCTAGTGTATAACTGTTCACTTTGTCTTTCTTTTCAGGTAACATGGGGTCTAAAATTAATACCGTTAGGAATATTACATGATTGCTAAAAAAGTAATAGGCTTACCACTTAAGGGCTTACGTTTGGCCATGAAGTCGGGTGATACGCTTATACAGCACGCTGGCACTCAAGCACTACGCGTAAAGACGTGGCTTGATACTAGCAAAAGCAAAACTGACGACGCTGCCGATACGCAGTTTGCGACCACCAGCGGCTATAAAAATGCCAATGCAGCGAGCAACGATGAAGGCATCGATCCTCTGGAGCTTGAATTCCAAAAATCGCCGATAAACTTGGTACCAGCGATTTTCCTTATTACAACGCCTATTGCTGCTGCCGTCATTACGCCATGGTACTTACTGACCCATCAGGTTAGTGCGCCTGTTTGGGGTGTGTTTGGTGCCTTTATGGTCTGGACAGGTATTAGTATTACCGCAGGCTATCATCGCCTACTGTCGCACCGTGCATATAAAGCCCATCCTTTGGTAAAAAACTTCCTATTGCTAGGCTCAACCCTTGCGGTTCAAGGCTCAGCCTTTGACTGGGTGTCAGGTCACCGTACCCATCACCGTCATGTTGATGATCGCATGGATGACCCTTATTCAGCACAGCGTGGGTTTTTCTTTAGCCACATTGGCTGGATGCTACGTAATTACCCTAGCGGGCGCTTTGACTATAAAAACATTCCTGACTTAACCAAAGATAAAGTGCTGCAGATTCAGCACAAATATTATGGTTTATGGGTATTGGCAACCAACGTTGCGATGGTCGCTGCGGTTGGTTGGTTAATCGGTGATGTTTGGGGTACGTTAATCTTGGCAGGTTTACTGCGCTTGGTATTGACCCATCACTTTACCTTCTTTATTAACTCGCTATGCCATATGTTTGGTACGCGTCCTTATACCGACACCAATAGTGCGCGTGATAACTTCTTCCTTGCTATCTTTACGTGGGGTGAGGGTTATCATAACTATCATCACTTCTTCCAATACGACTATCGTAATGGTGTGAAATGGTGGCAATATGACCCAACTAAATGGTTGATTGTTGGCTTATCTAAACTTGGTTTAACGAGTGAATTGCGTACGGTTGACGACACCACCATCAAGCATGCTGAAGTGCAAATGCAGTTCAAAAAAGCCCAACAGCAGATTGATAATGCCACCGCAAACGGACTTGATATTCCTCATGCGATGAAGAGTTTCCAAGATCGTATTAAGTTTGAATACGATGCCTTTACGCAGACGGTCGAAGAATGGCAAGCGCTAAAAGCCAAAACCATTGAGCTGAAAAAGACTGAATTTGCTGATCGCTTGCATGAAGTTGAAGAAACGCTAAAACAGGATTATGCCAAGGTTGAACAAAAAATACTGGCGCATAACAGCAATCTAAAAAATGCGTTTCGCTCTATCGGTCAAAGCCCAAAAGCCGCTTAAGTATTTATAAAGATTACTGATTTAATTGCTTTATTGTCAGTCTCTCCTGCCCTCTATCTGTAAAGATAGGGGGTTTTTTTATGGTAATGATTTGCGTGCTAATTACTTATGGACTAATTACAAGAGATGGACAGAGTGAAACGCGGCATTATTAAGGCTATGTTATAGTGAGTTTATGAATATCAGCACTCACTATTTGCATCTACATTTATAGAGCGACCAATCGATATCTACCACCTTATTAATCTACTCCCCTATATTGGAACGGCACCTATGCGCTATCAAAATACTTACGTCAAATTAGACACTCGCCTTTATCATGAGCAGCCGCCGACACCGCTAGACAATCCGCGCGCCGGTCATTTTAATACGCAAGTTGCCGAGCAATTGGGCTGGCTTGATGATGAAGATTTAATGGCGCGTTGGGTTGAGATATTGGGTGGTCAATACGTGCCAGCTCAGTTTCAGCCGCTATCGATGGCCTATGCTGGTCATCAGTTTGGACAATGGGCGGGACAATTGGGCGATGGCCGTGGTTTACTCATGGCGCAAGTACTCGATAATAACGACCAATTGCAAGACTTACATCTAAAGGGCGCTGGTCTAACCCCTTACTCACGGATGGGCGATGGGCGCGCGGTACTGCGTAGTACCATTCGCGAATATTTATGTGGCCATGCGCTGACCCAACTTGGCATCCCCTCGTCCAATGCCTTGGGCTTTGTGGTATCAGATACCAAAGTGCGCCGCGAACGACTGGAAGCGGGAGCAGCCTTGATGCGCGTTGCTGACAGTCACATTCGCTTCGGTCATGTTGAGTGGATTGCCAGCTTTGCACCTGACTTGCTCGGCGAGTTTACCGACTATATGATTGATACTTACTATCCAGAATGCCGTGATAGCGAGACGCCAGTCTTGGCATTTTTACAAGCCGTAGTTGAGCGTACCGCACGTATGATTGCGGACTGGCAGCTGATTGGCTTTGCGCATGGGGTGATGAATACCGATAACTTGTCTATTACTGGTAGCACCTTAGACTTTGGTCCGTTTGGTTTTATGGAACGTTTTAATCCTGCTTGGATTAACAATCACTCCGACCATACCGGACGCTATGCTTATCAAAATCAACCTGCCATTGGGCATTGGAACTTAAATATTTGGCTACCGCACTTTATGCGCCTAGAGGGAGTCACACGCGAAACCTTGGCTGATTGCCTAGCGCCGTATGAAGCGACCTTTATGCAGCATTATCAACAAGGGCTGTGCCGTAAGCTGGGATTGCCACACGCCAAAGACAGCTTAACCCTTGCCTTTGAATGGCTGACATTGCTAGAAGATAACTTACTCGACTATAGCAATAGTTTCCGCGCGCTATTGGGTTTGGTCGCACCAAACGAGCATCCTCATGAACAGCAGCTGCTCACAATAATGACTGCTGAGTTTAATAATGAGGCGCAGCAAGTCTGGCTAGATTGGTCAACACGGTATTTGGCAGCGCTACAGCCGTTATCTAGCGAGGCATCTATTGAAGAGATGCGCAGCAATAATCCGGTTTATGTGTTACGTAATAGTATGGCGCAGCGCGTTATCACGGCGGCGGAACAGGGACAGTTTGATGAGTTAAATCGAGTCTTTGAATTGCTTGCTACCCCTTATAGCGTACAAGACATCGCCACCGAACTTGATACCTTACCACCTGCTCCGCATGCGCCGCAGATGCCGATTAGTTGCTCTTCTTAATAAAATACGAGTAAGCGGCTATTCTGTAATATTTTGAAACATGATGCAATTAGGGTTGATGTTTCGCCCTATTATTTGTCATCATCAACTAGCGAAATAATGAATATCATTTTATTATATTGCTCGCACTATTCAGTCGAGCTGACTAGGCAGTTAAATGCCAATAATGCTAGAATAGCTGTTTTTGTACGATTGTTGTTTTTACCCTGATGTCTAGTCGCCAATCATGACCTTTTTAGTATAAAAGCACCCTCATTGTCATCTTTCATGGTTTTGAGGTTTAGACGTTAGTTTTTTATCCCATTTACTTTATTCCAATTATCCCAACCATGGCAATTATTATGAATGACGATATCACTTTGAATACGGATGCTCCTACCACGGAAAAAGAGCAGTTTGAACAAGCTGCCCTACATTACCATGAGTTCCCACGCCCGGGTAAAATCTCAGTAACACCTATCAAGCAACTGGCCAACCAACGTGATCTGGCGCTCGCCTATTCACCAGGGGTTGCGATACCTTGTCTTGAGATTCAAAGAGATCCAGCTTTAGCAGCTAAATATACTGCTCGTAGCAACTTGGTCGGTGTGATTACCAACGGTACTGCGGTACTTGGTTTAGGGAATATTGGTCCATTGGCATCAAAGCCTGTGATGGAAGGTAAAGGGGTACTATTCAAAAAATTCGCTGGTATTGACGTTTTTGATATTGAAATTGCTCAAAACGATCCAGACAAGTTCATCGAAGCCGTTGCGTCTTTAGAGCCTACTTTTGGTGGTATTAACCTAGAAGACATCAAAGCACCAGAATGTTTCAAAATCGAGCGCGAATTGCGTAAACGTATGAACATTCCAGTATTCCACGATGACCAACATGGTACGTCAATCATTGTTGCCGCCGCGATGCTAAACGCTTTGCTCATCACTGGCAAAAAAATTGAAGAAATTAAAGTCGTTTGTTCAGGCGCTGGTGCAGCCGCTATCTCTTGTTTGGATATCATTTGTGCGCTTGGTGTTGATAAAAATAACATCTTGGTATCAGACTCACGCGGTATCATTACTACCAGCCGTGAAAACCTTGATGAGACTAAGCAGCGTTATGCCCGTGATACCACTGCATCTACCATCGAAGAAGTGATGGATGATGTCGATATGTTCTTAGGCTTGTCTATGCCTGGTACATTGACCGAAGACATGGTTCGCCGTATGGCAAAAGACCCTATCGTCTTTGCCCTTGCCAATCCAACGCCTGAGATTATGCCAGAATTGGCCCATGCGGTACGTCCAGACGTCATCATGGCAACAGGTCGCTCAGATTATCCCAACCAAGTAAACAACGCTTTATGCTTCCCTTATATCTTCCGCGGTGCGTTAGACGTTGGGGCAACGACCGTTAATGAAGAGATGAAAATTGCTTGCGTAAAAGCAATCGCCGCCATGGCGCATGTTGAAGCCACGCCAATGAGCAACGTGAAAAACGTTGAAAGCACGCCAAGCTTTGGACGCGAATATTTGATTCCAGGACCTTTGGAGCCGAACTTAATCATCGAAATTGCTTCTGCTGTTGCTAAAGCGGCGATGGATTCTGGGGTTGCGACGCTACCTATTACGGATATGAAAGCCTACCGTCAACGCTTGTCTGAGTTTGTTTATAACTCAGCGTTTGTCATGAAGCCTATCTTTGCCCGCGCGAAAGCTGACCCTAAACGTATTGTTTACTGTGAAGGCGAAGACAGCAATGTCTTACTAGCGGTACAAGTGGTGGTCGATGAGCAGTTGGCATATCCAATCTTGGTTGGTCGTCCTGCCGTCATCGAAAAGAACATCGAGAAACTTGCACTACGCCTAAAAGATGGTGAAAACATCACGATTATCAATCAAGATGATGATCCACGCTATAAAGACTACTGGCAGGGCTACTACGAGAAAAACAAACGTAATGGCGTCAGCATCGAACTTGCTCGCCGTGATGTTCGTCGTAAGACCTCTTTAATCGGTGCGTTACTGGTTGAAAATGGCGATGCCGATGGTATGATTTGTGGCACATTCAGCTACTATCAGCTCCATCTAAAATACGTCAGCAGAGTCATCGGTAAAAAAGAAGGCGTCAGTGATTTTTATGCGATGAATGCCGTACTTATGCAAGATCGCAACATCTTTATTGCCGATACTTATATCCATGAAGACCCAACGGCTGAGCAATTGGCTGAAATGACGGTACTGGCAGCTGATCAGTTACGTCGCTTTAGCATCACGCCACGTGTGGCGTTGGTTTCGCATTCAAACTTCGGTACATCAGACCGTGCCAGCGCGGTAAAAATGCGTAAAGTGCATCAGCTGCTGACAGAAATGAATGTCGACTTTGACTTCGATGGTGAAATGCAAGGTGATGCGGCACTTGATGAGCATATCCGTGCCAATGACTTGCCATCAAGCAACCTAAAAGGCTCAGCAAACTTGCTTATCTTACCAACGCTTGATGCAGCAAACATTGCTTTCAACCTACTAAAAACGGCGACCAGCAGTGCCTCTATCGGTCCTATCTTGCTAGGCGCTAACAAGCCTGTGCATATCCTAACCCCATCAGCAACGGCACGCCGTGTGGTGAATATGACAGCGCTTGCGGTCACTGAAGCTCAAGATTTAGAAAGTGAGCAGCAGTAGTCGTTTATATAGCGTATAAACGCATGACGAAGACGGTCTTCTGTTAGTTATTTATAGAAACCGTCTGCTATACTAAAACCAGTCAGTACTCGCAAATGAGTGTTGACTGGTTTTTTTTGGCAAAATGACTTAGTAAATACTGGATAAATACAAAGAGACTATTATGCAAGTGTATCTCGTCGGCGGCGCTGTCCGTGACCAACTGTTAGGTCGTCCTATCAAAGACAAAGATTTTGTCGTCGTCGGCGCGACTGTCGCAGATATGCTGGCGGCAGGTTTCCAACAAGTGGGCGCAGACTTTCCAGTATTTTTGCACCCTGTTAGCCGTGAAGAATATGCCCTAGCACGTACGGAGCGCAAACAAGGTCTGGGCTATCAAGGCTTTAGTGTGCATGCCAGCCCTGATGTCACCTTGCGTGAAGACTTGCAACGTCGTGACTTGACTGTCAATGCCATGGCAATCGAAGTCAAGAGCCTAACCGATGACATGCCCATCACTGGTAAAGTCGTTGATTACTACGGTGGATTGGATGACATTGAGAATAAAACCCTACGCCATGTCTCAAGCGCTTTTAGCGAAGACCCATTACGAGTACTGCGAACTGCTCGCTTTTATGGACGCTATTATGATTTGGGCTTTAGTATCGCCGATGAAACCTTGCTATTGATGCGTCAATTGGTAAGCTCAGGCGAGCTTACGCATTTAAGTAGTGAACGCATTTGGCAAGAATCGAGCCGTGCCATGATGCAAGTGTCGCCGCAAGTATATTGGCAGCAGCTGTTTGAGATTGGGGCGCTAACAGAGTATTTTGCCCCGCTACATCAAGTTTGGAGCCATGCTCAATACGGTCAAATACGAGAGATTGTACAAACCGCATTGTATTTCGCCGGTCAAATGCAATTAAATTTGTCACAGCACTGGGCTTTATTAATGGCCAGTCTCAACACAGATTTATTTGCTCTAAAACCTACAAACTCGAATTCAGATAACATAGAATCAGATAATACAGCATCAAATAACGCAGCATCAAATAACATAGCATCAAATAACATAGCAACTGCGGTTAAAGGCATTAATGAGATCGGAAACAGCGCAAAAGTGCCAAAAGCGCAAACCCAATTTGCCACTTTATTTGTGCAGCAAGCACAAAAGCTTAGCATTATAGACCAGCTGAGCACCGCTGAGAAAATCGATCTTATTCAAGCTTGTAGCGCTCATAAAGCGCCGGACAAACTCTCGCAGCTCTTGGTCACTAGCCATGTTTTAAAACTGGCCATACAGCACCGCCAAATGATGCTGGCATTGGGCAGCTTTCACGCAATCGGCATGGATAATATTGACCAAAGCCTCAAAGGTCCAGCGATTGGCGAAGCATTACGACAACGTAGAATTGAGCATTTACAAGCACAACCTGTCTTGTAAACAAGCGCTTTCAACCAGTAATTTAGATAATAAAAATACCTTTAATATGAACCAAGAATTTAGCTTAAGCCAACCAAAAGATTCTAATACCTCAGCGCCAGTGATGCTAGTAACTGGTGGCGCTAAGCGTATTGGTGCGGCTATTGTTCGTGCCGCCCATGAGCAAGGCTATCGTGTCATTATCCATTGTCATCATAGTGAGCAAGAAGCCAATGCCCTAGCCGATGCGCTGAATCACAGTCGTTCTGATAGCGCGGTCGTCGTCCTTGCAGATTTGGCGGTTGTTAATAACAGCGAGACGCTACAGCAATTTACTCGTAATATCATACAAGCGTTTGAGCAACTCGATGTCCTAGTACACAACGCCTCACGCTTTTACCCAACTCCTCTTGCTGATATCAATCTTGAGCAATGGGATGAGTTATTTTTAACCAATGCCAAAGCGCCTTTATTATTAAGCCAAGCGTTATATCCTTATCTACGGACACAGCAGGGCTGTATCATTAGCCTACTCGATATCCATGCGCATAATAAACCTTTTAAAAATTATGCCGTCTACAATATGGCAAAGGCGGCGCATCGCATGATGGTACAGTCTCTGGCGCTTGATATGGCACCTGATGTACGCGTCAATGGCATCGCTCCTGGCGTGAACATCTTACCTGAGGCTGATGGCGACCAAGCGCTTGACCAGCAGCAGCAAAAAAACATCATCAACTCTATCCCTATGCAGCGGATAGGTAAACCTGAGGAAATTTCCCATAGTGTGCTTTATCTGGCGCACGCCCGTTATGTGACTGGTGAAATAATTACTGTCGATGGTGGTCGCAGCCTGACATTGGCTGGTGGTCATATTTGATAGAAAGTAGCGCTGCATGAAAATATCTTGATTAGTTCCTATCTTTTACTTGAAAATCTAGAAAAATCAGGTATCATTGTGCGTCTAACGTTAGGGCCCATAGCTCAGTTGGTTAGAGCAGAGGACTCATAATCCTTTGGTCGTAGGTTCAAGTCCTACTGGGCCCACCACATATTAAAAAAGGCTTGTTCGCAGCGATGCGGCAAGCCTTTTTTTATGGGGTTTTTAGAACTTTCAGAAGATATAGGTAGATGGCGGACCATATAGAAATAGGGGATGTTGTCAATACTGCGGTTTTAATGGTAGTTTTTATTTATGGACAGTAGGTATCCTTACTCTATAATAAAATGAAAGCCAATGCTAATTCTGATTGAATAAGGGGATTTATGAAAATATTGCCGACATCATCCCTAAATGCATTGCTGACAAAGGCAGTAAAGATAGTAGAAACTACTGCGCTTAAACGTACCAATCAGCGCCATGTGCTGCATTATTTCTTAAAGGGATTGGGTAACCTACCAACGCCATTAATTGAGCGAATCAATCATTACCTAAAGGCTCCTACCGCTGAGCGGTACCCTCATGCTGATGCACATATAAGACTTATTATCGGTTTGAACCACAAGCTCAAGCCGCCTATACAAACCACGCAATTAATACAGTTACGGAAAAAGTTCGCAACCGAGATGGTCGCAATTCAATCTCCAAGCGTATGGCAGCAAATAAATACTGATAACAACGCTAAAAATAAAAACCATAACGATAAAGAAAACGGCAATGCGGTGAGCTGGCAAGATAAGGTTATTGCCAACGCTGATGGTGGTGATATGGTTATTCGCTGTTATCAAGCAGAGTTTAGCACCATTCAAAACCCTGAACGAAATGGCGATAACCCTGAAAAAAACTGTGATAATGTGGTGATGCTGTTTTTTCATGGGGGCGGATTCTGTGTCGGTGATGTCAATACAGATCATGAATTCTGCCATGTTGTTTGTGCACAAACCAGCTGGGCTGTTGTCAGTGTTGACTACCGTCTAGCACCGGAATACCCTGCTCCCACCGCTATTAGAGACTGTCTTGAGGCTTATATTTGGTTAACTAAGCATGCTCATACCCTTGGCGCATCGTCATCCCGTATCGTCTTAACGGGTGACAGCTCAGGCGGTGGCCTTGCGGCAGTGGTCGCGCAACAGGTGAGCAACGCCACTGTTGCACCATCCTTTGATAAACAGCAATATATTAATACGCTTGATCACTTCACAATTGATATTTTTCAGCAATTGCAACATTTACCGCGTCCACTCGCACAACTATTGTTATATCCGATCACAGATATCGGAACCGACTATCCAAGCTGGAAATTGTATGGTCAAGGCTTAATGCTAACTTATAATGATGTTGAAGTGTTTCATGCGGCTTATTTACAAAATTGCGCCTTAACACAACCGCACGCACTTCTCTCGCCCATGGATGGTGATAACACAAAAATGTGTCCAAGCTATATCGTGGCTGCTGAATTGGATATTTTACATGACGAAGCACTGGTTTATGCCGCGCAGCTACAGGATTATGGTATCAACGTGCGGACTCATACCGTCCTTGGCGCACCCCATGGTTTTACGCATTTAATGAGTGTGCATCAAGGTCTTGGACACGAAACGAATCATGTTATCACTGAGTTTGCCATTTTTGTACAGCAGATAATTGGCACAGAAACCAATAGCATGACGTTGGCATAAAACTAATACGGAATAATAAAAAGCTGCCTAAGAAACTAAAAAGCCCTCTACGTTATATAAAATAGTGTAGAGGGCTTTTACGATTTTAATGAATGAATAATTGATAACTATAAAAAAACGCCGTTATGCTTGCTGATCTAACAGCTTTTTTTATGTTAAATTAATTCAGCGGCAACTGGTCAACCGTATTTATCAAATTCTGGCTAACGACCAATCAAGGTTACGTTGGTTAGTCTAAAGCCAGCCAGCTATCTATCATTTATCTATATACTTTCCAAAAACTAGAAAGAAGTACGACGATAGTTGCGATATTCAGGTAACCAGAAATTCGCTTTTAAGCGGCGCTGTAGGTTCTCCGCCGTGATAGGTAGTGCCAGCTTATCTTCAACCGCCTGCAGTGCCACTTCATAAGCTATTTTTTCACTGATCTCTTTAATAACTTTAATAGGCGGTAGTATGGCACCGGGCGCTTTTTCGTACTCCATTGATATATCTGCAAGCGCTTGGCTTGCTGCCATCAACATATTATCGCTGATACCTGTCGCTCGCGCTGCTAGAACACCGAGACCGATACCAGGAAATATATAGCTGTTATTACATTGAGAGACTTCAAAAGACTGACCGTTAAAAGTGGTATTAGCAAAAGGGCTACCCGTTGCGATAATGGCGCGACCACGGCTCCAATTCATGACTTCTTGCGGGGTGGCTTCCACACGGGACGTCGGGTTTGAAAGTGGTAGTACAATTGGATTTTCAGTATTAGCACATAAAGATTCGATCACCTCTTGAGTAAACAGACCTTTTTGTCCGCTAACACCAAATAATACTGTTATTTTTGCTTGTTTAACCACTTGCGCTAAACCGAGCTTCTGACTTTTATCCCAATGTTCAATAGCCGATTGTTTTTGCACAAGTGGCTCTTGGAATTTTTGTAGTTCTGTCATGCTATCAGTGAGCAAGCCATAACGGTCAACCATAAATACTTGGCTACGAGCCTGCTCTTCCGTTAAGCCTTCGCGCTGCATTTGGCGAATGATATGCTCAGCAATACCGCAACCTGCCGATCCTGCACCTAAGAAGGCTATTTTTTGCTGACTTAGTTTCTGACCCTTATTTAGGCACGCTGCAATCAAAGCACCGACTGAAACCGCAGCAGTCCCTTGAATATCATCATTGAAACAGCATAACTGGTCACGATATCTGTTTAATAACGGGGTGGCGTTTCCCTGTGCAAAATCTTCAAATTGTAATAACACCTCTGGCCAACGACGCTTAACGGCTTGAATAAATAAATCGACAAATTCATTATATTCATCGCCAGAGATGCGTGGATTCCTCCAACCCATGTACATAGGATCGTCAAGTAGCTGTTGGTTATTGGTGCCAACATCTAGCAAAATAGGCAAACAATAAGCCGGGCTGATGCCACCACAAGCCGTGTACAAAGCCAATTTACCAATGGGAATGCCCATACCGCCAATACCTTGATCTCCTAGACCCAATATACGTTCGCCGTCAGTAACAACGATCACTTTGACATTTTGTTTGGTGGCATTTTGCAGCATATCATCAATTTTATGGCGCTCAGGATATGAGATAAACAAACCCCGTTTACGGCGATAAATTTGCGAGAATTTTTCACACGCTTGACCAACCGTTGGGGTATAGATGAGCGGCATGACTTCCTCTATATGCTGCTCAATCAAATGATGAAATAGGGTTTCATTGGTATCTTGTATGTTGCGCAAGTAAATGTGCTTATCCATGTCACTAGTAAAGGAGCGCAGTTGATGATAAGCCCGCAGAGACTGCTCCTCAATCGTCTCAATGTTATGAGGTAATAGCCCTGTTAAATTAAAGCTATCACGTTCTTCTGATGAAAAAGCACTGCCTTTATTCAGTAAAGCGGTTTCTAATAGAGCGGGTCCGGCAATGGGAATATATAAGGGACGCTTGTTTGACATAATAAAATCTTCTTATTGACGTATGGGTGAAAACGATGCTAGTGCTGCATTATACATAGCATCAGC
The DNA here is from genome assembly GCF_002352555.1 of Psychrobacter sp. UBA2769. Taxonomy (NCBI): domain Bacteria; kingdom Pseudomonadati; phylum Pseudomonadota; class Gammaproteobacteria; order Moraxellales; family Moraxellaceae; genus Psychrobacter; species Psychrobacter sp. UBA2769. Next base: position 26,557 of record NZ_DEIR01000009.1, on the reverse strand, counting down.
CCATACTTAACAATAGATAACAAATCATTTTGGGTGAGCATGGCTTTAAACTTGATTACTTATACATTTGCCTAGAAATAATGTCGTTTTCTCTAGAGATGAATGAAAGGAGTCGGTAACCGAGTCAATATTGATAAAGATGTTAACCCAAGAAATGAACGTTTCTTCAGAGGCTTGAAAATGCAGTGGATGCCAAAAGTATAATTGCTAAGATATTTCTAAATTCAGCAGAGGCATCAATGATTATATTCTGGGTTAATAGTAAAACGTGAGCCTATAGAGCTAAACCTTGCGCTACATAAAGTAGTGGCCAGTCTTATAAAACAAAAAACCAGTCGTACTTAGATTTTCATCATACTTACGATTTCTAAGAGTTAAAATTCGATATACCTGTTCACCCTTCTATTACTGAGATGAAATCCTGTAATATGATACGAAAGAAAAACCTTGGTCACTATATTTTAAAATGCATCTTACGAAACTTAATAGGTGACATTCCAGTAAATTGCTTAAACTGCCGACTAAAAGCACTATGATCACCATAACCACAATTTAAAGAGATTTGCGTCACTGTGAGCTTATGGTCTGCCAAAAGACGAATAGCATGCTCTAAACGAAGTTTTTGTACAAACTGAATCGGCGACATATTAAGTACTGCCTTAAAAGTACGCTCTAGTTGTGATTGACTAAGATTCGCCAGCGTCGCTAAATGCACAATATGAATCTTTTGATCAATGTTGTTTCGTACATACTCCTCTACACTTGCCAAGCGAGCGTGCTTACGCAATATTCGCTCATTATCTTCATCGATATCGACCGATATGCCCACCATTGCTACAATATGCCGTTCTGTATTATATACCGGTAGCTTTTGCGTGATACACCACCCTAGCTGTCCAGAAGCATAGCTATGTAACTCCAGTCTATCAGTAATCTCCCTGCCCTCTTTCAGCACTTTCATATCCTGATTAAGGTAATCTTTGCCTTGAGGCTCTGAAAACACTTGCTCTGAAGTTAGCCCTACAAGTTCTTTTTTATCTTTGAGCCCACTACGTTTAATCAGTGTCCTACTTACTAATTGATAACAGGCTTGGCTGTCTTTCACAAAAAATACCGTGTTCGCCATAGTATCGAGCAAAGGTATTAATAATGATACGTTACCAACAAACTCCTGCAAGTTTTTTGGTCGATAAGCCTGTAGCTGTTTTGACAATCCATTTGTCGGCTCTCTTAACGATAGCATTTGCACATTTTCCATATAGCCTCTCTTGGGCTCTCCTGCTAAACCCTAAAAACATTTTAAAGAAACCTTATTACTATCTAGGCTCTGTACATAAATACTTCATTAGAAAAATAAACTTTAAAATCATTTTACCCTGAGCTTCCCTAGAGCCTAATAACTATTTAGCACGTTAGGTTAATAACATATGACCTTTATACCGTTATATCGCTCTATAACCTATGCAGAAATGCGCATTTATTCATGGAAAAACAACAAGCCCCCTTTTACGAAACGGGGCATTCTATATCTATGCACTATTTATTAATAATTAAGTGCTACGAACACACCTTAATTCATGGATGAATCGGGAAGTTAATTATGTCTGCCATACTTTTTAATTTTAAAATCATTGATTCGCACACTGGCGGTGAGCCTACTCGCATGGTGTACGAAGGCTTCCCAAACCTTAATGGGTATACCATTCAAGAAAAACTCCACGACTTTAAACAAAACTTTGATCATTTACGCCAAAGCATCATTCTAGAACCACGTGGCAACGATGTACTTGTTGGCGCTTTACTGTGTGAGCCCACTGACCCTCGCGCCAAGGCTGGCGTTATTTTCTTCAATAATTGTGGCTATTTAGGTATGTGTGGTCATGGCACTATCGGTGTAATTGCCTCACTTGCTTATCAGAAAAAGATTACTCCAGGCGAGCATTATCTTGAGACAACTGTTGGTTTGGTAAAAGCTACTCTGCATGAAGACGGCAGTTGTAGTGTACAAAATGTACCTTCTTATCGCTACCAAAAACAAGTCGCAGTTCAAGTCCCGAATATTGGCCCTGTGCATGGAGATATCGCTTGGGGCGGCAATTGGTTCTTTTTAGTGAGTGAGCATCCTCAAGCCATCAAAGCGAGTAATGTCCAATCACTTACCCAGTTTAGCTTACAAATCAAATCTGCACTTCATGAAGCTGGCATTACTGGCGCTAATAATGGCGAAATAGATCATATAGAGCTGTTTGGTCAGAGTGAGCTCGCCAGTGCCAATAGCAAAAGCTTCGTTTTATGCCCAGGTGCCGCTTATGACCGTTCTCCTTGTGGAACCGGTACCAGTGCCAAATTAGCTTGTTTGGCAGCGGATGACCTATTAGCTCCTGGGCAGACTTGGGTTCAAGAAAGCGTTATCGGTAGTATATTTAGAGCCAGCTATCAACCTGCTGAAAGGCTTAGCGAAAATCAGTCCGTTTCTCACCCTTATCCTGACAATACTATCATCCCTACAATTCGTGGTTATGCTCATGTCTGCGCAGAGACCTCTCTAATTATCCAAGATAGCGACCCATTTAAATGGGGTATCTCTTTATAACGGCTTTGGTTTTTTTACAAACCTCTTCTAAGAGACATTTATAAGATTTTTAAGTAGGGACTAAAAGCAGTATTAGATCGATCAAGACGCATCATATTAATAATCACAAGGAAGTGAGAGCAGCATGGGCAATCAAGAGTTTGATTTACATATTATCGGTGGCGGTATCATTGGCTTATGCGCTGCTGTAACTCTGCAAGCTCGTGGAGTGCAAGTTGCCATCCTAGAAGCTGATAACGTCGCTTGCGGGGCCTCTTATGGTAATGCCGGTCATATTGCCACCGAGCAGGTCTTTCCTATTGCTGATGCCAATATATTGCAGCATGTACCAGCCATGTTATTAAACCCTGAAGGACCGCTACGCATAGACTGGCGCTACCTACCACGCTTAATGCCATGGGCTTTTAAGCTGCTACTAAATATGCGCCCAGAACCTTTTGCTCATAGCCATCAAGCCCTATTAGCTCTCAATACTCAAAGCCTACAAGCTTGGCGGAATTTCGCCGACAAATGGCAACTAACATCATGGATTAAGGTGAAAGGGTCTTTATTAACGGTCGAAAAGAACACTAGCCTGTACGAATTAAAAGCGCATGGTAAGCGCCTTAACGATATTGGGGTGCCTAACGAACTGCTCTCTCAAACAGCGCTCTTAAATCTTGAGCCTGAGTTAAAAGATAACCAGCTGGGTGCTTTGTTTTTCCCAGAGACCGGGCATATCACTAATCTACAAGCCATTGCTCAAAAACTAAGTGATACATTCAGAGAGCTTGGTGGTCAAGTCTTTGAAAACTGCCGTGTTTTGGGTGCGAAAGTGACAGCCGATGGCTTCACTTTAACGACGGCCAACCAACAAATTAATGCCAAAAAAGTCATGCTAGCGGCAGGCGCGCATTCTAAAGCTTTAGCCAAACAGTTAACGGGCGTCTCAGTCCCTCTCGATACGGAACGTGGTTATCACTTCATGCTCCCTAACGAGACCACACGCTTAAACCTACCCGTTTCGAGTATGGATCGTCGATTTATAATGACACCCATGGACACAGGATTACGCTTAGCAGGCACAGTAGAATATGCAGGGCTCGAGGCTCCGGCAAATATGATCCGAGCGCAAATGTTGCTCAAACAAGCACAAGCAATGCTAAAAACCCCGCTCGATAGTGAAAATGGCACGCAGTGGATGGGTTTTAGACCCTCGACCGCCGACTCGCTGCCCATTATCGACAAGTGCGGTTCCGTCCTTTTAAATTTTGGCCACCAACACTTAGGATTAACCCAAGCCGTCGTCAGTGCCGAGATGATCACAGCTTTATATTTCGATGAAACTCCTATTATAGACCCCGCTTCTTATCGTTTAAATCGTTTTAAATAATTAAGACCTTACTTCTATGATCATTCATAGAATCTTCACTGTCGCTATTGGCATGCTGCCTACTAACGACTTTTATCATTAAATAAGGATATTTATATGAACATTCATGGTGTTTTAGTCCCTATCGTTACTCCTTTTGATGCCAATGGTGATATTGACACGCAAACTCTAATCAAACTAGTCAATGTCTTTATAGAAAAAGGCGTCACTGGTATCGTAGCCTGTGGTACCACTGGCGAATACTATACTTTTTCACCTGAAGAGCGCGAGCTCGTCCTGAGTACTATTGCTGATACTGCCAAGGGGAAAGTCACTTTAATCGCTGGTATTAACAGCCTTTCGACTAATCATTCCATTGAGCTGGCACATCAAGCAAAAACGCTGGGCTACGATGGTTTAATGCTATCAGCCAATCCTTATAGCCTTCCAGATCAAAAAGGCATCATCGCTCATTTCGAAAAAGTCGCTAATGCGACAGACCTGCCTATCATTATGTACAACTTTCCCGCGCGCGTAGGTGTGAGCATTGAATTTGAAACGGTCGCTCATCTAGCCAAACACCCAAATATCGCAGGCATTAAAGAAAGTAGTGGCGATTTCAGCCATGCGCTGCGCATGCTACAAGCAAAATTTGACAATTTCGAAGTAGTTTGTGGTTGTGATGATCAACCGGTTGACTTCTTCTTTTGGGGTGCAAAAAGTTGGATCGCAGGTGCGGCTAACGTTTTCCCTGGTGAACAGGTTGCTCTATTTAAAGCGACACAACAAAACGATTGGAATCGTGCTAAAGAGCTGATGACTCACATGTATCCTGCGATCCATTCTATGGAGTCTGGCAACTATAATCAAAAAGCTAAAGCCGGATGCATCAACGGTACCATCGATGTCGGATCTGTACGTATACCATTGACTCCCATGTCAGATGAAGATACCCAAACGTTCTTAACGCTATTGTCATAGTCGTTAAGCTATCTTCGTATCGACAATACCACTTTATATAAAAGGACAGTCTAATGAGTATGACCACAGCGCAAGTATTCGAACTCTCAAAAAAACAACAGCTTTGGGCAGGCCATCTTATAGCCGCTGAGCAGGTCTCAGACGCTACACTGCCTAACCATAGTCCTATCGACAATAACTGTATCGGTAGTATTGCTAAAGGCAATCATCAGGATGTTGACCTTGCGGTGATTGCAGCTCGTAATGCTTTTGATAATGGAGAATGGCGTCGGATGTCGCCTGCAGAGCGCAAAGTTGTAATGCAGCGCTGGTGCCAGTTAATGCATGAAAACATTGATGAGCTTGCAGCCTTAGATTGTGTCGATGCAGGCAAGCCAATCACAGAATGCCTCAACACCGATCTACCCGCTACGATCGAAACCTTTGAATGGTACGCCGAAACTGCTGATAAAGTATTTGGTAAGGTCGCACCTACTGGATCTGATGCACTAGGGCTTATCGTACAAGAACCAATTGGAGTGGTTGGCGCAGTATTACCTTGGAACTTCCCTGCACAAATGTACGCTTGGAAGGTCGCGCCAGCGCTAATAACCGGAAATTCAGTGATTGTTAAGCCTGCCGAACTAACGTCACTATCAGCTTATCGCTTGACGCAATTAGCGTATGAAGCCGGTGTACCAAAAGCGGCCTTACAGCTGATTTGCGGCCTTGGTGAAGAAGTCGGCGCGGCACTCGGGCAGCACATGGATGTCGATATGATTTCCTTCACCGGCTCTACCGAAGTCGGTCGATTATTTCTGCAATATTCTGCGCAAAGCAACCTAAAAGAAGTGGTCTTAGAGTGTGGTGGTAAGAGTCCACAAGTGGTGTTTGCCGATGCCCTCATCAATGAGCAAACCGTTGAGCATATTTTGTCAGCGGCTTTTTGGAATATGAGCGAAAACTGCAGCTGTGGCTCACGATTAATAGTGCACTCTAGCCAAAAGAAAGCTTTGCTGGGCCTGCTACAAGAAGGGCTCAAATCATGGAAAGTAGGCCTTCCCTATGACCCCGAAGTCGCTATTGGTCCTATGATCGAAAAGGCACATTTCGATAAGGTAGTTACCTATCTTGATACTGCTAAAGCCGAAGGTGCTGATTTAATTGCAGGCGGGCGTATTCATGAGGAAGTTGGCAGTGGTTGGTATATCGAACCGACCATTTTTGATAATGTCAGCGCAGACATGACCTTGTTCAAGGAAGAAGTATTTGGTCCAATTCTCGCTATCACCAGCTTTGAGACTGAAGAAGAAGCCATCACGCTTGCTAATCAAAGTAGCTATGGCCTAGCTGCGTCTTTTTATACTCAAAACATCCACCGTGCTTTCCGTGTCGCAGCCGCTATAAAAGCAGGTACCGTCTCGATTAATGGCTTCTCTGAAGGGGATATTACGACGCCTTTTGGTGGTTATAAACAGTCGGGCTTCGGTGGGCGTGACAATGGCCTTGAGGCACTATCTCAATACACTCAAACTAAAACTATTTGGTTGGTAAATTAAGCAAGGACGTCCCAAGAACTAATGTCAGCGTAGCCAAAAACATTACAAGGAAGTAAAGTTATGGAAAACATCATTAATACCATCGTCGGGTATATTTGGAGCGACGCGCTGGTATATCTTGCACTAGGCGTCGGTATCTATTTTACTATCATGACCCGCGCTGTGCAGATTCGCTATTTTAAAGAGATGATCAAACTGTTATTCGATAAACAAACCTCATCAGCAGGGGTTAGCTCGTTTCAGGCTTTCTGTATGGCCCTATCCGGACGTATCGGTGTCGGTAACATTGCTGGGGTCGCAACGGCTATAGCAGCTGGAGGCCCTGGGGCGGTATTTTGGATGATTGTCATGGGAGTTTTAGGCGGCGCCAGTGCCTTTATTGAATCCACTTTGGCACAGGTTTATAAGCATAAGGTAGACGACCAATATCGAGGCGGTTCGCCGTTTTATATTGAAAAAGGTCTCAAGTTAAAGCCTTTTGCTATCGTCGTTGCTGTCGTGACTTGTCTCTCTTATGGTGTGTTAGTGCCTGGGGTTCAGGCAAATACTATCGCGGATTCTTTTAACACTGCATTTAACATCCCTCCATTTGTGACTGGTATCATAATTGTCATACTGCTAGCCATCATCATATTTGGTGGCGTAAAACGTATCGCTAGTTTCGCTGGCAAAGTAGTTCCCGTAATGGCCATTGGCTACATTGTTATGATGGTAATTGTATTGGCCTTTAATGCTCACAATATCCCTTCTATGTTTGCGCTCATCTTCAAAAGCGCCTTTGGTATGGATGCTGTATTCGGCGGCATGGTCGGCACTGCTATCTCATGGGGCGTACGTCGCGCTGTATTCTCTAATGTCGCAGGGGCTGGAGAAGCTACTTTTAGCTCAGCCGCAGCAGAAGTTTCTCACCCTGCTAAGCAAGGATTGGTACAGAGCTTTTCTATCTACATTGATACCGTACTCGTTTGTACCGCTACCGCTTTGATGATTCTATCAACCGGAATGTATAACGTAACTACCCCAGAAGGGGTGGCGCTGGTCGAGAATATGCCTGGCATTGAGGCCGGCACTGCATTTACACAAGCAGCGGTATCTACTGTTTTTAGCCAATACGGTAGTGGATTTGTCGCTATTGCTATTTTCCTATTCGCATTCACGTGTTTAATTGCCTACTACTATATCGCCGAAACTACTTTGGTTTATTTGGATAACAAGTTGCGCTACCCCATTCTTAAGCACTTACTAAAACTGATTTTTTTAATTGTTTGCTTTTCAGGCAGTGTGCAATCTGTCGGTATGATGTGGGCGCTAGGTGATATTGGCTTTGGCAGTATGTGTTACCTAAACTTTATCGCCATTTTACTCCTCAGTAAAACTGCATTAAAGGTGCTCAAAGACTACGATGCGCAGATGAAGTTAGGGGTTAATCCTATCTTTGATCCTAGAAAGGCTGGCGTAGATAATGCAGACTTCTGGATAGGCTACAGTGATGAACATGGTCATAAGTAACGTTCTTACCTATTGTTTTAAACAATAGACTGCGATATAAATTAGCCTAGCACGACTATTTACCCACTAATTTAACGAGAAGGTTAAGGATGACTATAAATAATGACGTATTACGTGAACGCATCAGCTTATTAGGCTCATTCCTAGGAGATGCGATTTCTCGCCAGACGGGCGAAGAAACACTTAATACGATTGAAACTCTGCGTAAAGGTTTTATCCAACAACGCCGCGCGCCTAACGACACGAACAAACAACAACTCATCGACTTCATCGCCTCGTTAGATAATCGAACCTTAAAAAACGTCATCCGTAGCTTTTCTATCTATTTCTTTTTAGCAAATCTAAGTGAGGAAAATTACTTACGCGAGCAGCGTCATGCCTTGCGTATGCAATCCGATCAAAGCTGGGAAGGCTCGTTTCGCCGCACCTTGCTTGAATGTCGTGAGCGCAATATTGAACCTACTCAGATGCAAGAACTGATTGAGCAGCTGAAATTCATTCCTGTCTTTACCGCCCATCCGACTGAAGCGCGCCGCCGTACGACCATGAACCTATTGCAGAGTCTGTTTACGCACAGTGATGCCTTAAACAATCTTGCAGAAGGCAGCTTTGCCTACCAGCAAGCGAAAGAAAAAACGGCGCAGACGATTGATTTATTATGGTCATCGGATGAAGTGCGTACGCGTAAGCCTTTAGTCTATGACGAGATAAATAATGGTCTGCATTATTTCAATGCCAGTTTGTTTAATGCCATCCCTAAGGTTTACCGTAATATTAAAGACGCCATTGTTGACATCTATCCAGAGCTAACAGACTACCCATTACCTGCTTTCATGAGCTTCGGCTCATGGATCGGTGGTGATAGAGATGGCAATCCCTTTGTCACTCATGACACCACAGAAATGGCGGTATTGATGCATGCCGATACCGTGCTGCGTCATTATCAAGTACTGCTAAAAAAACTGCGCCGTGAACTCATTCACAGCGATACGATTATCAATATTGCACCAGACGTTTATGCTCGTATAAAGGAGTATGCCAACCTCGATCAAAAAGTATTTTATTATAATCCTGACGATTACAACAATGAGCCGTACCGCAGATTGTTGTCGATTATTCTTGCCAAAATAAAAGCGACCAATCGCCACATTCAAAGTAAAGGTACAGACCTCGACGCCGCACACGATGCTTACGCCAACCCGCAAGAGTTGTTAGAAGATTTACGCATCATTCGAAAAAGTGTCAATACTCATGACAAAGCACATGGCGAGGGTTTATTGCTCGATACGATTCGTCTGGTCAAAACTTGCGGCTTTCATCTAGCAGCGCTCGATATTCGCCAAGAGTCGTCTTATCATAGTGAAGTGATCGCTGATATTTTTGCCAATGCCTCGAACTTACCAGACTATCAAACGCTGGGTGAAACCGAGCGCCAAGAGTGGTTGACGCGTTTACTTGCAAAGCCTGGTACACCGCTCATTTATACCGATAACTTGACTGATAAAACCCGTGAACAATTGGCTTTAATGAACTCTGTGGCAACATTACGTAAGCTGGTCGGGCAAGATACTTTCGGCAGTTATGTGATTTCGATGACCAACAATGCCAGTCAATTACTAGAAGTCTTACTACTGATGCGTTTTGCAGGCTTGTGCAGGGTTGATGATGCAGGTCAGCTGTCTGCTGACTTACCCGTCGCACCCTTGTTTGAAACCATCGAAGATCTTAAAAATATCGATAAGATCTTACCTTCCGTGTTGGACAATCCGCTATATCGAGGGTTGCTTGCGCACTCAGATAATACCCAAGAAATCATGCTAGGTTATTCAGATTCATCGAAAGATGGCGGTATTATTACGTCTGCATGGCAGCTTTATAGCGCGCAGCAAACCATTAACCGTATCGCTGCTGAATATGGTATCAAAACACGCCTGTTTCATGGGCGCGGCGGTTCTGTCAGTCGTGGCGGTGGCTCAACGCATAATGCAATTGCCGCTCAGCCCGCAGGGACACTGCATGGAGAAATTAAAGTCACCGAGCAGGGCGAAGTCCTTTATGCCAAATATGCCAACACCGATACCGCTGTATTTGAGCTCACCATGGGCATCACTGGTACCCTTAAAGCGTGCTCAACAAGATTTGTGGTGCAACCGCCTGAACTACCAAATTATGAAGCACTCTTTGCGCGTCTAGCCGATGCGGGTGAACAAAGTTATCGTACGCTTACTGACCATACCGAAGGGTTTTATCAATTCTATTCACAAGTGACGCCAGTACAAGAAATCTCTTTATTAAATATCGGCTCACGCCCAGCGCACCGTAATAAAGGCCTGCCAAGTAAAACAACCTTGCGGGCGATTCCTTGGGTATTTGGTTGGTCTTTAGCACGCTTTACCCTACCAGCTTGGTATGGCGTAGGTAGTGCTCTTCATAGCGTTAAAGAAGACGAAGCTTTAATGAGGGAGATGAACAGTTGCTGGCCATTTTTTAACGTATTTATTAGTAATATTGAAATGGCGTTTACCAAATCTGAGATGAGCATTGCTCAGGCTTATAGTCAGTTATGTGAAGATAAGGGATTACGTGAAAAGATTATGCAAGCGGTAATCGATGAGCATCATCTAACCTTCTCAGGTTTGAACTCTTTGCTTAACCAGACATCGTTATTGGCGCATCAGCAAAGCCTTGCCGCGTCACTGCAATGGCGAAATGCTTATTTAGATCCGATTAATTACATCCAAATTGAGTTGTTGAAACGTGCCAGACAAAAAGACGCTACAGATAATGACGATGATCTTGCTGTTGAAGATCCATTAATACGTAGTATCAATGCTTTGGCAGCGGGTCTACGCAATACGGGTTAATGACTGACGTGGTTGAATAATTGCTGAGAGAGTATGCATGGGTAATTACTTATGTGTACAGCTCAGCAAAGTCGTTGTCAGCGAGATGTCGTACTTTATACAAGTGCAGTTCATTTGGTTGTTAGTGGACTTGGCAATTTGTTAGCGAATAATATTGTCACAGCAACCTGCTTGTTTAATATTTACTCTCTGATAATTTTGAGGTAGTTCAACCTTGAAATCTACAGATTTATAATGATACTTAAGCAGGCGGTAAACCTTTATAAGCTCTTTGTAATAAGCCTTCTAATTCATCGTAATTGTATTCACGAGGATTATAATAAGGGCTGTCACACACCATCCTTGCCACATCAGCGGGGCCCTCTTCAGGTAAACCAATATCTTTTAGTGCCAATTCAATACCTAGAGACTGGTTTAGACGGTAAATTGCCAAGCCAACTTCTTCACGGCTGCTGACGTCCAAAGCCTCTGCCAGTCTATCCATCGCTTCAATATCAGCGTTACGATTGTAGTGTACTGAATACGCAAGCGTAATGGCATGTGCTTGCGCATGCGGTAGGTTAAAAGTGCCACCTAGGGTATGGCAGATTTTATGGTGAATGGCCATACCAACCGAACCAAGACAAATACCCGCAAGCCATGCACCATAGCTTGCTTTTTGGCGGGCTGAAATATTGGTGAGCTCTTTGACAAGCACAGGCAAGGAAGACTTTAATGCTTTGATAGATTCAATCGCCATCAGGCTGATGATTGGGTTTTTGTCCTCAGCATATAACGCTTCTACAGCGTGCGCCATAGCATTCATACCTGAGCAAGCTGAGATTTTAGCGGGTAATGCTTGGTTTAACTTCGGATCATAAATCACTACCTTAGGTAGGACATAACTGTCTTTGCCAGTGGTTTTTAGATTGTTTTTGGTCAAACCATAAATGGCTGTCATCTCGCTACCGGCATAGGTAGTCGGTATGGCAACGATAGGTAAATGTGTTTTTAAAGCAATTATTTTTGCAAGTCCAATTGTAGAGCCGCCGCCCAAAGCTAGACAACAATCAATATCACTCTCTTTGGCAAATTCTACTGCTTTATTCGCCACGTCAACTGGCACATGCATGACAGCATGCGGATACACGCCTACACAGATTTCTTGTAGTTCTTTTGCCAATTTACGACCCGCTTCTTCTTGACCAGGTGTCGTAATCACTAATACCTTATGATAACCATGTTGAAGTAATATATCTTTGGTTTCAGCTGACTTTCCCACGCCAAAATGAACGTCAACTGGTAAGGCTTTATAATGAAATTCTTGCATAAAACTATCCTTTTATGAGTTCATATTAGGATTCTTAATGAGTGCAGGGTCTCTCAAATTTGCTCACGTTTATAATCAAACCCTTCTTCATCATAAATCTGATAAGTCACCTCCAACAATATTTTTAATAGCTCTGATTTGTCAAAGTGTCTCACACTCATGACGATAGGCGAGGTTAAAAGCCCGTCCTCGAAAGGAATATAAGTCACTTCCTGACTCCGCAGATGCTCAAGCGTTTTTGGTACGATAGTCAAGCCCTCGCCTGCTGCTACCAACCCTAAAGCAATATGCAGCTCACGTACCTCAGTAAAATAGTTTGCTTTTAGATTGCGTGCCTCAAACAACTCTAAGACATAGTCAATAAAACTAGGACGAGGTGCCATCGGATATAACAATAAGTTTTCATTGGTTAAATCCATTAAACGAATGCTCTTTTGCTTCTCTTGTGCCAAACGATGTTTAACAGGAACAGCAACGACTAAGCTCTCTTCTCTTAATAATAATCGCCTAATAGAAGCATCCTCGAATAATAACCTTCCATAACCAACATCTATTTTACCCTCTACCAAGCTTTGTGTTTGCTGCCAAGAGTTTAACTCATATAACTTAATTTCTATATTTGGATAGACCTCTCTGAAGCGCGCAATCACTTTTGGCAATATGCCATATAATATCGACGATACAAAACCTATAGAGAGTGAGTTGTCAAAATTACCCTTACGAAAAGTCATAGCACGCAGATCATCTGATTTTTTTATTATCTGTAGAGCATGATCATAAAAAAATTCGCCAGCTTCAGTAAGTTTTAAAGGGCGATTGTCCCTATCAATGAGCGTGACGCCTATCTCTTCTTCTAATTGTTTTATCTGACGGCTCAGTGGTGGTTGTGAAATAAACAAACGCTCTGCTGCCTTATTAAAACTTTTTTCCTCTGCCACCGCTACAAAGTAGCGTAAATGTCTCAATTCCATTGAATGTTATTCCTTGAGTGATCTATAAGCTTATCGATACCTAAAGAACATAACATGGTGCGGGTTGGTTATCAAAATACCTAAAAGGTATTAATAATAGACTAAATGGGTCTTAGACATGTCGTTATACAGCAACTATAGTTCTTATTAAGCATAAGGAAGCAGCATTAACTTAATAGGGACTGTTATGATTCGTTCAATTAATACTTTATTGGTACCGATACCTACTATAAGAGCTCATAAGCTCGCTTGTACCGTTATGAACGAACAAGTTTTGGTGTTGGTGCACATTCAAACAGAAGATGGCTATGAAGGTTGGGGTGAAGCAACCACCATTGGCGGTCTAAGCTACGCAGAAGAAAGCCCTCATAGCATCAAGACTAATATCGACACCTACTTTACGCCTCTGTTATTAAAAGAACAGCCTACTAGCACAGCAAAAGCCATGCAGCTGCTAAGTCTTCATATCAATGGCAACCGCTTTGCAAAGTGCGCGATTGAAACTGCCCTACTCGATATCGAAGGTAAACGCCTAAACCTACCAGTAAGTGAGCTGATTGGTGGTCGTGTTCGTGACCGTATCGAAGTGGCATGGACGCTTGCCAGCGGCAATACAGCGACCGATATCGCCGAAGCTAAGCGCATGATTGAGCAAAAGCGCCATCGTATTTTTAAATTAAAAATCGGTAGCAATCCGATTATTGATGATGTTGCCCACGTATTGGCTATCAAAAAAGCGCTGCCTGATTGCCGCATTACAGTTGATGTTAACCAAGCATGGACAGAGCTTGAAGCAATGCAAGGTATTAACCTATTGCAAGCTGGCGGCGTTGATTTAATAGAACAACCTGTCTCAATGCGCAATAAAGCCGCCCTAAAACGCTTAACCGAACATTTCGATGTGGCCATTATGGCGGATGAAATTGTCCAAGATCCTCAGAATGCTTTTACCTTAGCTGCAGATCATTGTGCTGACGTCTTTGCCGTGAAAATCAATCAAGCAGGCGGATTAAAAGCAGCATGCTTAATCGGACAAATGGCACATCTAGCAGGTATCGAGCTCTATGGTGGCACTATGCTTGAAGGTCCTATCGGTACAGCCGCATCCGCCCATGTATTCTCAACCTATCCCAGTTTAAATTTCGATACAGAACTTTTTGGTCCTTTACTATTAACCGAAGACGTTTTAGTACAGCCTCTTGATTATCAAGATTTTGGTTTAAATGTACCTACGGGCGCAGGTCTTGGCATCGAAGTAGATAGCGATAAAGTCTATCACTACGCCAAACAAGCAATCAATAATTCACTTAAATCATCGAAGCCGCAATTTGCCACTAATGCTCAAACTGAAATGCTGTAACAGCTAACAAAGTTACCCGTCATCAAATATAAGGAAATAATTATGTTATACCACGTCAGAATGGATGTCTTAATCCCAACAGATATGGATGCCGACAAGGTCAACGAGCTTAAAGCCACCGAAAAAGCATTATCACAAAAGCTCCAAGAGCAAGGTAAATGGCGTCATATTTGGCGCATAGCCGGTCAGTACTCTAACTTCAGTATCTTTGATGTTGAGAGTAATGAAGAGCTACACGACATTATGATGTCATTACCGCTCTATCCGTACATGAAGGTTGAAGTGACACCATTGTTACGTCATCCATCATCTGTTCGTAGTGATGACAGCTAAAGCAAGCCAGTACAGCTGATATCAGAACCTATAAAAACTGAGTAAGAATACTCACTGTAATTACCCCTTAATAAAACAGTCCTCAACAAGGAGAGAGACATGGAACGCAGCCAAATTGAAGCATTAGCCACTCAGTTCATCAAAGGCAAAATCGACTTCCCTGAGCAAGTCAATCCACGCGTACAAGAGATTGTCTTGCGTATCGTGACCGACCTTATGCAAACCATTAACGACTTAAAAATCACTGCAGATGAATATTGGTCTGGCGTTGAGTTTATCGGTGATTTGGGCAAAGAAGCTGGTTTATTATCACCAGGCTTGGGTTTCGATCACTTCATGGATTTAATGATTGAAGAGGATTTAAAAGCAGCCGGTCTTGACGGTGGTACTGTGCGTACTATTGAAGGTCCACTCTATGTCGCTGGTGCGCCAGAAGAAAAAGGCTTCGCGCGTCTAGATGATGGCACTGACCTTGACAATGGCACCGTGCTATTTATGCAAGGCACTGTTTATGGTGAAGATGGAAAGCCTCTTCCAAATGCAAAAGTTGAAGTGTGGCATGCCAACAGCTTAGGTAACTACTCTTTCTTTGATGAATCACAGTCTCATTTCAACTTACGTCGTAGCATCATTACCGATGAAAACGGAAATTATGCATTCCGCAGCATCGTGCCGCTAGGTTACTCGGTACCACCAGAAGGAATGACGCAAAAAGTATTGGGCGCTCTAGGACGTCATGGTCATCGCCCAGCTCACATTCATTTCTTTGCCAGTGCTGATGGTCATCGCAAACTGACCACGCAGATTAACATCGATGGTGATGAGTATCTGTGGGATGACTTTGCTTTTGCAAGCCGCGAAGGCTTGGTACCAGAGGTAACGATGGTCGAAGATGCGGACAAGCTAAAAGAAAAAGCGCTTGATAAGCCTTACGCAAGTATCGACTTTGACTTTCATTTAGTAAAAGACATTGACCAAGCTATACAAGGCAGCGAAGTAGAACGCCGCCGTGCTCAAGGTTAATGAGCACTCATATTAAATAGCATTAATTAATAACTATTAGCGACTTACGTTTGATATGTCCTCAGTTGTCGTATCAAACGTTAGCTTCTAATCTCATTTTATACCGTCATTATACAAGGAAGGCAGCCATGAGCGAGCGTATCAATCTAGTACCTGAAGGATCAGACATCACTATTGATGATTTTTTAGAAGAGAACAGTGAAAAAGGGATTTATCGCCTGCATCGTAGCGCCTTCACTAACGAAGAGTTGTTCGAGCTTGAGATGAAGTACATCTTTGAAAACAATTGGGTGTATTTGGCTCATGAGTCTCAAGTTCCTGATAACAACGACTACTACACCTCATACATTGGTCGTCAGCCTGTTATTCTTGCCCGCAATAAAGAAGGCGAGCTGCATTGCATGATTAACTCATGCTCACATCGTGGTGCACAGCTCTGCCGACATAAAAAAGGCAATAAAGCCACTTACACCTGCCCATTTCATGGTTGGACCTTTAACAACTCAGGTAAGCTGCTTAAAGTTAAAGATCCAAGACATGCAGGTTATCCAGAATGCTTCAATAAAGAAGGCTCACACGACCTAAAACAAGTGAAGATGGCCAATTATAAAGGCTTTATCTTTGCCAGCTTAAATGATGATGTTCAGTCAATCGAAGACTGGCTTGGCGGCTCTACCAAAATTCTTGACATGATTGTCAATCAGTCGCCAGAAGGTCTAGAAGTGTTACGCGGCACCTCAACCTATACCTTTGATGGTAACTGGAAACTGCAAGCTGAAAACGGTGCCGACGGCTATCACGTATCAGCCGTCCATTGGAACTACGCTGCGACAACTGCGCGCCGTAAAGAAACTGAAGCTGTCAAAGAAGACAATATCAAAGCCATGAACGCTGGCAAATGGGGTCGACAAGGCGGTGGGTTTTATTCTTTTGAAAACGGTCACATGCTGTTATGGACACAATGGGAAAACCCACAAGACCGTCCAAACTATGCTTATCGCGATGACTATGTCGCCAGCTACGGTGAAGCCATGGCGGACTGGATGATTGGGCGCTCACGTAATTTATGCCTATATCCAAACGTCTACATCATGGATCAGTTCAGCTCACAAATTCGCATGCTCCGCCCTATCGCGGTTGACAAAACTGAAGTCAGTATCTGGTGTATCGCACCAAAAGGCGAAAGCGATGAGGCACGTGCACGCCGTATTCGTCAGTATGAAGATTTCTTTAACGTTACTGGTATGGCAACACCTGATGACTTAGAAGAGTTCCGCTCGTGTCAAGAAGGTTATAACGGTATCAAGCTTGAATGGAATGATATGTGCCGAGGCTCTGAGCATTGGATTCAAGGTGCAGATGAAGGCGCTGCCGCTATTGACCTTAAACCTTTGATGAGTGGTGTTAAGACTGAAGATGAAGGGCTATATACCGTCCAACATCGCTACTGGCATGAAGAGATGAAAAAAGCTCTAGAGCAAGAGCAGCAGCTACACGGTGCTAATAGCGACTAATACATTTTTATTATTACTCTGCTATTTATTGTAGAACTGACAAAAAAATAAGGATATCAATCATGAAAAATGCAACTGTTAACATTGAAGACATTAGACAGTTTCTATACCGTGAAGCGCGTTTATTGGATGAGAAAAAATGGGAAGAATGGCTCACTTATTACGATGAAGACTGCCCTTTCTGGATGCCAAGTTGGGATGATGATGGTCAGCTCATCAGCGACCCACAACGAGAAATCTCGCTGATTTATTATCCGGATCGCCGTGGTCTTGAAGATCGTATCTTCCGCATCGAGACTGAGCGCTCATCAGCGACCATACCTGATACGCGTACCACGCACAACTTATCGAATATTGAACTACTCGAAGACAATGACGGTATTGTGACGGTGCGTTTCAACTGGATCAACAAGTCCTTTCGCTATCACGAGACCAATACCTATTGGGGTTACTCTCAGTACAAAATAGACATGACTCAAGACCAACCAAAAATTTTGGATAAGTATGTGGTCTTAAAAGATGACTATGTGCATCAAATCATGGACGTCTATCACGTCTAATCATTATTCACTCATTATTTAGCCACTAGCTTTTAATTAATACGTGTTGAAAAGGGATATTTCTCATGGAATATAATATTGCTCTACAGTTCGAAGACGGCGTCACAGGCTTCATCAAATGTGAAGCCGACGAAACCGTCGCCGAAGCCGCTTATCGTCAAAAATTTAATATCCCTGTGGATTGCCTAGATGGTGCTTGCGGTACTTGCCGTTGCCATTGTGAATCTGGCAGCTACGACATGCACCCTGATATGTATATCGAAGATGCACTGACAGAAGCTGAAGCTGCTGAAGGTTATGTACTCACCTGTCAGATGATTCCAGAAAGCGACTGCGTGATCAAAGTACCAACCTCCTCTGAAGCCTGCAAAGTCGGCAAGTCTGTATTCAAAGGCAAACTACAGCAGCTGAATGTGCTGTCAGAATCTACCATTCACTTTGGCGTCGAAGTCGACAATCCAGATGCACTAGTATTTTTGCCAGGCCAGTATGTCAATGTCAGTATTCCTGACTCTAACGAGACACGCTCCTATTCATTTAGCTCTATACCTAGTGCCAATCAGGCCGAATTTGTCGTCCGCAATATTCCTAACGGTAAAATGAGCACCTTTTTATCTGATACTGCGACTATAGGTCAAGAGATTAATTTTGAGGGTCCATTTGGTAGCTTTTACCTGCGCCCTCTAATTCGCCCAACTCTATTTCTAGCAGGTGGTACCGGTATCGCGCCTTTTTTATCGATGCTAAAAAGTTTAGAGGTGTCTGGTGCTCATCATCCTGTCAGGATGGTCTACGGCGTCACCAACGACTTTGATCTTATAGAAGTTGAGAAACTAGAAGAAGTCAAACAAAACCACCCTTGGTTTGACTACCGCACCTGTGTCGCCACTGAAGACAGCCAGCATGAGCGTAAAGGCTATGTTACCGGTCATGTTGATAATGAGTGGCTGAACGATGGTGACGTCGATGTCTACTTGTGTGGTCCGTTAGGGATGGTGGATGCGGTGAGTAACTGGTTAGACAGCAGCAATCTAAAACCGAGTAATTTTTACTATGAAAAATTCACGCCCAGTGAACAATAACGTAGCCTAGCCGTATTACTCTACTAGCAAAGCATGAGCAAGATTTTTAGGAGACTGTCATGAGTAAAAGATTTGATAATAAAGTATGTATCGTTACTGGTGCCGCCCAAGGCATCGGACGCGGAGTCGCTTTACGTTTGGCAAGTGAGGGCGGAAAAATCGTCATGGCAGACTTTTCTCCATTAGTAGAAGAGGTGCTGGCTGAAATTATCGCTGATGGTGGAGAGGCAATTACCATTCAAGCTGACCTTGAAACCCATCAAGGTGCTAAAGAGGCTATTGATAAGGCACTTGATAGCTATGGGCGTATCGACATATTGGTCAACAATGTCGGCGGCGCAATATGGATGAAACCTTTTACCAGCTTCTCTGAAGCAGAAATCCAAAAGGAAATCAGCCGCTCATTATTTCCAACATTATGGTGTTGTCATGCTGTTTTACCAACCATGGTCAAACAGCAATCAGGCACTATTGTTAATGTGTCCTCTATCGCTACTCGCGGTATCAACCGCATACCCTATTCGACAGCGAAAGGCGGCGTGAACGCCATGACCGCATCGCTCGCTTTTGAGTATGCAAACGATGGTATCCGTGTGAATGCTGTGGCAACTGGCGGTACTGAAGCGCCACCCAGAAAGATTCCACGTAACGCCAAACCATTAACTGATGATGAAAAATCATGGATGAATGCGGTGGTTGATCAGACCATTGATCGCACCTTTATGAAACGCTACGGCACGATTGATGAGCAAGTCAATGCCATCTTGTTTTTAGCATCCGATGAGTCTTCTTATATTACTGGTAGTACCATTCCTGTGGGCGGTGGCGACGAAGGCTAATAATAAATCTGCCAATTAGTAGCATGCATCTTAATTTGCAACCCCGTAACGAATGCTAATTTGCAAGGAAGCAATATGGCCTCTGTAATCCAAACCTTAAAAAACGACTGGTCGCTCTCCGCATCGGTTGCAGGGTTCTTAGCGGTTCTTATTTCTTATGCGGGTCCTTTGATTATTTTTTTTCAGGCCGCACAAGCTGCACAAGTCTCAGATGCCATGATGGCATCTTGGATTTGGGGTGTCTCCATCGGTGCTGCCATTCCTGGTATTTATTTATCTATTAAATATAAAACACCGGTTATTACAGCATGGTCCGCCCCTGGTACCGCTTTACTAGTCACCCTATTTCCACAGATGAGTATTAATGAAGCTATTGCCGGTTATATCATCTCGGCGATTGTCATATTTATTGTTGGAGCGACAGGTTACTTCGACAAAATATTAAAATGGATTCCTAACGGTATTGCCGCTGGCATGATGGCAGGGATTCTATTTCAGTTCGGCTTAGAATTATTTAAAGCCACTGATAGCATGCCATTTATCGTCTTTAGCATGCTCGGTTGCTACTTATTAGCCAAACGCTTTTCGCCGCGCTATACAATGATCTGGGTATTGATATGCGGTGTTATCTTAAGCGTCTTACTTGGCAAAATGAACCCTGTCCATTTCGATTTAGCCGTTACCATACCTACTTTTATTGCCCCTGAATGGTCGTGGAACTCAACGTTTAACCTCGCTATACCACTCATCCTTGTGAGCTTAACTGGCCAGTTTTTACCCGGTATGGCTATTTTAAATCTTAGCGGTTACGACACGCCAGCCAAGCCTATTGTGAGTGTTACAAGCCTCGCCTCGTTAGCAGTTGCATGTGTTGGTGGTATCACTATCGTACTTGCCGCTATCACAGCCGCGCTTTGTACTGGCAAAGATGCGCATGAACTTAAGGAAAAGCGCTATATCGCAGGTGTCGCTAATGGCATCTTCTATTTATTTGGCGGTTTATTTGCTGGCAGTATCGTGATGGTATTTAGCTTGCTTCCAAAAGAGCTTGTCGCGGCACTGGCCGGCCTTGCATTAATCGGTGCCATTTCTGCCAATATCACCATTGCTATGAAAAATGATGAGCAAAGAGATGCAGCGTTAATTACCTTTTTGGCGACAGCATCGGGTATGAGCTTTTTGGGATTAAGCTCTGTGTTTTGGGGCATTGTTATCGGCATGATTGCTCACTATATTCTGACCAAAAAACGCCTACTACCAACATCATCTATCTCATTAACGACCTCTAATAATGAAGCCAATTAAGAGCAAGTCTCTTACGAAAAAATTAAGTAGTGCCAGAGCAATGACTCAACCTGTACACCGCTTATCAATCTTAAAGACACTACCTCATATGACTTTTTATAGGATATAAACATGATTAACAAAGCAGATAAAAATATCACTGACGTACTCAGTCAAATCAAAGATGGCGCCACCATCATGATTGGTGGCTTTGGCACAGCGGGTCAACCGGCTGAACTCATTGATGGCCTGATTAATTTAGGCGTAAAGGATTTGGTCATCATTAATAATAATGCCGGTAATGGCGATCACGGCCTTGCCAAGCTCTTAAAAACAGGTGCTGTGCGTAAAATCATTTGCTCTTTCCCGCGTCAATCGGATTCTTGGGTATTTGATGAGCTTTATCATGCTGGCAAAATTGAGCTGGAGCTAGTACCACAAGGGAATTTGGCGTGCCGTATTCAAGCAGCAGGTATGGGACTCGGTGCGGTATATACGCCCACAGGCTTTGGTACTTTACTCGCAGAAGGTAAAGAGACTCGAGAAATCGATGGTAAAGACTATGTTCTTGAATATCCCATTAAGGCTGATTTTGCTTTAATTAAAGCTTCTAGAGGCGATCGTTGGGGCAACTTGGTGTACCGCAAGTCTGCCCGTAACTTTGGTCCTATCATGGCTATGGCGGCTGATATTACTATCGCCCAAGTCTCTGAAACGGTTGAGCTTGGCGCGCTTGATCCTGAACACATTATTACACCGGGTATTTTTGTGCAGCATGTGGTGCAAATTCAGCCTGCTAGCACAGCAACTACAGCCACCGCTTAATACTGCCAACTATAAGGAGCGTCATCATGAGCCATACTTCCTACACTGTTTTGACCCGCGATCAAATCGCCGAGCGCGCTGCACAAGATATTCCAGATGGTGCCTATGTCAATTTAGGCATCGGACTACCAACCAAAATTGCGCAATACTTACCGGATGATAAAGATGTCTTTTTGCATTCAGAAAACGGTTTACTAGCTTTTGGACCACCACCTGCTAAAGGTGAAGAAGATCCCGAGCTGATTAATGCCGGAAAAGAGTACGTCACCATGCTCGATGGCGGCAGCTTCTTTCATCATGGTGACTCTTTTGCCATGATGCGCGGTGGTCATATCGATATCTGTGTACTAGGCGCGTTTCAAGTGGCTGCCAATGGCGATTTAGCCAACTGGAGCACGGGTGCGCCAGATGCAATACCTGCGGTTGGCGGCGCTATGGACTTAGCCGTCGGTGCCAAAAAAGTCTTTGTGATGACCAATCACACCACCAAAACTGGCGACCCTAAAATCGTTAGCAAGCTTACCTACCCTGTGACTGGCAAAAACTGTGTTGATCGCATTTATACTGACTTATGTGTCATTGATGTCACTGATAAAGGTTTAGCCGTCACTGAAATGGTCGATGGCTTAAGCTTTGCGGACTTACAAGCATTGACTGGTGCGACATTAATTGACGCTACCAATTCAAAATAATAAAAAGGACAAGGATGATGACTGTTTCAACCACTGGTTTAAATAATGCTTATATTATCGATGCCATTCGCACCCCTTTTGGTCGCTACGGCGGCGGTCTAGCACCAGTACGTGCCGATGATTTAGGGGCTATCCCTATCAAGGCGTTAATGGAACGTAATGCCAATGTCGATTGGGTACAAGTAGATGACGTCATCTACGGCTGTGCTAATCAGAGCGGTGAAGACAACCGCAACGTCGGACGTATGTCGTCGTTACTAGCTGGCCTACCTTATCAAGTGCCTGCCACTACCGTGAATCGCTTATGCGGCTCGTCAATGGATGCGTTAGCGATAGCGGCGCGTGCGATTAAAGCGGGTGAAGCCAACCTTATTATTGCAGGTGGCGTTGAGAGCATGAGCCGTGCGCCATTGGTAATGGGTAAGTCAGATCAAGCGTTTGGTCGTAGTCAAAAGCTCGAAGATACCACGATGGGCTGGCGCTTTATCAATCCAAAGCTTGATGAGCTATATGGCACGGAGACCATGCCGCAAACTGCTGAAAATGTCGCAGAGCAATTCAATATCAATCGTGCTGACCAAGATGCATTTGCATTACGTAGTCAACAACGTACCGCAGTGGCGCAAGAGGCAGGGTTTTTCAAAGATGAGATTACTCCAGTCAGCATCCCGCAACGTAAAGGCGAGCCTGTTATCGTCGATACTGATGAGCACCCTCGTACTGATACCACGCTTGAGAAGTTGACCAAACTGCGCCCTATTGTCACCGCAGAGGGCACCGTGACGGCTGGCAATGCGTCAGGTATCAATGATGGCGCAGCGGCTTTTTTAGTGGCATCAGAGCAAGCGGTTAAAAAGTTTAATCTAAAGCCGCGTGCACGTATTGTGGCCTCAACTACGGTAGGCATTGAGCCACGTATTATGGGCTTTGCTCCAGCACCAGCGATGAAAAAGCTGCTTAAGCAAACGGGACTGTCAATCGATGAGATGGATGTCATTGAATTAAACGAAGCCTTTGCCGCCCAAGCTCTCGCCTGTACGCGTGACTTAGGGTTATCTGATGATAGCGCGCGCGTCAACCCTAATGGCGGTGCCATTGCCCTTGGTCACCCACTCGGCGCCTCAGGAGCACGTTTGATTTTAACAGCACTTAATCAACTTGAGAAAACTGATAAGCGTTATGCCATCTGCTCGATGTGTATTGGTGTTGGACAAGGTATCGCAATGATTATTGAGCGGGTTAATTATCAAGCGTGATACTCATCCCTACATATGCCTTCAACATTTTAATCCTAAATAAGGATGCTTAGTATGCCCATATTTAATAACCAAGAAATTGCCCTAAACTATGCCACTTTTGGTGATAGCAGCAATCCTGCTCTACTATTATCCAACTCTTTAGGTACCAGCTATCATATGTGGCAGCCGCAAATCGATGCCTTACAAAACGATTATTTTATTATCTGCTACGACACCCGTGGCCATGGTAAGTCTTCCGCACCAAAAGGTCCTTATAGTTTGGATCAGCTTGGACAAGATGTGATTGATTTTCTTGATCATTTAAATATTGATAAAGCATTTTTTTGTGGCATCTCTATGGGCGGCATGACTGGTCAATGGTTAGCTATCAATCATCCTGAACGCTTTCACCACTTGATGCTATGCAATACCGCCGCAAAGATTGGTAATGAAGCGGCTTGGGTAGATCGCGCGCAATTGGTACGTGAGCAAGGACTAAAATCTATCGCCGCTACCGCTGCTTCGCGTTGGTTCACAGCAAGTTTTATCGATAATTATCCTGATGTAGTTAAAGCATTATCTGACGCTCTCGCAGCTGGCAGTAGCGAGGGTTATGCCAGCTGCTGCGAGGCATTATCTGTCGCTGATACTCGCGAGCAGTTAAAGAGCATCCGCGTGCCTGTCACAGTGCTTGCAGGCGCTGAAGATCCAGTGACAACGATTGCCGATGGTCAGTATATGGTCGATCACATCCCTAACGCTACGCTCGCCATCATCGATGCCTCGCATATCTCAAATATTGAACAACCTGAAGCATTTAATCAGCTTGTGCGACAGTATTTGAAACACTAATAGTGCTATAGCCTTTGTCCAACTACACTCACTGCCATTTGCAATGTTGGCGGTGTTTGTATGACGGCTATTGTTCACATTTAGATTGCTCATATATCTTTTAGATATATGAGCAATCTTTTTTTACCTATCTTTTAATAGATATTAGCTATTAATAATAAGCACATATTTTTCTCATAAAAAAGAAATATAACGGATATCCGTAGCCTGATTGGTTATTAAGGCGTTTGCTTAAAGAAAATCTCTTTTTCATTTTCTGCTTCTTTTATCAAAGCTATCTATACACTCTTACACTCCCATCTGTTAATAAAAACGCCATACCTTCTAGGTATAAACTAATACTTAGATAGTTTTTGACTTGATCATTAGAAAACAATAACTTGTTAGACACTTATAAGGATATTACCCATGGAGAAATACGAATGGAATCACCAACCTTAAACATCAATAAAGTTATTGATGAAGCCAAATTTGCTCCTTTTCATTGGAAGGTACTGTTTTGGTGTCTACTGATCATTATCTTTGATGGTTATGATCTTATTATTTATGGCGTGGCTCTACCGTTACTCTTGGAGGAGTGGTCATTGACCGCGGTACAAGCAGGCTTTCTTGCTAGCGCAGCACTCTTTGGCATGATGTTTGGTGCCATGATTTTTGGTACTTTGTCTGATAAAATCGGTCGAAAAAAGACCATCATGATCTGCGTCGGTCTATTCAGTAGCTTTACCTTTTTCGGTGCTTTTGCTAATGGTCCGATGCAGTTTGCTACTTTACGCTTCATTGCTGGTCTTGGTATCGGCGGCGTGATGCCCATCTGTGTAGCGCTGACCTCTGAGTATGCGCCAAAAC
This sequence comes from Psychrobacter sp. UBA2769, assembly GCF_002352555.1. Lineage (NCBI taxonomy): Bacteria > Pseudomonadati > Pseudomonadota > Gammaproteobacteria > Moraxellales > Moraxellaceae > Psychrobacter > Psychrobacter sp. UBA2769. Next base: position 990 of record NZ_DEIR01000009.1, on the reverse strand, counting down.
GTATCCGTAGTACTCTGGTCGCTATTATGTTTAGTGGTTACGCGATAGGCGGAATGGCATCAGCATTATTAGGCTCGTTTTTGGTGGTAGATTACGGTTGGGAGATTATGTTTTATATTGCAGGAATACCTACCCTGCTATTGCCAATTATCTGGAAAATGCTTCCTGAGTCCTTAATGTATTTGGTCAAAGAAAAAAGACATGATGAAGCCAAAAAAATCGTCCGCAAACTTGCACCACAAGAGACCATCACGGCTTCAACCAACTTAATATTAGATGAACCAACCAAAGGCGATGACGCTCCTATCAAAGCGTTATTCCTAAAAAACAGAGGTTTTACCACCATTATGTTTTGGGTAGCCTTCTTTATGTGCTTGTTGATGGTATATGCTCTCGCCAGCTGGTTACCAAAGCTTATGATTCAGGCAGGTTACTCGCTAGGTGCTAGTATGCTGTTCTTATTTGCACTCAATATCGGCGGTATGGTCGGTGCTATTGGTGGCGGTGTACTGGCTGATAGATTCCACCTGAAACCTGTTTTGACCGTTATGTTTGCTTTAGGTGCGGTGTCGTTGATACTGCTTGGCTACAATAGCCCTCAGGTGGTGCTATATACTCTGATTGCCATTGCAGGTGCAACCACTATTGGCTCACAGATACTGCTCTACACCTTTGTCGCTCAATACTACCCGACTGCTGTACGTACGACGGCTATGGGCTGGGCATCAGGTATCGGCCGCATTGGCGCTATCGTAGGTCCTATCTTGACTGGAGCGTTACTGACACTTGAGCTAAGCCATCAAACGAACTTCTTATTTATCGCCATCCCCGGTGTTATTGCCGCTGTTGCGATTTTCCTTGTTAACTTAAATGCTGCGGTTGATGGTAAAAAGAGTCGAGTACAACCAGTGCAGTTAGATACATCGGCCGCCTAAGTCAAATATGAGGGTCAAGAATCTTTCTTAAGTAACCCCAGTTCGGGATAAGCCA